>JAPKZK010000158.1 GCA_026393835.1 Candidatus Aminicenantota bacterium | reverse complement strand
ATTCAATTGGCGGTAGGTTGTATGTAGAGACGTTGCGCGCAACGTCTCTACCGTGGTTGTCCCTACAATGGCAATATGATCAGGCGTCCGTGATGTCTGTTCTTCAAGTAACTGCTGGATTGTTTTATCTTTCGGATAATCAACCCTGGTCTCATTAAAATCGAATAATACCCGCTGCTTCTCCTCTTCCGTTATGATTTCAAAATCGGAGATTCTCTTCCACTTATTTTCCACCACACCCCGTATGATATTAACAAAATAGGCGCTAAATCGTTCAACGGTTTCCACTTTAAACAGGTTTGTACTGTATTCAAACGTCAACAACAATTTCCCTTCTGCTTCCACAGCGTTTAATGTCAGATCAAATTTCGATGTTTTATTTTCATATTCATAGGGAACAAACTTCAATCCGGGAAGCTCTATTTGTTGAGAACCGGTATTCTGCAGCACAAACATGGCGTCAAAGAGGGGGTTCCGTCCGGCGTCCCTGTTTACGGAGAGTTGTTCTACCAGGTCTTCATATTGATATTCCTGGTTCTCAAACCCTTTTAATGCGATATCTTTAACTTCGCCAAGAAAATCCATAAACCCCTTTTCTCCCGAAGGATAAGTTCTAAAAGCCAATGTGTTGACAAACATACCGATAATTTTTTCCAGGTCAACATGCCTGCGTCCTGCCACAGGAGAACCAATGACGATATCTTCCCGGCTGCTTAGCTTAGATAGAAGCGCAGCATATAATGCCAGTAATACCATATATAACGTCGCTTCAGCTTCCAACGACAGGGCCTTTAACGCACCGGAAGTTTCATTACTTATCTCAAAATAGATGCTGTTTCCTTCAAAAGCCTGAACAGTAGGTCTCGCATAATCGGTCGGCAACTCCAATACGGGAATTTCGCCTTCATACTCCTTCTTCCAGTATTCACCTTGTTCCAGGATATTTATATTCACTCTCTCCCGGTTTTGCCACGCGGCATAGTCCTTGTACCGGAGCTTTATCTCCGGCAATTCTTTCCCCGAATAAAGGACTGAAAAATCTTGCACCAGGACCTGGGTCGACATCCCATCCGATATGATGTGATGAATATCCACCATCAAGAGATATTTATCTTCTTCTATTTCTATTAGGCTCATTCGCATTAACGGCGCTTTGGACAGGTCGAAAGGGTGGATGAAGTTATTTAAAAAAAACCGTGTTTGTCCGTGTTTGTCCGTGGCTAAATCTTTATATTCTATTTTATATTCCACTTCATCATGAATCCTCTGCACCGGTTCTTCACCGATGATAACAAACGAGGTTCGTAAACTTTCATGCCCCCGGATGAGTTTTGCGAAGGTTTGCTCCAACAACAATTTATCAATGACTCCTTCCAGTACCCATGTAAAAAATATAACCGCTTCTGCGCCGACGATAAGATATAGTATTCCTTCTCTTCTACCGGTTCTATCAATATGTACTTTTCACCAACCGCTTCATTAAGATATTCGAAAAGCCCCCGGATAGTGGGTCTTTTAAATATCTCCACCAATGGTATTTTTATATTAAATGTTTTGTGTATCATGGCTGCCAGGGAAGATGCTTTTAATGAATGCCCACCCAACCGAAAAAAATTATCATCGATGCCAATCCGGTCCTGAGATATGTCTCTACCTAAAATCACGGCCCATATTTCAGCCAATTTTTCCTCTATCTTATCCCGGGGGGCAGCATATGAACAAACATCCTCGATTTCAGGCTCAGGTAAATGCATCCTGTCCACTTTACCGCTGGGCGTCAACGGCATGTGCTCCAACCGCACAAAATACGTAGGGATCATATATTCGGGCAAACGCTGCGCTAAATATTCCCGTACTTTCGCCAGCGATAGGTTCTCATGGGGGATTATATAGGCGCAAAGATAATTATTCCCTTTTTCTCTCTCCCCGGCAACGACTACCGCATCTTTGATCTCTTTATTTCCTAACAATTGCCTTTCGATCTCCCCCAATTCTATCCGAATTCCACGTACTTTTACCTGGTGATCCAGTCGTCCCAGGAACTCAATGTTTCCATCCGGGAGCCAACGGCCTATATCTCCGCTTCGATATACGATTTTCCCTGGAAGGTGCGGTATCTCTTTAAATTTTTCCTGTGTCAACCCGGGATTATTGCAATACCCCAGCGATACTCCAATCCCACCAATACAAATCTCGCCGCTGACCATTACCGGTAATACATTCAAGTATTTATCCAATATGAATATTTTTACATTATAAATGGGTTTCCCCATAGGAATCGGTATTTGCTCACGGATCGCATCATTGGGAATGCGATAGCTCGATGCAATATCTGTACACTCGGTTGGACCGTAGGTGTTTACAATTTCACAGCGATAAGCCCCCGAATTCACCCAGGGCAGCAGTTTATCTACCTGGATGGGTTCCCCCCCCAATATGATCTTGCCAAGGGATTTCAACTTAGCAAAACCGGTATCGCCATGCAACTCCAGCAGCGGGTAAAACACACTGGGGGCACAGTTTATAAGGGTGATTTGCTCGTTGTGGATAATCTCCGACAATTCATGGTAATCGGGAATCCCGGGAGAAGCCAATGTGAGACATCCCCCCACGATGAAAGAACTGAATAAATTCTTTTGCGCAAGATCGAAACTGATGGGGGCAATTAATAAAACGTTATCGTTTTCTCCTATTTTGAATTCATCGGTATACCAGCGAAGTAAATTTAAAAAACCTTCCATTTTAACCATCGCCCCTTTGGGGTTGCCGGTAGAACCGGAGGTGTAAATGAGATAAGCGAGGTTTGAGGGGATTTGAGGGTAAGAGGGTAAGACGGTAAGAGGGTAAGAAGAACTTTTTGGGGATTTGAAGATTTCTTCTAAAAGAACTTTCTCACCTTCCCACCTTCTCACCTTCTCACCTTCTTCATCATAGGTGGTAACCAACAATTTCGCTCCACTATCTTTAAGCATATAATCAATTCTTCCCTGCGGGTAACCTGGGTCAATGGGGAGGTAGGCGCAGCCAACCTTTAAAATGCCGAAAAGCCCAATGATCATTTCAATGGAACGTTCCATCATGATGGCCACAATGGTATCCGGCAGGACGCCTTTTTCGCTTAACAAACCTGCCAATCGGTTGGATTGATTATTCAATTGGCGGTAGGTTGTATGTAGAGACGTTGCGCGCAACGTCTCTACCGTGGTTGTCCCTACAATGGCAATATGATCAGGCGTCCGTGATGTCTGTTCTTCAAGTAACTGCTGGATTGTTTTATCTTTCGGATAATC
>JAPKZK010000001.1 GCA_026393835.1 Candidatus Aminicenantota bacterium | reverse complement strand
CTTCTCGACTTTATGCCTGAGGATCTCTATCTTCTCGGTTTTCTCCTTGCCTTCGTTTTCCAGCTCCTGTATCCGGTTATTAAACGTTCGTATATCCCGGGTCAGATCAACATTTTTTGAAAATTCAGCGGTAAGTTCCTTATCCTTCTTAACATAGTCTTTTTCCAGAACGGTAAGCTTCTCCTGGACTTTTTTCATTATTTCATCATTCTTCTGCACAAATTCCTTGCCTCTGTCCGCCTCTTCTTTCAGTTCCGCTTCCCTCTTACGTATCTGATTAAGGGATTTTTCCAGTTCCGCGGCGTCATTTTTAGTCTTTTCCAGTTCCGTTTTATGAACGGTCATCTGGTTTTCCAACCGGTTGATCTTAATCTCATGGGGAGCAAGAGACACAGACTGCCCCTGCGCTCCTGCCGGCTTTTCTTTCCTGCGCAGCTTCTTCCTAAACTTCTCGACATCGGAAAGATAAATCGCCAGCAAAGTCAGCCCCAATATAAGAAAAAATACGACCCAGAAGATTATTATCAACATATCCGTACGTGTTTTAGCAAAACGCAATCAAACTGTGTCATAATCAAGATACGTAACCGGTAATTCAGACTGTGTCTCAATTCATTTTTCCGTCATTCAGACTGTGTCACAATTCGCTTTTTCGTCATTCAGACTGTGTCACACGTCATTCAGACTGTGTCACAATTAAATTTTGGAAGCTGTTCTTTGACATAAAAGAGAAATACAGGAAGCTTTAAGCTACTTTTGCAAAAAACAACCGTATCTCTCTCTATTTAACAAGTATTAACTCCTTTATAAGCCCTGTAACACCGAAGATGCTTATCATTCTGGTTACATTAAAACAGGTGGCTAATGCTGATAGCTCCGCTTTAACACCATCAATCCCGCGTAGCAGGAAGTCTTTAACGCCTAAATTACGTTTGATATGACCAAATGGTAATTCAACCTTTTGTTTTCTGAGTTTATAAATAGCTTGTGATTCGGGTTGTAGATATTGAGCCTCGAGTCTTAACCGTATTTCTTCATCAACAAGCCTGTTTATTTGTCTGCCTTTTAGTGATTTGGTGCATTTACCAAAACAGTTACACTCTATGCAGATAGAACTTTGTGTAATTTTATACCTTTTAGTTTTACCATCGCTAAATTCACATATCAGATTATGTCCCTGGGGACATATATAACAGTCTTTCGTGGGATTATAATTAAATTGTTCTTTGTCGAATTCTTCAGGTTCTTTTTTTGAAGCTTGTCTTTGTGAGGGGACGATAACCTTGATATCTTGTTGGTCTATTTGTTTTAGTTGTTCCGTATTAGCATAACCTGAATCAGCACAGGCAGTCTTACATTTTTTACCCAATGTTTCATTGGCCTGCTCAATCTGATTCGCAAATTGATTTACATCATTGTTTTCACTGACAACGTCGGCATTAACAATAAAGCCGTGTTTTTCATCGACAACGGTTTGCACGTTGTAACCGGCATGAGAACCTTGGACGCTGTTTATCCTAGTACATTCTTTATCTATGGTATTTATTGATTTTTTGTCTTCTTGTTTTAGTTCTGTAAAAATTGCCTGTACCTTAGCTTTGAGCGCTTGGTTATCTTTTATTTTTTTATTTAGTTTTACCAGCGACGGCTGGTTTTGTTCCTCGTTGTCTATGGCTTCACATTCATCGAGTATGGCTTCAACACGCTGGTCTATTTTTTTGAGATATTCCTGGCATTTTTCTTTTGTCCAGGTGTTCTTGATTGAGGCGTTTGCCCTAATCTTTGAACCATCAACAAAAAGGCTGTTACCTGCTATAAGGTCTAGCTTAATACACATTTGAGCGCACTGTTTAAGGACATTTTTAAGAACGTGCCGGTTGTTTTTTCTGAACAAGGCTATAGTCTTATGATCCGGCTTTAAGCCGCCCATAAGCCAGATAAAAGAAAGATTATGATAATTCGCTCTTTCTAATTTCCTGGAGCTTCTAACTCCATAAGAAGGACCGTAGACAAACAACTTAAGCATTGCCTTAGGATTGTATCCTGGATTTCCAGCTTTGTTTTCATCTAAGACAAGCTCGAGTTTACTGAAATCAAGTGCTTCTATAAAGGCATCATAAGCCCTGACAGGATCGTCTTGGGCCACATATTCTTCTATTGTTTGCGGAAAAAGCTCTTGTTGTTCTCGGTTTCCATAACGGTATGCCATAATAAACCTCCTTTTTATGCCTTTATTATAGCATACCCGGCGATAAACTGTACCTGTTCTATCGATTTAACCTTAAATTTATTTATGAGCAATATCAGTAATTGTGACACAGTCTGATTGCGAGGAGCGAACGCAGTGAGCGACGAAGCAATCTCCGTCGGTGATAGAGATTGCTTCGGGCCTTCGGCCCTCGCAATGACGACGTTTTTATCATTGCGACACAGTCTGATTGCGTAGTGCGTATTTTACTGTACTCATGTACTCCTCTGTCCTGATTTATGAGCTCTGAGCCAAAAGCTATGAGCTAAAACTTTTGTTCAAGTATTATCCTATAGCTACCGACCCTCGCTCCTCAGTGCGGATGCGCACGCATTCCTTCAAATCCAGGATGAAGATCTTGCCGTCCCCGGTTTCCCCGGTCTTTGCTCCCTTAACGATCGCCTTGATCGCCGGCTCAAGGAAATTATCGTTTACCGCTATTTCCAGCCGTATTTTCTGCAGAAGGTTACCCGTCTCCTTGACGCCGCGATACACCTCAGCCACCCCTTTCTGGCGTCCGTGGCC
>JAPKZK010000172.1 GCA_026393835.1 Candidatus Aminicenantota bacterium | reverse complement strand
AACAACCCCCGGCTGACGGCGGTACAACTCAAACGGCGGCCCCCGAGGTGCAAACCGCCCCCAACAATAATAAAAAGGAAAAAGGAAAATAACCGGCCAACGATTTCACAATCCTTATAAAAAGGGGGGAGGCGATGGAAGGAACTCCTCGCAGAAGGGCGCTGCGGGACAGCATGTTCCACCATGCCATTTGAGGAACAGGCTGAAAGAAAACAAGGGTACTGGAAAAAAACTTAAAAAAGAGGTATATTTATTACCTGGAGGAAGTAATGAAAAAAGTATCCCTGATTTTAATGCTGGCCTTTCTTATAATAACGCCGATACAAGGTCAGGACGACCTGTCGGCATTGGTGGCCGGCGCCGGCGAAGCGGCAGACTTTGCCGGGTCTAACCAACTGCTGGTTTTTGACCGCACCTACGTCAACGTAATGGATTCCGGCCTGAGCCATGTGGACAAAGAAGTCCTTTACAAAGTTCTAACCATAAACGGGGGAAAAGAGTTAAAATCCCTGGTTTTCACTTTTGACCCACAGACCGCCTATGTCGAAGTCAAAGGCGCCAAAGTAATCAAAAAAGACGGCCGGATCAGCGATATCCCGTTGAGTAAAGTGATTGAGTATCCCGCCCCGGCCCGCGCCATTTACTGGGGCGGCAGGGAAATATTGCTGCCCGTGGGCCGCCTGGAACCGGGCGACGGTCTCTGGGTTAAAACCTATCGCAAAGGGTTTATCTATGCCCTACTCTATCAAGAAGAGGACGATCGATACATCCCACCCATGAAAGGCCATTTTTACGATATTATCCCTTTCTATTCCACTGTCCCCATCAAAACCAAGACCTATGAGGTCTCCATCCCCGCCGGTAAACGTTTCCAGTACGAATTCTACAACGGCGATGCCCACCATTATGCCCATGTGGAAGGGGACCGCACAGTCTATTACTGGGAGAAAAAAGATATCCGTCCCATTAAAAGGGAACCCGGCATTACCGATTTCTCGGATTTTTTACCCAAGCTGCTGGTATCCACTTCCCCGGACTGGAAAGCCAAGTCCCTGTGGTTCCATAAAGTCAATGAAGATTACGGGTCCTTCGAATATGACGACGAAATAAAACAGAAAACCCAGGAGATCATCCGCGACGCCGCCGATGATTGGGAAAAAATTTCCCGCCTCACCCACTGGGTCGCCGAAGAGATACGTTATTCCGGTATATCCATGGGCGAAGGCGAAGGTTTTACGCTTCATAAAGGTACCATGACTTTCAAGGACCGCTGCGGCGTATGCAAAGACAAAGCCGGTATGTTGGTTACCATGCTAAGGGCCGCGGGTTTCGAATCTTACCCGGCCATGACCATGGCCGGCAGCCGCATAGACCGCATCCCCGCCGATCAATTTAATCACAGCGTCACACTGGTCAAACTAAACGGCAAATACCACCTGCTGGACCCCACCTGGGTCCCCGGGGTCAGGGAACTCTGGTCCTCCGCCGAACAACAACAGGAATATTTGATGGGCGTCCCGGAAGGCGCAGACTTATTGAGCACCCCCCTCAGCCCCCCGGAAAAACATTATTTGAAATATAAAATCGCTTCCCGCCTCTCCGCCCAGGGCCATTTGCAAGCGAATATCGAAATAGAAGCGGAGGGGCAATCGGATAATAATTTAAGGCGCGGCTTTCAAAGGAATTTGAAAGAATCCTGGCCCCTGAGATTCCAGGCCGAATTCTCTAAAATTCACCCCGAAGCCAATATCTCCGACCTGGTTTTCCACGACCCCTACGACCTCTCAAAACCGATGAAAATAACTTTCTCCCTGGAAATCGCTCATTATTTTCCTCCCGGCGTGGGCGAAACCTTTTTCACACCGCTATCCTCCCGCTTACCTTACGCCAATGTGCCGGTTTTCAGCGGCCTGGAACCTTTTTCCGGGGACCGGGCGTATCCCTTTAACATGCGCTGCTCGCAGATGGTGGAGGTAACCGAAACCCTGCAATTACCCGGGGGTTTTAAGTTGATAGACCCCGGTCCGCTGAATAAAATCGACGGCAGCGGCGCTTCTTTTACCGGCGATATCCGCCAAAAGGGAAACGCTATTCTTATCACTAAAACGATTACACTAAAGAAACGGGTCTGTCAGCCGGAAGACTGGAAAAGCATTAGAGACAGCGTGCTGGAATTTAAGAAACCCGGGGGCGACATCCTCGTTATTGTTCCCGCGAGATAAGGAAAGGAGATAGAACATGAGAAAATCAATCACATCCATCAGCGCGATTATTATCCTGCTATTTGTCCTTTTCCCGTTATTTGCGTTTACCGCTGCCGATAACGGCGGTTCGGACGCCGTATACCTGGAAAAGGAAATTGCATTTACCCTGAACCCGGACGGCAGTTGGGAGAAAGTGTATCGTCACCTCCTCAAGTTGGAGACCTACATGGCGGTCAATCGCGCCGGCGGCGAAACTTTTATTACATATAACCCGCGGTACCAGGAGCTTAAGGTATTGAAGTCCGAAACCACCATGAAAGATGGCCGGAAAGTGCAATCCCCGCCCAATGCGTTTAATGAAGTGCTGCCGGCGTCCGCCCATTTCTTTGCTCACTATTCTCATTTGCGTGAGATGGTGGTTACCCACACGGGCCTGGAAAGGGGGGCGGTTGTCGATTTGCAGTACCGGCTGACGACAAAGCCGGGGTTTATGCCCTATTTTTCCGGCAGGGAGTTTATCACGGACCGTTTCCCCATCCAACGGCTGGTCCTGAAAGTATCTGTCCCGTCCGGGATGAAATTAAACTATCGCCTGTTCAATGCGGAAACGAAACCGGCAAAGGAAACCTCAAACAACCTTGATATTTATACGTTCACCTTTGAAAACCTGGGGGCTTTTATCGAGGAGCCGTTGAACAAAACCAACAGCCAGGCGTTCATGGTATTTTCCAGCGCATCCGACTGGGGCGCCGTATTCCCACCGGTGGAGGAAGCCGGACCGGCGCCGGCGGAACTGGTGAAAAGATTGGAAGCGATGAAATCCTCCGCCGACGCCGCCAATACGGATGAATTTTATTTCAAGGCGCAGGCGTTGGTGAGCGATGAGATCGCCAATTGCACCATCGGCCCCGACCTGGATGGTTTTGCGGTACGAAAACTGCAAGAGGTCTTCGATTCCAATTACGCCGCCGCCATCGAAAAAGCATACCTGCTCTATCGACTTTTAAAGCAACTTAACATACCCGCGGAAATACTGGCGCTGCCGCTGCCCAGCGGCGGTCAAACGGCGCTGTCAGCGCGGGATGTTCCCACCATGCTGCAATTCGACGGTTTCCTCATAAAAATTAAAGCAGACGCCGATAGAACCATTTATCTCAATCCCTGGGAAAATGGCGACCATCTTTTCCCATACGATGCAGCCGGCGTCTCCGTCTTCAATTTGCAAGAAAAAGCTTTTTATACCATCGGGGCCATTGGCGACTGTGAAAACCTGGTGGACATTTCCGGTAAGATAAAGATCGGTAAGGATAATGAGAAAACCGGCGGCGAGCTGAACCTGGTGGTAAGCGGGTATTTTTACCCGTACCGCGCCGCGCTGGAAGACGCCCCAAAAGCCCTGTTAAACGTAATCAAGGGGCTATTACCGATTTCGAGCCTAGAAATAAAAAAGATAACCCTGTTGTCTCCGGGAAAATTAACTGCTGTTGTGTCGGTGGAAGGCGACTTTTTGAAAGCGATTTACCAACAGCGGTATATATTGGAGAAGTTTCAATTTCCTTATGTAACCGGGGAGATGATTTCTTTAAAAGAAAGAAAATACCCCCTGTACCTGGATATGCCTTTTAGTTTCCGGGTGGACCTCGAGGTGGAAACGCCGGAAGGCCTGGAAATTACGTTCTTATCGCCCCAGGTGACGGTTAAAAACGACGTGGGGTTTTATCAGCAGCGGGCGGTATCTTCCAAACCGGGGGTTGTTGCGCTCAGGATGGCGTTGGCTATTGAGAAACCTGTGATTGTTCCACAGGCTTATGCCGGTTTCAAGGAAATATTGGCAAAATATTTTATAAAGGAACCGTTGGCGATAGTGAAGAAAAAAGGATAATGACAGACCCATATGAGACTTTAAGGGAGTGGATGGTAGAGACCCAGATCCATTCCCGTGGAATTAGGGACCCCAGGGTTTTGGCAGCGATGCGAAAAGTTCCCCGGCATGAATTTGTGTCTTTTTCCCAGGGGTCATCTCCTTACAGTGATGGGCCGTTACCCATCGGGAAGGGGCAGACCATTTCCCAGCCTTATATTGTCGCTTACATGACGGAGCTGTTAGAGTTGCGGGGTGTGGAAACGGTATTGGAGTTAGGTACGGGTTGTGGGTATCAGACGGCCGTTTTAGCGGAGATAGCCGCCCAAGTTTATACGGTAGAGGTTATCGAAGTCCTGGCCCTTGACGCCGAAGCGATTTTGAAGCGAATGAGATACGATAATATTTCTTATAAAATCGGCAATGGCAGGAATGGTTGGGAGGAGTACTCGCCGTATGATCGCATCATGCTTACGGCTGCGCCGGCGCAGTTCCCAAAGAACCTATTTGATCAATTGCTGGAAGGTGGAATCGCCGTGGCGCCTGTGGGCGATTATTTTCAACGCATAGTGCGTTACCGGAAAGAGAAGGGTAAAATCAAAGAGGAGACATTAATCGGCGTCTCGTTTGTGCCATTTGTCTGAATTGTAATAACCAAAAGTTTTTGGGGGTCCAGGGACCTCGCCCTCCGTGAGGGCTTTTTTCAAAAAGGTCCCTGGCCGCCGGAGGCATAGAAAAGATGAAACATTTAAACACAGCAATCGGTTGTTTTTTGATACTGTCGGTCCTGACCGGTTTTATCCATGGGCAGGTTAAGATGATCCCCATGTGTATCGGTTCCGCGGAGTTTACCGTAGAAATCGCGGATACCGTGGAGAAGCAGATGGTGGGGTTGATGTTTCGGAAGACCATCCCTGATGATTTCGGAATGTTATTCGTTAATAACGAGGAAGATTATCACAGTATGTGGATGAAGAATACGTTGGTGCACCTGGACCTCATATTTCTCAACAAGGGCAGGCAGGTAGTGGATATGTATATTAATGTACCGCCGTGTGAGAAAGACCCATGCGAGAGTTATCCTTCTCGTGTACGTGCGCAGTACGTATTGGAATTGCGGGGCAACCGGGCCAGGGAGTTAAATTTAAAAATCGGCGACACGCTCTTCTTCATATTGGAATGATCTCTTTTGCGACTGGTTTGAAAAGAGGAGCCCGCGAGACACGCGAAAAACGCGGAAAAGGTTGGTTTTATGATTAAGATATCCTTAGTATTTCGTATAATTCTGCCAGGTCGTCGTAACCTTTAATCACCAATTTCCGGCTGGCTTTGAATTTATCGAAAAATTCTTTCTGCTTTTCGCGAAGTTCTTCACCGTACTTTACTTCCACCAAAACCTTATTGTCCAGGTAAAAATCGATTTCCACCTGGTTCTCGAATACGTAAACAGGATTGAAATTCTTAACTTTCAAATAAACGTAATTCTCAAATACACGACCTTTATTAATGTATCCGGTAAAGGAATTGCGTATCCCTGTATCGGCGGCGTAAATTTTCCTTGGCGAAGATAGCTGCTGGTTGAGCTTCCCACAGCGCGGCGTCAGGTAAATCAAATAGGTATCTTCAAAATGCTGCAAATACCGGCTGACGGTATCGGCCGATATTTTCAAAGTGTTTCCTATCTTGTAGGTACTGATGGGGTTACCCACATTTGCCATCAGGATTTTAAACAAATCTTTGACCACCTGGTGGTTTTTGATTTTATGATATGCAATGATATCTTTATAAATGATATCGTCCACCAGGTTTTGAAGATATTCTCTCTCTTTATATAAGACATATCCCGGGATGCCGCCGGTCTGGAGATATTCATCGAAATATGCCTCCAGCAGTCGACTGTCCTTTTTTTTTACAGTGATGTTTTTAAATTGAAGATATTCAAGAAAATCCAACGGTAATACTTCCAATATGTTCGCCCTGCCCGTCAAGTAGGCTTTCTTATCCTTCAAAATAGAACTGCTGGAAGCTGCCGCATAAATTTTTACATTCTGCCGGTCGTAAAGGTTTTTTAATTGCTGGTGGAAGTTTTCCTTATGGGTGATCTCATCGAAGAAAAAGTATACTTTTTCTTCCACGGGTAATTTATGTAAAGTACGGTATTCAGTGGTAATATCAAGAATGGATTTCGGTTCTAAAACATAATCATCCAGGCTGACATAAAATATATTTCCCGGGGCAATGCCTCTTTTTATTAGTCGCTGAATAAAAAGTTTCATTAAAGTAGTTTTGCCCACCCTACGCAGCCCTGTTAATAAAACGATGTTTGCGGACTCGAAAAATTTATCCATCTGGTCCAATACCATCGGCCTTTCAACCCAGTTTTCCAGGCCGACTTCACCTTCGCTTTCCCACCAGGGATTGTACTCATAATAAACATCTTTGCTCATTCGGCCTCCTGTAATCTCGTATTATATATACTTTTCGGGCTGTTGTCAAGAATATCTACCGATGGCATCGTAAGCTTTTGATGATTTTCTACCGATACCATCGGTAGATTCCCTACGCCGCGGGTCATCTGTCCAACTCAACGGTCCAGGTCTCTGCGCCGGACTGAAAGGCGACCGCATTTTCCTCGATGCGAATTAATGTGACGCCATTAATCTTCTCACCTTCTTTGAGGTAACGGCTGTTTATTAATGCAAGGCGCCTCCCCGGAACTTCGGACCAGAGTATCCCGGTAAGATTTAACGCGGGATGTTTTGCCTTTGTTTCCCGGTCAATCGTTTTGTCGGCAACCGGTTGAATGGGCTCTTCCGCCTTTGGGGGCTGTGGGGGTTGGCGGCTTTCCGAACCTGGCGCACCTGCCGAAGGTTTGGTTTGCTCACCACTCCTTTCATCCGCCGGCGATTCCCCGGGCAACGCTTCCTTTAATGCGGGGGTCGGCGGCGGTACACTTATCGTGGGGGACCCCGTCGGATTTATGATTAACCACCCAACAATCCCCAGCAGCAAAACAACCGCCAGTACGACAAGGAATTTATTAACCGCCGGGGAAGCCCCGGCCTGCCTGCGCTTCAAGCGGCTCTTTTTTATTTTGTGCTCAACCGGTTGACTTTCGCTCTCCCTGGGCGTGGACTCTTCCTCTAGTTTTTTTAAGGCCCTCAAAATAGAACTCAATTTTTAATACTCCTTAATTTTTGTTTAAAGTAATATGGGGTATCTTTAATTCTTTTTTTTGATTGTAAATAACAATCTTCGTTCTTGCCCCCACAATGCCGTCCACCACGATGCCGTGCGCTTCCTGGATTTGTTCCACGGCTTTCCTGGCGGCGTCATCATAAACATGATCCAATTTTATCCCCGCGAACCCAATATCCCGCAGCAGCATCTTAAGCGTTAAAACTGATTCTTTGGGGGCGTCCAGGGGAATGTCGCCCCTGCAATTAAGAAAATCTTTCCAGGGAATGTAAGCAACGCCGGGCCAATAAGATTTCATTTCTCCCGGGCTGACTCTTATGATTTCCCCGGTTTCTCCCTCTCCGCCTTTGAAAACAAGTTCATTGCCGGTTATTTCAATAAGAGTCAGATAGCGGGGAGAAAGCGCCCCCGGGGGCAAAAACGGCAGCACGGCCGGGAGGTTTAAGCGCTTTACCAGGTCCCAATCATTGGTAACCGTTAAAATGTAGAAGTTATTCTGGGCGGCGGCAAGCTGGAAAAATGCGCTGTCATCATCCATATCGTCCAGGTAACGATTGAGCACAGGCGTTGTTTCCCACAGGGACATGGCGGTTTTTAGCGCGCTGAGCCGGGATGAGCGGCCCGTTAAATTACCGAGAAAATCAATCCATTTGGCGGAGGTTTTTGCCGCAAGACCCGGTTTCCCGGTGGCATCCGGGGGCGACGACGCGTGCGACGACGCAGAGTCTACCGTTTCCATTTTCCCTGTCGATTCCGGGCGAAAGGCCGTGGGTATTTGGAACAGCAGCACGCCCATCAGGGCCAGACAAAGGAGGGCCAGGAACACGGTAAGCATTTTCCCGTTTATGATTTTATGGAAAGAGCTTTCGCGCCCGGTTTTCAATTCCTTTATGGCGGTCCCGGCAATACCCCCGGTAACTTTGGGCCGGTTAAAACCGTAGGCGGCAAGTAAAGCGCGGTCGCAAGCGATATTGATTAACCTGGGAATGCCGCCGGAATATTTATAGATCAAGCGGTATGCCGATTCGGTAAACATATCTCCCGATTTCAGGGAGGCGATTTTCACCCGGTGTCGAATATAATCCCTGGTTTCATGGCGGCCGAGGGGGGTTAGTTGCCAGCTTAAGGTTATTCGCTGCCGCAACTGTCTGAGCTCGTAAGAATCCAGCATTTTCCGCAATTCCGGTTGCCCCACCAGGATCATTTGCAGCAATTTGCCGGTATTGGTTTCCAGGTTGGAGAGTAATCTTAGTTGTTCCAGGACGTCTTTGTCCAGGTTTTGGGCCTCATCGATCAGGAGCAGGGCGTTTTTCCCCCGGGCTTTTTTCTCTATAAGAAACGCATTAAGGGTATCGATAAGAGTTTTGACATTATCGGCCGTTGAGTCCACGCCGAATTCGTCGTTTATAGACCGCAGCAGTTCGATGGAATTGAGGCGGGGATTGAAAATATAGGCCACTTCGGTATTTTCATCCAGGTCCTCCAGGAAAGCCCGGCAAAGGGTTGTTTTACCGGTTCCCACTTCGCCGGTAATTTCCACGAAACCGTCCCCGTGGGCGATGGCGTAATTAAGATGGGCGATGGCTTCTTCGTGGCTCCGGCCCAGGAAAAAATAGCCCGGGTTGGGAACCAGTTGGAAAGGTCCTTCTTTAAATCCGAAAAAATCATTATACACGTTTTACCTCGACGCATTATTATAACATAAAAAGTTACGACTGGTCCCGGGAAAAAGGAAAAAAACGTCTCCTCCTAATAACCTTTGTTCAAATTGGGCTTGTATTATTCCGGCGAATGTGGTATTTAAAAATAGTGTTGTCGAATACGAAAAAATGATTTTGGAATTATTATGAAACTTTTAGACACAGGATCATTAGACGCCGCGGAAAAAACGGTATTCTTTTTACATATCCCCAAATGCGCCGGCACTACGTTGACCGAAGATATTATAAAAAAAAGATTCCACCCCCATGAATAAAGACATCATAACCATTGTTACCCCTTCCTACAACCAGGGCCGGTTCATCGAAGAAACCGTACAGTCGGTCCTTATGCAGGAGGGAAACTTCTATATCGACTATATTATCATCGACGGCGCCTCCACCGATAATTCCGCGGCCGTCATCAAGAAATACGAAACCTTGCTCCAGGAAAATTGCCGGACCATTGAGAAGGCCGGTCTGAAATGGTATACCCGGGGCGAACGCGGCGCAAAAAAATTCCGCTGGAACAACTGCCTGGGGATCAGTTACCGTTGGCTAAGCGAAAAAGACAATGGCCAGGTAGACGCCCTGAAAAAAGGGTTCCGGTTGGCCCGCGGCGATATTTACTGCTGGTTAAATTCAGATGATATTTATATCCACCCCGCGGTTTTGCAAAAAGTGACGGATTATTTCGCTAAAGAGCCGGGCCTGGAACTTTTATGCGGGGACGGGATTTACATCTCGACCGCGGGGCAAGAAACCGGCGTTTACCGGGCAGCTAAAATAAACCTGAAAGAGCTTCTTTTCCTTGATTATCATATTTTACAGCCGTCCACCTTTTTCAGTAAGGCGATTTACCACGAGAAGCACCTGGAAGAGCAGTACATTTGCGCCTTTGATGCGGCCTTTTTTATCCGTCATCTTAAAAATGGCGTACGCTGTAAGAAAGTGGCTGAGCGGTTCAGTGCGTTCAGGTACTATGAAGACATCAAAACCATTGCTTTACGAAATAAAAAGAACCGGGAATTGCTTACTATTGCCGGGAAATATACAGGCAATTTCT
Organism: Candidatus Aminicenantota bacterium; assembly: GCA_026393835.1. Lineage (GTDB taxonomy): Bacteria > Acidobacteriota > Aminicenantia > UBA2199 > UBA2199 > JAKAGC01. Next base: position 6,761 of record JAPKZK010000172.1, on the reverse strand, counting down.
TTTTCATTGCCGTTTCCGCCGTTTATCGAAAAGCAGAAACCCTTTTGCATCCATTCGGCAATGTCAAAAAAGGATTTAAATATAAACTTTTTGTGATCGTCCGCCGGCTGAGTTATCTACTGGTAACCGGGCGCTGGCGAAGGCCGGGATAAAGGGGCAGTTTTTCTTGCAGTTTTTCTTGCATGTCCCTTTTTCCGCCTTCCTGTCTGCTTTGAAAAAACAGGGTGGACAGGTAGTGACACATCGATTTTCTACCTGCCCACCCGCCTACCCGCCTACCCGCCACCCGCCTCCTCGTGAAGGGTTACACCATTTTTAAAAGGTGTTGGGTTTACACAGATATCATCTAAGGTTCCTAATCGACCAGGTCATCCGGATGAAGTTCGTTCCATTTAGCGATTATATCCTGGACCGTTTTTCCCATCATTTCGCGGTTCTCAATGTTGCCTTCAAACGCCTTGCGCTTATTGAGATCGGCGGAAATCGAGGAGTCCAAACGAACCGACAGGGAAATTTGCCCTTTCAAGTTGATTTTAGGGGTGAAGGTTCCCAGGCCGTCTATTTTGACGCCCCTCCCGGATAGCCCAATAGAGACTATGTTATCTCTGAGTTCATTAACACTCAGGAGAACATCACCTTTATTCAGCCCGGTCCTATTGGCGACAGCCGAAACCAGTTCGTTCATCGATGCTTTTTTACCCAGTGAAATCCTGGGACCTAAGGCACTAATGGCCTTGATCGCTTTTGCCATGTTGGTATGCTCCTTTTTCGTTAATTTTAGCGTCTACAGTCTTTCTTTTTTTTCTTTTTTTGCAGCTCGCCGCGGTGGTCGCGGCCACATCGCTCTTGCCTTAGCGATCTTCCCGGGCCGGGACCAATAATAAGGGTGGATTATCCCATTCTCAAAATGAACTGTCAAGTGTTTTTGCTAAAAAAAAAAATTTATTTTGATTCAATCGATATTTATTTTATCATCCGGGTGTTCTTCGTTCCAGCGGGCGATAATTTCCTGCGAGGTTTTACCGATCATATCGCGGTTAATGATGTCGCCTTCGTAGGCGTGGGGTTTGTTCAGCGCGGCTTTAAATTCCGCGGGAAGGCGATTGGTGACATCGATATTGCCTTTCGTATCGATGAAGGGAGTATAGCAGCCCAGGCCGTCCAGTTTAACCGAGCGGCCGGTCAGGTGAAAGTATAGCAGGGTGTCTTGAAGTTCATAAAGAACCATGGAAATAGTACCTCGATTGAGGCCGGTGCGGCCGGTGATGAAATTAACCACTTGATTCATGGAAGCGCGGCTGGAAATTTTCAACCGGGGCGCGTAAGCTTTTAGAGCATGAATAAGCTGGGCCATGTAAACCTCCTTGATTTCATTTTTTTCCTGGGAGGATATTATACAACTCCTTACGGGATAATACAACTTCTATGCTTGAAGTTTCAACTTCGGGGCTTGAAGTTTTTGGATCCTTACGGGATCGCATACATATCCTTACGGGATAATTTTTTTTCCTTACGGGATAATAAATTATCCCGGCGGGATAAATGAATATTGAGGGAGGTTTTGGTGAGATAATAAGCGGGCGCACACGGGGGAAAGGGCAGACACGCAGGTCGCCGGTTCGCCCCTACGGAAAATAATAATCAGTGTTAATCAGTGTAACTATAGCGCTCAGCAAAATTGACCCTACTTTGCTCAATTAAATAATACCACTCATTTGTACTACTTGGAAAAGAAAAAAAGGCCATCTAAGAGATTTTAAGGGTATTTTCTGATGTTGGATGACTGGATCAGTTTATCTGAGCAAAAGTGGGTCAATTTAGCTGAGCGTTATAGGTGTAATCTGTGGACTTAAGTTTTTCAATTCGTGTTAATTCGTGTCATTCGTGGGCGGGTTTTTTTTCTTTTAGCGGTCCTTCGCGTTCTTCGCGGCTAAGGGCGTTTTGGGGGCAATGGTCAGGAGTTATACCAATTAAGCAGCGGAACTTTGTTTTTCCATTGGGAATCCTAATTGATACAACACATCCGGGCAAAAATCCAATCCGTTATCCCAGTAAATAGTATCCCATTCTTCCTGGACTTTCACGGTTTTAAAGTAATCAAAATCCAAAAGTCTTCGATATTTGCTTTCCGGGGTAGTAGATTTGGCTCTTATTTTATTTTCAAGGTCTACAACTTTTATTTCACCGTTTTTAAACTCAATGGTCAGTTTATAAGGCTCAGCCTTTAATACTCTTTTTACCAGATTCATATTTACCTCCATACCTGGCATGAAAGTGAGGTGGATTGTGGTCATCCGCGTACATGGTAATTATAATTCCAAAGAATCGACATATTTCAGGCATATATTAATTATGGGATATCTTACTGTTTTAGTCAAGTCTATCCACGTTTATTCTTCAATTTTTCCGCTCTTCTTCTCTTCTTCGCTTCCTCTCTTCCTTCTTTTCTTCATCATTCATCATTCATCATTCATCATTCTATCTTTTTTTCCCCTCTTCCCGTTTTTCCGTGTGTACCGTGGGCCTTTTTAATTCGTGTTAATTCGTGTCATTCGTGGGCGGGTTTTAAAAGGAACGCCCTGGGACCTGTTAAAATTTTCTCCCTTAAATCATTGACTTTCATCATCATTATATTATAATGGCGTTGATAGATTGAAGTGCTGAAATGAAAGAAATAGTCATCTCAAAAAACGGGTTCCCTATAAGGCTGCCTGATGAACGATGGATTCATATCGTAGAGAACCACGATGATCTAGCCGGGCATATGGATGATGTATTGGAGGCAGTCGAGGATCCTGACTTTATCATACAGGGTTATAATGATGCATTGATTGCTCTTAAGGAAGTAAGAAAAGATAAATTTTTAGCGGTGGTTTATAAAGAGCTTGAACGGGCGGACGGTTTTATAATCACCGCATATTTTTCCAGTAAAATCAAATTTGGCCGGGAGGTTATACTATGGCGTCGCAGTTAGCAGCACAAAGAAATATATCGCAGGTACTGGAAGCTACACCGTATTTGCTGAAATTTCCACAAAGGAGAATGTGGATCGATTATGACAAGGGAGCGGATGTACTTTATATTAATTTTAAGAGGCCGCAGAAGGCCACCGATTCGGAAATGACGAAAGAAGGTATCTTATTGAGGTATCGAGAGAAAGAGCTTGTGGGCATGACGATCCTGGATGCATCTAAAAGAAGTTAGTACAGGAAAGCGGTAAGGGCGCACACGGAAACAAGGCGGTTCGCCCCTACGGAAAATAATAATCAGTGTTAATCAGTGTAATCTGTGGACAACTATGAATGTTTTTTCTTCGCGGTCCTTCGCGTTCTTAGGGGCTAATTATCCGTGTTTGTCCGTGTTCGTCCGTGGCCTTCTTTTAACAGCTTTTCCGCGAGAGGTAATATTACTGCCAGTGTTGGGAGAGAGTTGTCAATTCTTTTCCATCTTCTGCCCAATCGTGTAAGGTAGCCGGATCGAAGTCTGCGCCGTTAGGCCATACGAGGGTATTGACTTCCGGGTCTATTTGCACCTGGTTAAACAGTGTTATATCGAGTAGCGGAGCGTATAGTTCGCCTCTTAAAATGGGTTGAAAATCTATCACTTGAGATGTATCGTCATCAAACTCCACTTGCAGTGTGTATGGAGCCGACACTCTAACTGAGACAACTCTATATATCGAATGATTCAATGTATCTCCTGCGATTACAATGATAAAACTACTTTTCGATTTTGTCAACCTACAGCATCTTTTTCTTCGTGTGACTTCGCCTGGGCTTGTATTGTGTGGGGGGATAATTGTTAATTATTAATGAAAGATGCCTTCTCACCTTCTTCTTTTCCCTCTCTTCCTCACTTCGAGTTTTTTCTTCATCATTCATCATTCATCATTCATCATTTTATTTTTTCTCACCTTCTTACCTTCTTTTTTTTTCTTCTCTTCTCCTCCTCTTCGCTTCTTCTCTTCTATCTTTTCCCCCTCTTCCTTCTTTTCTTCATCATTCATCATTCATCATTTTCAACTGGGCGAGGTTTTTCAAGGCAATATTTAAATTCGGATGTCCGCCGGGAAAAAGGGACTGCATGATATCGACGGCTTTTTGGGCATAGGGCAGCGCCGCGGGGATATCCTCCATATCACGATATATCAAGGATAAATTATGGTAAGAGGTGGCTAAATCGGGATGATTTTTATCCAGGACCTTTTCACTGATTTCGATATCCTTCAATTGAAATTCCAGGGCCTTTTCCAGTTGGCCCATAGTATAATAGATTGTCGATACATTATTGTAAGAGGTGGCTAAGGAGGGATGCTTTTTATCGAAGACCTGCTCAAATATATCTACCGTCTTCAATTGAAATTCCAGGGCCTTTTCCAGTTGGCCCATATCGCGATATCTTAAAGATACATTATTCGCCAGGGCAGCGATCTTTTCATGTGTCTCTACGATATTCCCCAATAACGCCACCGCAAAGACCACATATCCCTGCTTATCCAGCGGATTCTCCCCGGGCTCCACATATAATTTATCGCTAAGCGATTCGATTAACCGCTCACAATCCTTAACCCCGGGCGCGGCTTTGACCCGCGTCACCTCCTGCACCATCGGGTGCATATAAATGTTCCCCTTTTCCCGCCGCAGCCAACCTTTACCCTCCAACGTCCGCGCCGCCTCCAGGTCCTCCAATCCCAACCAATCCTTCAACTCCTCCAGGGAAATATAGACCGCCGGTAATACCGCTAAATTCACCATTAACGCCAGCTCCGCCGCGCTTACCCCGGACAGGTCAAACACCGTTAACAAATGCTCGAAAAAAGGTTTTTGTTCTATGACTTCATGCCAGCGGGTTTCCACTTTAGCCTTGACGGCCAGGTTGAGATTAAGGCCTTTCTCATCCAGCAAGCGCTCCAGGGCCGGGAGCCGCAGCGCCGCATTCCGGGCCGTGCGGGCCAGCAACTCCACCGTCAACGTATGCCGGCCGCAGCGTTCCACCAACCGGTTGACCCCGTCATCATCCCTTTCCACGTCATAATACCGGTAAAACAACTCCCGGCACAGTTCCGCGCTTAAAAACTCCAGCCGCCAGCCTTCGAACCCGGGCACCTCGGCCCTTGAATTGGCGATCACTTTCACCCTTTCCGGCAGGCAGGTCAAATCGAGCAACCGTTTATCCGTGGGGTTGTCGATGTTGTCCAATACCAGCAGCGCCGGGGCGTCCAACCTCTGGAGAAATCCCATTATACTTTCATAACGTTCCTCCAGGACGCCGGAATCCGCCAACCCCGGCAGGGGGGATTTCCAGGTAAAGGCCCCGGCCAGGGTTTCCGGGAGTGAAGAGGCCCAATCGAACCAACCCGCATAGGCGTATTCGTGGTAATGGGTCATGAAAAAAGACTTACATACTTCGGTTTTGCCGATGCCGCCCAGGCCGTTCACCAGCAGCACCCGCCGGGAATCGGCCAGCCGCCGGGCCAGTTCCTCTAATTCCTCCTGCCTGCCGATCAAATCGATTTGCCGGTAAGGCAAGCGAGTGAATAACACCGTATCGTACCGGCCCGGCCCCGAAGGTTCGACTTTACTCTTTGGCGCATTTACAGGAAGGGAAAAAGAATCGCCGCTTTTTGCACACCGGAGGTATGCCGCAATTTTCCCCGTGAATTCAACCAGCTTCTTATCGATTTCTACCTCATTGCCATCCGCCAGGGCCCGGCCGTCAGCGGGAAACCCCTGGATGCCTTTCAACCAGGATACCAGGTCCCAGGCATAAGGTTTCACGAACAGCGGCGCGACGCCTAATTCCCCGCTTTTCCGGCGCGTGAGAATACGGGGGAGCTCTTCATTTTCGATAAACTCCGAATCCAGGAAATCTTTGCTAATCAACAGGATAGCCAGGTGGGCTTGATTTATGGCCCCATCGATATCCGGGAACCAATCCCGGCCCAGGGCAATATCCCGGTCATGCCATAATTTACAAAGCCCTTCCTTTTCCAGTACCCGTAAATGAGAAACCAGCAGGTCTTTCCACTGCACATCCTTATGACTGTAACCGACAAAAATATTTTTCATATTCAACCCCATGGCGTCATGCGTCATTAAGCAAATTAAATATATACCATGGCGGCAACGAAATAGCAAGAGCGAAAAAGTTGCCCGCGAAACACACGAAACACACGAAAAGTGCGCCCGATTTATGACGTTTTCTTGACCATCCCCTTTCTCGCTGATAAGAAAGTAATTGAAATTATCCCGATTTTCTGGTATTATTCACCTGGAAGTGTGAGTAAAATGCCTAAGAAAAAACTAGAGACCCCCGGTAAAGAAACAGCCAGAAGAAGTAAATATGACCCCGCCTGGAAAACCATCATTAAACAACTCTTCCAGGATTTCCTGGAATTCTTCTTTCCCGCAATTTACCAGGCCATCGATTTTTCAAAAGGGGTCGCCTTCCTGGATAAAGAATTAAACGAAATCGACCCGGACAGCAGCATAGGTGATCGCATTGCAGATGTATTGGCAAAGGTACATTTAAAAGACGGCAGTATCAAATACATTTGCCTTGTTATCCATATCGAGGTACAAAGCCAACCCCGGCCAAATTTTATGGAAAGAATGTTTGTTTACTATTACCTGGCTTTTAATAAAGAGAAAAAAGCCAATATACCGGTAATCAGTCTTGCCTTATTAACGGATGATAATGAGAACTACAGGCCTGATGAGTACCTGTTCAGTCTATTTGGATTCGAACTGCGGATGAAAATC
>JAPKZK010000025.1 GCA_026393835.1 Candidatus Aminicenantota bacterium | reverse complement strand
AAGCATATGGTTCTGATAATAAAATATTAAGCGCCTGACCGGGTATTTTCCGATGCTGGATGACTGACTATGTTTATCTGGCAAAAACGGGTTAATTTATTGGGAAAGTAAGGCTTTATAGCCTATAGGCTGACCTGTTACATATAAAGAAAAAAAGATTTCAAGAGAGTCCACAGATTACACGTTACGGCGATTGACACAGATTTTTTTCAAAACTAATCCCTGATCGCCCTTTATAACTCTGTCTGGACATTTCCCGAATTTATGGTATAATTCCACCCATTGTTCCATAATATAAAACCATTATAGAAAAAAAAGCGAACAGGTGACCGATGAAGAAGATTAGACTTTTTTGTTTACCTTATGCCGGCGGCTCGGCCATGGTATACAGTAAATGGAAAGATGACCTGGACAAGAGTATTCTCTTGCACCCCCTGGAACTGGCCGGCAGGGGCAAGCGAATCAACGAGTCCAATTACAATACGGCTGAGGAAGCAGCCGAGGATGTCCTTGCCATGATCAGGTTCCAATTGGCGGATTTGCCCTATGCGTTTTACGGGCACAGCCTGGGGGCGCTTATCGCCTACCTGGCCGCCCAAAAAATAAGGGACCTGAAATACCCCGGCCCCGCCCATATCTTTTTTTCCGGCCGCGGGGCGCCCCATATCCACAGGGATGATAAACCTTTATACTATACATTACCCGAAGATGAATTCAGGGAAAAAGTAATGGACCTGGGCGGGACGCCTCCGGAATTCTTTGCCATCCCGGAACTGTTGGAAATCTTACTGCCCTTGCTGAGGGGGGACTTTAGAATCTCCGGCACTTACCGCCACCGCGGCGAAATTAAACCTTTGGATTGCGATATCACTGTTTTAACCGGGAAAGAGGAAGACCTTAAACCCCAACAGATAGAGGAGTGGAAATTACACTCCAAAAAGCAATGCACCTTTCATTCATTCGAGGGGGGGCATTTTTTCTTGAATAACGCCGTGGAAAAAGAGAAAATTATCCATATTATTAACGATACAATGGGAAAGGTTGCACGCACAAGAATCCCGCAGTATGTGTGAGTAAGGTCAGGACCTTTTTGAAAAAAGGTCCCGACACCCCCAAAAACTTCTGATAATAAAAAATTTTAGGGAGGTCCGTACTGGCGGAACCCCTTTTATAAAAGGGGTTCCTGGTCGTCGAAGACAATTATTCCAGGTCGGGAATCGCTTTGCTGGATTTGGAAATAGCCCAAATCATCGAACCCAACAGGGCCGCGATTATGACCCAACTATACCATTTATCCAGGTCGGTGGTAACCAGTAAAGGCGCTATCAACAAACTAACCAGGTTAACCACTTTGATCATGGGATTAAGCGCAGGTCCGGCCGTATCTTTCAACGGATCGCCCACCGTATCGCCCACGACGCTGGCCTTATGGCGTTCGCTTCCTTTACCTGTATTGGCCTGGAGGTCGCGCGGTTCATCCTCGATGGATTTCTTGGCATTATCCCAGGCGCCGCCGGCGTTGGCCATAAATACAGCCAATAGCTGGCCGCTGACAATGACCCCGGCAAGAAATCCGCCCAACGCTTCAACCTGCAAGGTCATACCGACTAAGATAGGCATCACAACCGCAATCAACGCCAGGGGGATCAGTTCTTTCTGGGACGAACGGGTGGATATTCCCACGATGCGGGCGTAATCCGGTTTAACTGTTCCCTCCATGATCCCGGGGATACGGAATTGTTTCCTGACTTCTTCCACGATTTGACCCGCCGCCCGGGAAACCGACCGTATGGAAAGCGCGCTGAAAAGCCACGGTAAAGCGCCGCCTAACAGCAGGCCGACGAAAACCTTGGTATCGGAAATCCGGATGGAATCGATTATCTTATCGGCGGCAAAACCCAGCGACCTCTGGACCTGGCCCACATCGGTAATATAAGAGGCGAATAAACTTACCGCGGCAATAACCGCCGAGGCAATGGCAACACCTTTGGTAATGGCCTTGGTGGTGTTGCCAACGGCATCCAGGTCCGCCATGATCTGGCGGGCGTTTTTGGTCTCATCATCCGTTTGGTCGTGCCAGGACATCTCGGCAATGCCGTTGGCGTTATCGGAAATCGGTCCGAATGAATCCATGGCCACATTGTTGCCCGTATGACTCAGCATACCGATGCCGATCATGGCCACCCCATACAAAACATATAAGGGGCTGGACATTCCACCGTAAAGCAGTAACGCGAATATGAAAGAAATCGCAATCACCAAAAGCGCCCAAACACTGGATTGCATACCTACGGAAAGTCCCGAAAGGATCGTCGTTGCCGAACCGGTCCGCGTGGATTTGACGATTTCTTTTACCGGGCCACGCCTGGTGGAGGTAAAATAAGAGGTCAGGGGATTAAACGCCACAGCCAACCCGACGCCGATGGATGTCAGCATAGCCAGGCGCCAATCGCCGCCATAGTAGATAGCCACGATAAATGAAAAGATGATGGTATTGACGCTGGAGACTTCATACGAACGAAACATGGCTTCTTCCGCATCATGCGCCCGCAGGAACTTTATCGGGAACCGTTCCCAGATCGGTACGGTGAACGTACCCAGGATGGAACTGATGACGCCGATGCCGCGAATAATCAACGGGTACACGATCCATTTCAAACTGTGTGCGGGATCGAACTGGACCAGGGCCAGGCCGAGGATCAACGCGGAAACGATGGTTACTTCGTAACTTTCGAAAATATCCGCCGCCATACCGGCGCAGTCGCCCACGTTATCGCCCACTAAATCTGCCACAACCGCGGCGTTACGGGGGTCGTCTTCCGGGATGTCTTTTTCCACTTTACCCACCAGGTCTGCGCCCACATCGGCGGCTTTGGTAAAAATACCGCCGCCCACCCTCATGAATAGGGCCACCAATGTGCCGCCGAAACCGAAACCCAGCAGCGCATCGGGAGAGGCTTTACCGAAAATAACAAAGATGACTGTCCCGCCCAGGAGTCCCAGGCCGTCGGTCAACATACCGGTAATCGTACCCGCATAATAAGCGATGGAAAGGGATTCGTTAAAACCCCGGCGCGCGGCGGAAGCAGCGCGGACATTGGCCTGGATAGCCATGCGCATGCCCAACTGTCCCACCATGAGAGAAAAAATTGCCCCGGTGATAAACGCCAGTGTACGGCCGATGGCAATAACGAGCTGCGCAGCGGCCCCGAATTCGGCTGACGCCGCTTCGCTGGGTTTGACAATGTAAACGCTGAAAAACAGTGCAAAGCACAGCACGGCAATGGCAGGTAGAATCGTCTTCAATTGCCGGCCCAGATAACTGTCGGCGCCTACCCGGATTGCATCCCAAACCTCTTGCATCTTCGCGGTGCCTTTATCCTTTTTTAATACGGTTCCGCGCAGCAGCCAGGCGTATAAAAGGCTTATAAATGCCGTAACTAAAACGCCCAACACGGCGAGCTGTTCAAAGCTGTTAAGTCCGTGTCGTGAACCTAGATATAGTAAATCCATTAGTTTCCTCCATTTTTTGGTGACTTGAGTGGTTATATTTGGAAAACCAGTAGGATATTATACCAAAAAAAAAAAATAATTCAAGAAAAAAAATCGTTTTCCTGTTACATTACCCTCTAAAGGTGGGGCGATGGGACACTAAAACCGGGAGATTGATGGGCCGGAAAACCTTGCCGGTCATTTCCCGGTCGAAAAATTGGCATACTTCCTCTATGGTCATGTTCGCTGCTTTTTCCTGGCCGCGGATACGCACGGGCAATAAGTTGGATTCTTTTTCCTTGTCGCCCAGCACGATGATCCAGGGGATCCATTCTTTTTCCGCCATTAATATCCGCTTGCCCACGGTTTCATTCCGGTCGTCGATATCGATGCGTCCTTTTAATTTTTTCGACAGTTCAAGGGCATATTGGAGATGAATCTCTTTAACAGGAATAATTCGTATCTGGGTAGGGGCGAGCCAGAAGGGGAAATGACTTTTTTCACCTTTCTGCATCTTTATCGCTTGCTGTTCCAGCAGGGCATAGACGTTGCGATCGATAGAACCTGATACGGACGTATGCAGCATAAGCGGGGTTTGGGGGTTTGAATCTTTGTCGATGTAGGTGATGCCGAAATCCTTGGGGTTTTTGACATCGATTTGAACAGTACTGAGGGCGCTGGCTTTGCCCTGGCTGTCGGCGAAATTGACTTCGAATTTGGTGACGAAGTAGAAATACTGTTCCGGCCATAATTCAACCAGGATGGGGCCGCCGTAATATTCAGCTATTTTTTTGACATAATCGCCGTGTTGTTCATAAAATTCTTTGACCACGCGAAGGGCCGGGACGTATTCGCTGCGTTTGAAGCCCAGGGTATCCATCCATTCCAGGGAGAGTTTGACCTGGTTAAGCATTTCTTCGATGGCCTGGGGAGTATCCGCGCACAGCGTGTGCATATCCGGCATAGTGAAAGTCCGCAGGCGTTTTAGCCCGGTTAATTCGCCGGATTGTTCGCGTCTGAAACTATAGTGCGTCAGTTCATAAAGGCGCACCGGTAAATGCCGGTAACTGATTTGCATATCATGTTTCATTAAATACTGTCCGAAGCAGGCGGCAAATCTCAAAAAATAATCCGCCTTTTCCGAATTGACGGTATATTGACGCGCCGGGAATTTGTCCAGGTAGCGGGCCAGGGCCGGGTGATTAAAACTATACATGATAGGGGTTTCCACTTGCATGGCGCCATAGCGATTGAGCACCGAATCGATCTGTTCTTCCAGGATTTTTTTCATCACATAGCCTTTGGGATACCACCTGAAGTTCCCCGCGTCCGAAGCCGGTTCATAATCCACCAGTTCATGTTCTTGCATGAGTTTTATATGGGGAGGGGCTTCTTCGGAGATGCGCGAGCCGCCGGTTTCATAATCGAACAACGTATTTAATACCGGGTATTTGGGCAGATCGAAATCCTGGGGAGAGGTTACCTGGCCGTCCGGGGTGACGATCAGCCATTCGCTGATCTTATGGGTTTCGGCTTTTAGACTGGAGCTTACCTTGGCTTCTTCTTCGGCGCGGATCGTACGTCCCAATTCCGATAGAGGGTGGCCTTTGACTTTGATATTAAATTTCTTATAAAAGCCGAAAGGCGCCCTTTTCACCTCAAGGTTGCCGGGTTTGGACAGGGTGGTTTCCAGCAGTTCCATCACTTTTGCGGCGGTTCGTGGGGCTTCCAGTTCGGAAGAAAGGTGGGCATAGGGATAAAGGAAAATCTTGTTGATGCTCAGTTTTGCCAATTGGTCCGTGATATTAGCGGCGGCTTTAGCCACGATACCCTGCATTTTCTCGCCGTCGCCTTTTTCAACCGATATCATGCATACCAGTACTTCGTCGGCGTTTCCTTTTAACATTTCGGGGGGAATGGGGTCCAATTGTTTGGTAATGGACGTTTCCCCGGTCACTTCGTATGAAAAATCATCCGCATGTAAAAATAACAGTCGCATATTTTACCTCGTTTTAGTCATTTTAAAAACATATACTACTAATTTTGTTCGATGTTGTCAATGCTTACCGTGAAAATAGCCGCGAAGGTCCCGGCGGGACACCCTTAAATAGCGAAGGACCGCGAAGAAAAAAACTTGAAAAAAGCAGCCACGGACGAACACGGAAAAAACAGAAGCGAAGAAGCGAGGAAGCGAGGAAGAGCAGAAAAGAATCTGTGTCAATCGCCGTAACGTGTAATCTGTGGACACATCTTTATATAGAATGATGAATGATGAAAGGGGGTTAACAGATGTGGAAACGACCAAACGGCAGTTGGCGCCGAGCAAAAAACATTTTGCAGTGACCGACAAGCAGTTGGCATTGAGGAAAAAGCTCTTAGGAATTGTAATGAAATAACTGGATCATTTTCGCTGCAGTTTGGAACCCATCATATTGATCTATTTTCCATGAAAACCATTCCTTTCGGCTCCACATGCCAACTATTTACCTGGAACAATCTTCATTTCCAGCCATTTTTTCCCGGTAAATAACGAGCCCACCCATAAAAAATGATCTTCCCACCGTTGAAAATGACATTCCCACCACTGAAAACGATCTTCCCACCATTGAAAATGATGTGCCCACTAATGAAAACGATCTCCCCACCACCGAAAACGATCTTCCCACCATTGAAAATGATATGCCCACCGCTGAAAACGATCTTCCCACCAGGAAAGGATAGCTAAAAAGTCCGTATGAAAGGCAAAAACCTCGCAAGAATACCATTATTGTACTGAATGTCCTGGATTTTCCGTGAAATTTGCGCCCGATCTGAGGAAAAAATTCCGGGTGTTCCCTGATCTCTCCCGATTGCGAAGTATAAACTCTATTGCATTATTATCTCTTATTTTTTGAACCAAAACGATCAACCTATTTCATTACAGTCACTTAGCATTGACCAACAAGCATTTGGCATTGCGGATATTTGAAATATACCCTGGAAAGAATGCACGAAACTTCCGGGAAAATTGCCCCTTCCTCCAGGTCTTTACCCACACATTTTGAAAGAGAACCTGAAATTTTTCGTCTCCCGGGAGGGAAGTTATGCCTGTAAGTGTCCTCTTTTGTGAAGGCGGTCCCAATAGCCCTGATATACGGGTATTGAGCAAGCTCCTCAGCGGGCATTGCCAGATAAGAGATTCCGGTGGAAAATACGGCATGGGTGAGCGAATAAAGGCATGGCGTGAGGTACGGGAAAAAGGAAATAATCGTGATATATGCTGCGGTATCCTGGACGGCGACTTCAGCGCTGAATGGAAAAACCCGGCAAACGAACCCCGTCGGTGGGAGTCGGATGATAAAAAAATCCATTTCGGTTGGAGATGGGAACGCAAGGAGATTGAAAATTACCTGATCGATCCGGTGGTGGTTGAAAAAGCTTTGGGGAAAAGAAGCCCACAAATCGATACGTATACTCAAACGTTAAAGGTGGCGCGTGATTCAATTGCCATTTACCAGGCGGCCAGAACAGCATTGGGTACACATCGCCGTCGCTTTAACCCCCTTTATTCTGCGTTTGGAAAAGAATGTGGAAGGGAAAAGCATCCATTCCCTGCTGCGCTAGACGAAGAATCCTGTATAAATGGAATCCGTGAAAACATTCGAAAGTATGGCGAAACGCAAATTATCAATGAGAAAAATGTTCTCCACTCATTCGAATCGTTTAAATCGGAATGTTTGGAAGGGGGACAGCGCTTCAACAATTTCCTTCAAGCTTTTTCAGGAAAAGACCTGCTTTGGGCCATGAATGATTGGCTTGCGGCTAATGAGTTTACAGGCGCTCTTGCTTTCAGGGAAAAAGTCGTAAGCGGAGTTCAGCAATCAACAGAAGATATTTCCACATGGCTTCCGGAATAGGGGAAATTACGAACTATTGTCGCCAATTATGAGTGACATCGGAAGCAGGTATACTTTAAAATCCGGAAAAATTCCGCATCTTTTGCACTGAATGGCTGAAAATGATGGTTATCCCTTAATCTAAATGCAATGAGAAAATTATTGATACCAGGGGGTCTGATATTACGTACAATATAATTCCTACCCATATCGCAATGAATATGTTCATAATAAATTTATATATTTTCTTTTGCCCTCTTAGATATTTAAGTTTCCTATGTTGTTTCATCCCTAATTCACCTTCTATTTTTTTACATCTAATATATTTTTGGCGCATTATGTAATTGAATTGCCCGGTGAATGCACAAACACTCAGGCAAAGACATATTCCCAGGAATGAAAGGACAAAGGGCAAACATTTTAACTTATACTGATTAATTGCGGTCAATACTGTCCCAACTAATATAATATTAGCAGCCCAAAATATGCTGGTGACTGTCCATACGAGAGTATCGTGATGCTGAGCAGAATCTTGAGCTGCCTTGTATTCCTCTAAAAGAATTTTCTCCTCTCTTGTTAGTTCGCCATTTTTTTGTTTTTCTTTTTTCATATTCATTTAACTCCTTTTTTATATATCTATCTAATAATTCATAGATCATTTTCGCTTATCTCGGATGCAGACTTATTCTCTTAGCATCCTTGCTTATTTTATCAAAAAAAGAAAAAATGTCAATCTTTTTAATTCCGGTTCAGCAATTCTCATTTTGAATAATTTAAGGGCGACCACGGGGGGGCGCCCCTACATAAATTAATTGAAATCCTGAATGGTGATGAGTTTTCGATTTTGTAGCGACTGTCTTAAATGTCAAGAGTAAAATAATGTTTTTTTAAAAAAAAAGATCATTTTTCACCTTTTCGTACTGAAAGATTTTTTTCTTGCGTTTCAATATGAACTCTTAATGCGGCGTTGGCTCTGATAAGTAGTT
>JAPKZK010000109.1 GCA_026393835.1 Candidatus Aminicenantota bacterium | reverse complement strand
ATATATAAATTTTAACACATGATGAAGGGAGAGTCCAGCACTTTCTGAAACTTTTTTCGGATATTTTATTTAAATTGGCGATAACTTGAAAAACAGGGAATTCAAAAATTGCTATGTAGCCTTAACTTAGTGACATTCGGGCCTGTCCCGAATCGATTCAGCAAACTGGATTTTTGGATCGGTGAATTGGTCCGGAAAACAGGGAAAAAAATCGTGCTCATGATCGATGAAGTGGATAAAAGCAGTAACAACCAGTTATTCCTTGATTTCCTGGGTATGCTGAGAAATAAATATTTGAAACGGGACAAACCCGGGGAGTTTACATTTCACAGTGTAATATTGGTGGGCGTCCATGATATCAAAAGCCTTAAAACCAAAATCAGGCGGGAATCCGAACCTAAATTCAACAGCCCCTGGAATATTGCCGTGGATTTCGAAGTGGACCTTTCCTTTTCCGCCGTGGAGATCCGGTCCATGCTTGAAGATTATGCCGGGGAACAACAGGTAACCATCGATATTCCTTTTTTTGCTGAAAAATTGTTTTATTTTACCTCCGGGTATCCCTTCCTGGTAAGCCTGTTGTGTAAAATCATCCATGAAAAAATCCTGCCCGCCAAAGAAAAAAAAGAATGGCGGGAGGAAGACCTGGAACAAGCGGTTCAAATTACTCTTAAAAAAGACAATACCAATTTCGAAAGCCTCATCAAGAACCTGGAAAATAATCCCGACCTATATGAGTTTGTATTTAATCTTATCATGAATGGGGCGGAGTTTTTGTTTAACCTTGATAACCCGATAATTCTTTCCGGGAAAATTTACGGCATTCTAAAAGAGGAGAAAGGAAAGGTTAAAATCGATAACCGCCTGTATGCGCAGCGTATTTATAACTATATGACATCCAAACTGGAAACATCCGGGCATGTCACGTTCGATCATTTTACCGCCCCTTACCTGGATGAAACAGGCGGACTGGATGTTAAAAAAGTGTTCCTGAAGTTCCAGGAATTTATGAAAGAAAACTATGGTGAAAAGGACCGGGATTTTGTCGAGCGAAACGGCAGGCTTTTGTTCCTGGCCTTTATCAGGCCGATTATCAACGGCCGGGGATTTGATTTTAAAGAGCTCCAGGTTTCCGAGGAGAAGCGCCTGGATATTGTGATTACCTTCGATAATAAGAAATATATTATCGAGCTTAAAATATGGCACAGCGAAGCCTATCACCGGGAAGGCATCCGCCAATTGTGCCGGTACCTGGACTTGCAAAACGAAATCCCGGGCTACCTGTTGATTTACGACCTGAGAAAGGAGAGTGGGCAGACCGGGAAATCCGAGACAATCGAAACGGAAGGGAAAAAGATTTTTGCCGCCTGGGTGTAGAGGGTTGTTATTGGTTTGAGGATTCCCATGGACTGTTTTAATTTGTAGTACTATTCTATGACCTGTACCACCATTTTTGCTTCGCCATTGTGGGTTATGATCATGGGGGTATGTTTCTTAGTAACCGCATTCAGTACTTCCGCTGCATTGCAGAATATTTCTATTTTTGCTAAAATGGGGACATGGACAAAGAAAAATTAGCCAAAGAAGCGATCGAATTCCGTCCCATTACGGAAACGGACAACGAATTCCTTTACACATTATACGCCTCCACCCGGGCCGAGGAAATGGCAATGACCGGCTGGAACGAACAAGAAGCGGAAAAATTTTTACGCTCGCAGTTCAATCTTCAGCATACCCAGTATATGAAGAATTATACCGAAGGCGGGACTTTCGAGATCATCCTGGTCGATCATATCCCGGCCGGCAGACTTTATCTCCAACGGAAACCCAACGATCTCCACATCATCGATATCGCCCTCTTGCCCGAATTCCGCGGCAAAGGATCCGGTTCCAGGATCATGAAAGAACTCATGACGGAAGCCGATCAAAAAAAACTTCCCCTGAGCCTTTATGTAGAACAATTCAACCCGGCCATGGGACTTTATGAACGCCTGGGTTTTGAAAAAAAAGAACTTACCGGCGTCTATTTCTCCATGGTGCGGCCACCAATCAAAATAAACTGAAATGATGAATGATGAATGATGAAAATTAAAACCATTTTTATTTTTTCCCCTATATTACTTTACTTTTTGTTTTTTTTTCAGTAAACTACCCACTATGTTAAAAAGAGGTCAACGTGATTGAAAAATTAAACAAAGCCAGTTTCGATCCCCTATTAAACGACAAATTCGAAGTTTTCCCGGTTGGGATGGATAGGGTGGAACTTGAACTGGTGCAAATTAAGGATAAAAGCAGTGATTATACGGAAACATTTTCATTGCTCTTTCGCGGCCCCCGGGAAAATGTATTCCGCCAAAATACGCACCGGATGAAACACCCGGTACTGGGGGAATTCGATGTATTCATCGGTCCCGTCATGTACCCGAAAACCGATGGTACATATTACGAAGTGGTTTTTAACCGTTTAAAACAGCATAAAGATTAACATGTAAATACAAGGAGGAACAATGTCAGATAATTTTTATGGAGAAATCAGGATGTTCGGAGGCAATTATGCCCCCCAGAACTGGGCGCTGTGCCAGGGACAAGCACTGCAGATCAGTCAGAACGACGTTTTGTATTCTCTCATAGGGGTAACCTACGGTGGTGACGGTATTACCACTTTCAATTTGCCCGATCTGAGAGGACGTGTCCCGATTCACATGGGAACAGGAACGGGCCTGACCCCGCGGCCCATCGGGCAGGGCTTCGGAGCGGAGGCAGTGACCTTGACGACCGATACATTGCCGTCCCACACACATACCCTGAATGCAGGAAGCGCGACAGGAACCCTGTACGACCCGGCCGGCAATATCCTGGCGGGCTGTACGACTACGAATGCGCTCCAGTCTTATACCACGACGAATGCAACGCCCACAGCGATGAATGCGGCGGCCATCTCTACGGCCGGCAGCAGTCAGGCACACAACAATATGATGCCGACCCTGTGTATCAATTTCATTATCGCCCTAACGGGGTATTTTCCCCAAAGGGCCTAAAAGGAGGAAACCATGGCAGATCCATTTTTATCAGAAATCAGGCTTTTCAGTTTCAGTTTTGCACCCCAGGGTTGGTCCACCTGTGACGGGCAATTATTGCAGATCGCTCAGAACAATGCGCTGTATGCACTGATTGGGATTACATACGGCGGGAACGGCGCCACCAACTTCAATTTACCCGATTTGAGGGGACGTACTCCCATCCACTTCAATTCCAGTTATGCCCGCGGTGTGAAGGGCGGCAGCGAAACGGTGGTCTTGACCGAAAATACCATCCCGGCGCATACCCATACGCTGACGGCCACGAGCACCCCGGCCGCATCCAATACCCCGGCGAGTAATGTATTGTCGTTGTTACCCTCGGATAAAGCCGAGTATGCGGCCGCAACGGCTGTGAATACCACACTAAACGCAGGGGCCGTTGCAACGGTGGGCAATTCGGTTGGACATAACAACATGCAACCGTCCCTGGTTATCAATTTCTGCATCGCCATGACCGGGATTTTCCCCCCAAGGTCATAATAAGGAGGACAATATGGCAGATCCATATATCGGAGAAATCAGGATATTTCCATTTAGTTATGCCCCGATGGGGTGGGCCTTTTGCAATGGGCAAAGCATGCCTGTAGCGCAATATCAAGCGTTGTTTGCCGTCATCGGGACAATTTACGGCGGCGACGGCCAAAACAATTTTAATCTCCCCAATCTCCAGGGCCGCGCCGCCATGGACATGGGAGCAGGACCCGGGCTGACCGCCAGGAATATCAACGACCAGGTCGGCGCTTCCACCGTAACATTGACCAGCGGCCAACTCTGCTCGCATACCCACAACCTGGCTGCCCAGAACGTAGACGCCAATTCCGCCGCCCCCACATCCAACTACCTGGCCAGATCGACCGCCAATACTCCACGGGGAAGGGCCGCCGCCAACACCTACGCGGCGCCCGGCGCAATGACGCCGATGGCTCCCACGGCGCTCACTTCCTTCGGCAAAGGCCAGGCCCATGATAATATGCAGCCCTACCTGCCGCTTAGTCTGTGTATAGCGCTGGAAGGTATTTTCCCTGTTAGGCAGTAACGCCGGAAACCCCGATAGAATATAAACCCGGTTGTGAAGAACGCGTTTCCTTTTTCCATGCTCTTTACAACCGGGTTATTTAATTAAGTAATCGCAATTATTAAGAATAAAAATTACAGAAGAAAACAAAAAACATAGTTAAATATAAAATTATAAATGAGAGGTTCAAGATGAAGAAATTATTAATAATAATAGGAGTTTTTTTGATACTGGTAATGAACCTAGCCGCACAATCGAAAATATACTGGGTGGATTATGCCACCGGTAAAGTGCAGCGTTCGAATACCGACGGCTCTTCGGTTCAAGACCTGGTTACCGGGTTAACCGACGCCAACGGGATAGCGGTCGATAGTATCAATGGAAAAATATACTGGGGCAGGGGGACATCCCCTGGCAAAATACAACGGGCCAATCTCGACGGTTCTTCCGCCACCGACCTGATTACCGGTATGGCAAACGTCGTGGATATCGCCCTGGACGTTAATAATGGGAAAATATACTGGACCAACAACTTCGATCAAAAAATCCAGCGCGCCAACCTGGACGGGTCCAATGTCCAGGACCTGCTTACAGGAAGACAGGACCCCGCCGGGATTAGCGTGGATACGATTAACGGGAAAATATACTGGGTAGAACGAGTCGGCCTGAAGATCTGCCGCGCTAACCTGGACGGATCGTCTGTCCAGGATTTGATTACTTCTACTGCCGGTTTATCCTCCCCTTACGGATTGGAATTGGACCTGACCAATTCAAGAATGTATTTTTCCGATTTCGGGACCGGGAAGATACAGAGGGCCAACCTCGATGGAACCGGCATTACCGATGTCCTGACCGGGTTGGGCTGGGATGTCGACGCCGTGGCGGTGGACCCAAGGAATAGTGTGATATATTACGCCACTTACAATACCTCCATTGGAAAAGTCAATTACAACGGCACGGGAAATGCGAGCGTGGTTACGGGGTTGGGGACAACCTCCGGCATTCACTTTTATGATCCCAGCTATACGATTTCCGGGAATGCGGGCGCGGTAGGCGCCACCTTAAGCTATACGGACGGGATAGCGAAAACCGCCACTTCCGACGGCAGCGGGAATTATACTTTCCAGGTTTCCTACAGTTGGTCCGGGACCGTAACGCCCTCCCTCACCGGGTATACATTTTCTCCCGTTAATCGGACATATACCAATGTCCTGGCCAACCAGACCTCTCAAAATTATACGGCGACTGCCATTACTTATGCCATTTCCGGCAACGCGGGAATCGCCGGGGCCACGTTAAGTTACACCGACGGCTCGCCCAAAACCGCCGCCGCCGACGGCAGCGGGAATTATTCCTTTACCGTATCCTATAACTGGTCGGGAACAGTGACTCCATCCTATACAGGATATTCATTTACTCCCGCCAACCGGACATATACGAACGTTCTTTCCAACCAGACTTCCCAGGATTACACAGCCGCTGCCATTACCTACACCATTTCCGGTAACGCGGGAGCAGCCGGGGCCACATTGAGTTATACCGACGGTTCAGCCAAAACCGCCAATGCCGACGGCAGCGGGAATTATACATTTACCGTTTCTTATAATTGGTCCGGGACCGTGACGCCTTCCCTGACCGGGTATACATTTACCCCGGCGAATCGAACCTATACCAATGTCCTGGCCAACCAGACCTCTCAAAATTATACGGCTACCGCCGTTACTTATACGATTTCCGGTAATGCGGGAGTGGCCGGGGCCACGTTGAGTTATACCGACGGGACGCCCAAAACCGCCGCAGCCGACGGCAGTGGGAATTATTCCTTTACCGTTTCTTACAACTGGTCGGGTACGGTGACGCCTTCCTTGACTGGGTATACCTTTACCCCGGCCAATCGTACCTATACCAATGTTCTTTCCAACCAGGCTTCCCAGGATTACACGGCCACCATCATTACTTATACCATTTCCGGGAATGCCGGGATCGCCGGGGCCACGTTGAGTTACACCGACGGGACGCCCAAAACCGCTGCCGCGGACGGCAGCGGGGATTATTCATTTACGGTTTCCTATAACTGGTCGGGCACGGTTACGCCATCCTATACAGGGTACAGTTTTACGCCTGCCAACCGGACATACACAAATGTTCTCTCCAACCAGACCTCCCAGGATTACACGGCGGCGCCCATTATCTATACCATTTCCGGCAGCGCGGGAGCGGCCGGGGTCACATTGAGTTACACCGACGGGACGCCGAAAACCGCCGCCGCCGATGGCAGTGGAAACTATTCATTTACCGTCTCTTACAACTGGTCGGGAACCGTCACTCCATCGCTGACAGGGTATTCATTCACTCCCGCCAGCCGGACCTACACCAATGTCCTGGCCAACCAGACTTCCCAGGATTACACGGCCACCGGCATTACTTATACCATTTCCGGGAATGCCGGGATAGGCGGGGCCACATTGAGTTATACCGACGGAACGCCGCAGACCGCCACAGCCGACGGCAGCGGGAATTATTCATTTACCGTCTCTTACAACTGGTCGGGAACAGTTACTCCATCGCTGACAGGGTATACATTTACTCCCGCCAATCGAACCTACACCAATGTGCTTTCCAACCAGGCTTCCCAGGATTACACCGCCAACATTATCACCTATACGATTTCCGGTAATGCGGGTATCGCGGCGGCCACATTGAGTTACACCGACGGAACCCCGAAAACAGCCACGGCAGACGGCAGCGGGAATTATTCCTTTACCGTCTCATATAACTGGTCGGGAACCGTCACTCCATCCTATACAGGATATTCATTCACCCCGGCCAATCGGACCTACACCAATGTCCTGGCCAACCAGACCTCCCAGGATTACACCGCAACCGCCATCACTTACACGATTTCCGGGAGCGCGGGAGTGGCCGGGGCCACATTGAGTTATACCGACGGCACGCCGAAAACCGCCGCCGCCGATGGCAGCGGGAATTATTCCTTTACCGTTTCTTACAATTGGTCGGGAACCGTCACTCCATCGCTGACGGGGTATTCATTCACTCCTGCCAGCCGAACCTACACCAATGTCCTCTCCAACCAGACCAGCCAGGATTACACGGCTGCCGCCATTACCTATACCATTTCCGGCAACGCGGGAATCGCAGCGGCTACCTTGAGTTACACTGACGGTACGCCGCAGACCGCCGCCGCCGACGGCAGCGGGAATTATTCATTTACAGTTTCTTACAATTGGTCGGGAACCGTTACTCCATCGCTGACAGGGTATACATTTACTCCTACCGATCGAACCTACACCAATGTCCTGTCCAACCAGACCAGCCAGGATTACACCGCCAACATTATCACTTATACGATTTCCGGTAATGCGGGAGTGGCAGGGGCCACATTGAGTTACACGGACGGAACCCCCAAGACCGCCAGCGCCGACGGCAGCGGGAATTATTCGTTTACCGTTTCCTATAACTGGTCCGGGACAGTCACTCCATCGCTGACAGGGTATATATTTACTCCCACCGATCGAACCTACACCAATGTTCTTTCCAACCAGACCGGCCAGGATTACAGCGCTGTTTTCAATGCGCCGGTAGCCACAGCCGCCGCCAATATCCTGGGAACCAGTTTCTCGGCCAATTGGAATGCGGCCGCGGGCGCCGCGGGGTATCGACTGGATGTGGCCACCGATGCCGGGTTTACCAGTTTTGTCACCGGCTGCAATAACCTGGACGTAGGTAATGTGACCACGTATTCAGTGAGTTCCAATATCAATCCCGGGACGACTTATTATTACCGTCTGAGGGCGTATAACGGCAGCGTAACCAGTGGGAATTCCAATACGATTACCGTGTTGACCGGGCCCGATGCGCCGGTCGCCACCGCTGCTTCCGCCATCACCCAGACGAGTTTCTCCGCCAACTGGAACGCAGTTACCGGCGCTGCCGGTTATTATCTTGATGTGGCCGCCGATTCCGGCTTTACCACTTATGTCACGGGCTGGCAAAATGTGGATGTAGGAAATGTAACGACATATTCGGTGAATTCCAATATAAATCCCGGTATTACCTATTATTACCGGGTTCGGGCCTATAACGCATCGGGAACCAGCGATAATTCCAATACGATCACTGTGTTGACTACGCCTGGCGCCCCGACTGCTACAGCCGCCGCCAATGTCCAATCTACCGGTTTCTCCGCTAATTGGAACGCGGTCACAGGCGCTGCCGGTTATTACCTGGATGTGGCCACAGACGTTGATTTTGCCGATTTAGTGTCCGGCTATAATAACCGGAACGTCGGAAATGTTACGACTTTCACCGTCAATACGAATCTATCGCCGGGAACCAGGTATTATTACCGGGTAAGGGCGTATAACGGCAGTGGTACCAGTGGAAATTCCAATGTCATTTCCCTCCAGACCGGCCCGGCCGCCCCAACGGCCACAGCCGCAGCGGCTATCACACAAACCAGTTTCTCCGCCAATTGGAATCTCGTTTCCGGCGTCTCAGGTTATCGAATCGATGTGGCGACCGATTCCGGATTTACCAGTTTTGTCGCCGGGTACAATAACCTGGATGTGGGCAATGTCACAACTTATTCGGTGAATTCCAATATAAACCCCGGTATAACGTATTACTACCGGTTGAGATCGTATAACGCATCGGGAACCAGCAGCAATTCCAACACCATTAGTTTAGTAACAATCCCCGGCGAACCTGTCGCCACAGCGGCTGCCAACATCCAATCCAACAGTTTCTCCGCCAACTGGAACGCCGTTGCCGGCGCTTCCGGTTACTACCTTGATGTAGCCACGGATGCAGGCTTTACCACTTTTGTCACGGGTTACAATAACCTGAACGTGGGCAATGTGACCACCTATTCAGTGAACGCCAACTTAACCCCCCTTACCCCGTACTATTACCGGGTAAGGGCGTATAACATTAATGGAACCAGTGGTAATTCGAATGTTATTACTTTAACCACTATCGCTGCATTACCCACGGTAACCACAACGGCAGTGAATCATATCACTTATTCATCGGCCAACAGCGGCGGTAATGTCACCGATAACGGCGGCGCACCGGTTACGGCGCGCGGCGTATGCTGGAGTACATCGCCTAATCCTACTTTCGCGGATTACGTAACCGTCAACGGCTCCGGGGACGGGGCGTTTACCAGTAAGCTCACGGGTTTGCATGAATACACTACTTATTATGTTCGCGCTTACGCCGCCAATTCCACCGGGACGGGTTACGGACAGGAACTGCATTTTACTACCAATGCCGAGTCAATATCCGTAACCATTACCGAACCCCAGGACAATGCCGAAGTGTCCGGGACTGTAATTATCAAGGCATCTACCTCCGCTAACTTGAAGATCAATGCAGACTCGGCCCACCGGGCAGTGTCGCGGGTGGAATTCTATATCGATGATGTGAAAATCGCGGAAGATACTTCCGCGCCTTATGAAACTTCCTGGGATAGTGCCGCCGTGTCGGACGGCAGCCATAAGATCAAGGCGATAGCCTACAACCTGGCCGACCAGGCCTCGCAAGACGAGATCACGGTCCAGGTGAAAAATACGCCTCCCCAACCGCCGCATATTTCACTTAACCGTACACAGTTGAATTTCGGGGCGATCCAGGGAGATGTCCAGACTAGTTCCCAGTCTATACTGGTGGATAATATGGGCGCAGGAACCCTCAACTGGACTGCCGCCGGCGACGCCGCCTTGCTGTCCGTTACCCCGGGTTCCGGGGGCAACGCCGGTATGGTAACGGTTTCGGTGAATGCCGCGGGACTTTCGATAGGGACTTACGAAGCAGTGGTTACTTTCGAAGACGCCAACGCCGATAACTCGCCGCAAACAGTGGCCATAAAACTTACGGTCTACGGCGCCGGGTTCTCTAACCCGCCGTTCGGTTCTTTTGACACGCCCGAAGATGGCTCCACCGTCATGAGCAGCGTACCGGTCACCGGTTGGGCGCTGGATGATATCGAAGCGGTTGGCGTAAAAATTTACCGGGGTCCCATAACCGGCGAAGGCGATGGCCTGGTATATATCGGCGACGCCATTTTCGTGGATGGCGCCAGGCCGGATGTGGAACTGGCATACCCCGATTACCCGTTTAATTACCGTGCGGGGTGGGGGTATATGCTGTTGACCAATTTCCTCCCCAACGGCGGCAACGGTACTTTTACGCTGCATGCGCTTGTCACGGATAAAGAAGGCCATGAAGTGACGTTAGGAACAAAAACCATTACCTGCGACAACGCCCATGCCCTGAAACCGTTTGGCGCCATCGATACCCCGGCCCAGGGCGGCGAAGCAGCGGGGAAAAGTTTCGTGAACTACGGCTGGACTTTAACCCCGCAGCCCAATACCGTCCCCAAAGACGGCTCCACTATCGGGGTTTGGGTAGACGGTGTGCAATTGGGGAACCCGGTCTACAATCTCTACAGGGAAGATATCGCCTCACTGTTCCCGGGTTACAACAATAGCGACGGGGCAGTGGGCTATTATTACCTGGACACGACACTGTATGCTAACGGAGTGCATACCATGGCATGGACCGTAACAGATAATGCGGGCAATTCGGACGGCGTCGGCAGCCGGTACTTCGCCATTGTGAATATAACATCACCCGATGGAATGTTATCCACAGCAGGATTTGACGGTTATTCCGACATCAGGCAAGCGCCCATATCCGACAGCCCGGTTTACGTGAGAACCGGGTTTTCAGCCAACACACCAACCGCCGCGTTCTATCCGGACCAGGACGGCGTCATTACTATCAAGGTGCGGGAGTGTGAGCGGGTTGAAATCCGTTTGAATGATAACCCGGCTGTTCACGCCGCCGGTTCCGGGCGCCTGGAGGTAGGCGATCGCTTAAGGCCTTTACCCGTCGGTTCCACATTGAACCGCGGGGCTGCGATATTTGTCTGGCAGCCGGGACCGGGTTTCCTTGGGGAATTCCGGTTGGTGTTTGGGTTGAAGAGTGATGACGGCCAGGTGGCCAGGAAAATAGTAAAGGTACAAATCGTGTCTGGATATTAATGATATAAAAAAATAAAAGGGCAACGCGCCGCGCGCCGAATGTTGCAAGTCGCGCTGCCCTTTTTTTTAGTGCATAATATTTATTTGGAGAGCTGGTAAGTCTTCCCGGTGTCGATCATGGCCTTGATGTTCTCAAATTTTGCATTGAAGGGAACAGTACAACCGGAGCTGAGGATAAAACCACCGCCTTTACCCACTTCGTCGATAAGTTTCTTGCAATAAGCCTCGACTTCTTCGGGTGTCCCCAATGTCAACAGGGAGGCGGGTACGTCCCCCATGATACACATATGGTCGCCCAAAATCTCTTTCGCCTTGAAAATATTCGTGGTACTGTCTAAATCCAGTATGCATTTTCCTTTCGGCAATTCCTTAAGATAAGGAAGATTCCTGTCCCAGTTTCCATCGAAATGGAGCAGGGGGGTGATATTTTCCTTCACCAGGGCGTCCACTAAACGCTTGAGCCAGGGTAAATAGAAATTCTCAAAATAGCTCGGGGATATAACATCCCCGGCGCCCCTTTCACCGGTCAGGAAGACGCGGGGAACGCCCAGGAATTTAGCGCCGCTTACAACCATACCGATAGTGGCAGGCAATACTGCATCCATTGCTGCCTTGACCTTCTCCGGGTGGCGGCGGATATCCATGATTAATTGGTTAAAGGTCCGCGCCGTTGAGAACATTTCATAAGGTACGCCGCAAGGCCCGGAAACCAGGCCCGGGATTCCCCGTTTCTCCCAATAACGGATATCTTTTCGATAGACCCATAAAAAACTCATTAACTTAAAAATTACCTCGCGGCTCCCGAACAAGCTTCGCCCATCCCTGGGCCGGATACGGGGGAAAAGGTGATTAAAAAAGAAACGATTCCAACCTTTTTTAATGATAATATCGTAGTCATCAAAAGACATCGAGGGTTCGGATTCGTCGAATTGGGTAATGGAATCAGGGGGTAACTCTTTCCCCGGCCTTTTCATTTTATTGGGAAATACGGTCATAAGGGCATAAATATTTGTCATCGAGGGGCCCCCAAGTCCCATGATGTCCCAGCCGCCCAGGGCATCAAATACCTGGCGCTGCGCGGTTTCGGCGGCTTTACGATCACTGTAATACTTCTCCATCGTTATCCCGGCGTAAGCGGGAGCAAAAAGCATGCCCAGGGGACAAACCGGCGCCCGGTCGGGTTCCTTTAATTTAAGAACTGTTTCAAATCGTTCACGAGGGGTCATGGTTTCTGGTTTCATGGTAATTTTTCTCCTATAAATTTCTGACAAATTCTGATGGCATCGCTGGGGTTATTACCAAAGGCATCGGCTCCCGTATAATCCCGCACTTTCTCATCGGTAATCCCACCGCCGATCATGATTTTTACCCGGTCCCTCAAACCTGCTTTAACCACAGCGTCAACCGTTGCTTTCATACCGTCAAATGCCGAGGTAATCAGGCCTGATAAACCGAGAATCCCGGCGCCAGTTTCCTGGAGCTTTTTGATAAATTGCTCCGGCGGCACATTCACTCCCAGGTCGTGAACTTCGTACCCTACTCCCTCCAGTACAGCGACCGTAACCTCTTTCCCGATATCGTGGATATCGCCTTGCACCGTTCCAAACACAATGGGACCTTTGGTGACCGGTTGCTTATTTCCAGGGGCAGGGCGCAAGGTGCTGGAAATCTCCTTGAAAAGCTCACCGGCCATGATCAATTCCGGGAGAAAGTATTCGCCCTCTTCAAAACGTTTGCTGACAATCATCATACCATCCCTTAACGCTTCCAGGATAGCCAGGGGGTCTGCTCCCTCTGCTAACTCTGTTTTGATGAGCTGGAGGGTAGCCTCTTCCTCAAAATCAGCCAACATCTTCGATAATTGAGTGCCTACCATTTTAATCTCCTTATAGTTGGAATTTCATAAAACACTCCATTTTCATTCTTAAGTCGTAAGAAACTATTCTATGCAATATCAATATTATAGAAGATTAGAAAAAATGTCAAGCGTCCAGGAAAATTGTTTGTTAATCAAGGGAAAAATTCTTGCCTGTCTCCAAAAAGCTCCTTTACTCCTTTTTCGCGAGATAATCCCTGAGCAGATGGGGGATTACTGTGATGCCATAAAAAGGCACTGAAATAACGTGCGGATTTTTACTAAACGACTGCTGGGAAACCCTTATGCCAACCGGCGCCGGGTATTTTTCCAGGAAAAGATGCATACTGCGTAAAGTTCCTGTTTT
This sequence comes from Candidatus Aminicenantota bacterium, assembly GCA_026393835.1. GTDB lineage: Bacteria > Acidobacteriota > Aminicenantia > UBA2199 > UBA2199 > JAKAGC01. Next base: position 6,972 of record JAPKZK010000109.1, on the reverse strand, counting down.
CCCGGCTTTGACTTCAATAGGGAAAGCATACCCGGAATATGGGGCCAGGTAGTCTACTTCGGCATTACTGCTGCGTTCTTCCCTTGCCCAATAATATAAGGATGCGTCCCGGTAGACATCCTGGTAAGCCAGTAGTTCTTGTGCTGTAAACTGTTCGGCCACCGCCCCGGAGTTTACCCGGATGAAATCTCCGGTCATAATGGTTTCGTTGGGAAAATTTTCCCAGGTGATATTTTCGATTAATTCCCTGGCTTTATGTTCGCCGGCAGCATCCAGGAATTCGCAGAATGAAAGGGGTTTCATATAGAGATATTGGATTCTGCCGACCGGCATCTTAAAATTTTCTTGCCCCAGGGTAAACTCCAACAGGGAACCGGCGGCAATGACATGGAGTTCCGGCATTTGTTCATAGAAATAGCGCAGGGCGGTAATTGCTTTTGGGCATTCTTGTATTTCATCCAGGAACAGCAGGGTTTTTCCAGGGGTGATATCGTTTTTTGAGAGAAGTGAAATAGTGCCTATAATTTCTTTAGGGTTCAGGGTATCGAAGCAGGTTTTGAATTCAGGGCGTTGTTCAAAATTGATAATAGTAAGGTTGGTAAATTCCTTTTGACCGAATTGAGTAATGGAATAAGATTTACCGACTTGCCTGGCGCCGCGAACCAGGAGGGGGCGGCGTTGGGGGTCGTTTTTCCATGTTAATAATACATTGTCGATATCACGTTTCATTGGTCTCCTTGCAGAAAATACAAGGCAATTATATGCAAAGTTTGCAGAAAATACAAGGGTATTTCCTGTATTTTCTGATTTTTATTTCCCTGTTTTCCGTGTGTTTCCATTAACGGGCAGGATTTATCTTTCATTAACAGTTAACCATTAACAATTGACAATTGACCATTATCCCTTTTCGTCTCCCAAAATCGGGCAGACACGGGGGCCTGCCCCTACGAAGTATTTTACCGGCCTGTCCCCTCTTTTTCCCTGTTTTTTCTTCTCCTCTTCTCCCTTTCGCCTCTTCTCTTTTTTCAACCGGGGCTTGACTTTCCACTAAAAGTATGGTAAAAGTATTTTATTTCCTGGAAACCCTGCAATATGAAAGAGATCAAGAGATCAAAGGTTGAGTCGGAAATACGAAAAGGAGTGGTCAGGCTCCAGGGATGGAAACTTAGACGTTTAGACGGAGGTTGTAAAAATGAAAAAACCTAAATTCCCGTCAGGCTGGAATCCCGAACCTACTAAAAAAGTTTTAGCCCATTATGAATCCCAGCCTGGGGATGAGGCTGTCGCTGAATACGAGGCAGCATTTGAAGGATTAAGGCAAAAGGCCAGGTTTTTTTTAAAAAAGGGAGATTAACACGTCCATGACCGGCTTCAAGAAAGGCGATGTCTACGAAGTTACAGTAAAGGATATATTGCCATCTGGAGTAAAAGTAGAAATCGTTCCAGGGCAGTATGGCCTTATCAAAAAGAAAGATTTTGTGTTTTCCAAGTTAATCGAGGATTTGCATGAAGTTGTCAATATTAATGATAAAATAAAAGCGGTTATCAATGAGATCGATTCCAGCAGCGGGTTAATTTACTTAAACCACAATAAGACAAAAAAAGACCCCTGGGATGGAATCGAAAAAAAATATTCTGTCGGTCAGGTTGTCGAAGGGATTGTAACAAGAGTAAAGGAAACGGCTGCTTTCGTTGAAATTTCCGAAGGTATTGAAGGTTATATCCCTGATGATGATATATTTGATGATAGAGTGATGCTTGAAAAAATCGACTTGTGGGAAAAAGATCATGTCAGGGCAAAAATTACCGGCCTCTCTATCTCCAAAAAAAGCATTAAACTCAGCATTAAAGACGTTCTTGAAAAGAGCGATAAAAACTTAGTCTTACAAAATAGCCATAAAACAAGCACCCTGGGTGATGTGATCGGGGATGTTTTAGACAGTCTTGTGGAAAAAAGTAAAACTTCACAAAAAGTTGAATGGACCCCGGGAAAATATTCCATTCGTACAATATTACTGGTGGATGATGAGCAGGGAATATTGGATACTTTACCCCAAATGCTTAAATCCACTAACCGGGATTTTAAGATATTTAAGGATGATTTCGAGATAATTACGGAAAGTGCCATTGAAGACGCCATCGTAAAATATCGAGAAAATAAGATCGATTTAATCTTAACCGATCTGTATTTCCCTCAAAAAGAATTGGATGGCTACGATTTTATCGAGAAAATTCGCTCTTTCAATAATGAACAGTTAATCTGTGTTTTATCCGGCGATAAAAACATCGATTATCCAAGATTGATGAAATATCGACTGGCAGGAATAATGGAAAAACCGGTGATTGAGATAGAAGTCAAGGAAGCATTGGAAAAAATTAAATCGGGAAATTTTTTTCAAAATTTAAAAAACAATCCGAGTACAAGGCCCTATGAATCATTTTACGATCACCGGGGAAAAAATAGTGGTAACTATGAAGTACAACTTTCGCGTTTATTAGAAAGTATTAAATCCTCTAACAATGCGGACTTCGCTGCTATCTTAAAAATGAATCCCATATCGAAAAATATAACCGTGGAAGAAGAAATAGGCGATATTAAAACCAGAGATCATTTTGAATGGAATAAGCTGAAAAAATCTCCAATAACCGACGTGATGCATGAAAAGCAGTCTTTATACTTAAATTATATAATATCCAGGGCACCGGAAAAATTTGTGAATCTTAGCCGGCACATCGAAGTCGATTCCTTTATCGGAATTCCATTATTTTCCATTACCAGCGATGAATATGGTCTGTTCTTAATTAACCATAAAGGAAAAACTTTTAATGAAGTAGATTATGAAAACGCCAAAAACAAGGCCCCCCTGATGGAAAAATTAATCGATTACATGAATCTAAATCGCGCTTTAAATAAGGAAAGTAAATTGGTCAGCACAGGTCAACTTACCGCAGCGTTGATACATGAACTTAAAAACAATATGCAGGTTTTATCGGGCCAGGTCAACGAGTTGAAAAAAATGGTTCACTCAATTTTAGATAATAAACTAGAAATTCATAATCCCCAGGAAAAAAACGAACTGGCTAAATTAACAAATTCATTACATGGTAAGATGGAAGAATCCTTCCAGGTTATTAAAAATTTCCGGGACCTGTTCGATGATTCTCGATGTAATTATATTTCTATAAATATGCTTATCGACGAGACCATCCAGATCACTAAACACCATCTTGAAAAGAAAAGAATTACTCACCACATAAAAAAAGCAGCGGACATTCCCCTGGTAAAAATGTATGAAGAGCGTTTAAAGCATATTTTGATCAACATTATTCTTAATGCCGCCGACCAATTGGACATTTTCAGGGGCTATGGAAGATTCATAAATATACAGACAATCTATGACCTTGATGATTCCAGGTTTCCCTTCAAAATTCGAATATCCGACAATGCCTGTGGGATTCATACTGCCCTGCAAGAAAAAATTTTCGATTTTTTGTTTACCACTAAAAAAGAAGGGATGGGGCTTGGTTTGTTTATTTGTAGAAGTTTAATTACCTCCATGGGAGGAGAAATCGAGGTGGAAAAGAGTTTAATGCTCCTGGGCACCTCTTTTCTAATAAAACTACCGGATACGGGGAAGAAAGATGGAGAAAAAAGAGAACATTAACATTTTATTAATCGAAGACAAGGCAGATTTCGCAGACATGACCAAATTGAGTATTAAAGACAGGATAACAACGTATAATTGTAGTTTTAAGATTGTCGATACCGGAGAATTGGCATTAAATGAATTCGAAGCGAATCCCAATTACGACATAGTCATTTCCGACGAAGTCCTTGTGAATGGAAATTTTACCGGTTCTCAAACCATTTCCAGGATAAAAGAAAAATATCCTTTTGTTCAAGCTATTTTATACAGCGGGTATAACAGGACACCGGGAGAAATCGGACAAATTATAGATGCGGGAATCCAACATTACTTCCCAAAACCGGTCGATTGGGAACAGATATCTCAAACCATACCGACTCTTTATGAATTAAAAAAGCAGCAGGAAAAATTCCGCTTAACCGAAGAAGAGAGAGATTGGCTCCAGGAGATTATCGAGTCCATACCCGACCAGGTTGCCATTATTGAAAGAGATACATATAAAGTTATTTTCGCCAATAAAGCCACCAGGGATAAACATTCCGATGATATCATCGGTATACCGTGTTATAAAGTATTTAAAAAGTATGAACAAAAATGTCCTGCAACAGAGAAGTGTCTTGCCGATAAAGCATGGGAAAATGTTCAAACGGTTAGAACGGAATTTGGTGAATTTAAGGAGAACATCGGCGCAAACGGGGAAAGGTTCTATACCGAAGAAACCGTTACTCCTTTAAAAGACATAACCGGGAATTATAATTTTGCGATATCGATCGGTCGGGATATTACCAAACAGAAAATTCTAAGCGATACCAATGCAAAGCTGCAAAATATAAAATACAACAAAGCAATGAGTTTAGAATCCCGGTACGAGAAGGAAATCATCGATATCCTGCTGCAAGGTATAAAAGAATTAGGCATTGACAGGGCCAGATTTTACCTGGTAAATAGAGAACGGGGAATCGTGGAGAATAGTGCCAGTACTGAATGTCACTAAGTTAAGGCTACACGCTAAATTTTGCTGATTCTTTTTTTTGGTTCTGAATGTCATTAGGTTACGCATTTTTTCGATATTGACTCCTATGTTGAATTTCTTTGAATTCGTGTCTTGGTTTCGTCAGTAGTTGATATTTACAGTTTGATCTTCTTTTTATTGCTCTTGGATGACTTCTTGGCTCCTTTCGATGTGGTAGGGTTTCTTTAGCCACCAAATCTAATATTGCCAAAATGATCTTTTTTTTTATCCCTATATCGTTATGAGTTGCCAGTATTGGGGTCCACTGCCTAATGATTGCTATTGTCCCGGCCATGCTGATACTGTAGGGATCAATACCTCTGTTTAAGGCTGCTTGAAAAATCAAGGAACGAATGAGGTTATAAGCGATGATAAAGATGGTAAGTTCTTTATGAATTAATTCCGGAGTTTTACAGCGTAATACATCCATTCGCATTGTTGTTTTCATATCCTTGAAGAACAGTTCCACGAGCCACCGTCGTCGATATAAATCAGACAGTGCTGCTGATGGATATTTTTTATTATCCAGTAAAGTTGTAGCCACAACTATATTTTGGGTGCGAAAACCAGGAATATCAACGGTAACTTTGACTTGTCGTACTGTCATTGTTTTGGGAACATCTAACCATTGTTCCTTGGTCAACCATTTGGGGCATTTCTTTGGTTTTGCCCATTCCACCAGGCAATCATTTTTGTTAATTTTTTTGATAATTTTCGCCTTTTCCGGGGCTCGTTGGAATAGCCGCATTACGCAATCTACTTTTCTTTTTGAAAGCGCCCAGAGTTCGCAAAAAGAACAGAATCCCCGGTCACCCAATGCCACATCATTTTCTTCATAAGCGCCCCACATCTGATGCCACAAAGTACGTTCGTGGACATGCAGGTCGGCCTTACGATGCTCCAGCATATGTCCTGTAACCAGCGAAAAGGATGCCGTAATCCGCATAACAGGAAAACCGCAGCCCTTTTTTTGGACTTTAGGTTGGGGATATAGCGCTTGATTTTCTTCGGTATCCGGCATTGAAAGTGATGAGCCATCAACTACTTTGACATGCCTTCCACACCACAGGAATTTGGAATTCGGTTCGATTTGACTCAGGCCTTTGCGCACCACCTCCCGGTCTATTTGATCCAGATAATCCTGCTCAAGCCTGGTTCGCGCCTGGCAGTAAGCGGATGTACTGGATGAGATGTTTTTTTTTATTTGCTTGCGCTTGCGCTTCCTTTTGCGCTTGCGCTTGCGCCAGGTAAAGCCACGCCTGAGCTTTTTTCAGGGTCTCACTGCAACTCTGAGTGGCACTTAATATCTGTCCAAGAAAAAGCCAAAAGGTCCGCCATTGATTGAAGACACGGTCTCTTCTTTTGGGATCTACTTCCGGCAAGGGAACATTATCTCCCAGTAACTCAATTAATTCACATAAAGATGAATCGGCTAAACGGCTCCAAAACGCCGATAATTGCTTTACCATTGCATTCTTACCTCCAAATTTAAATTCTCAAATTCTCAGTTTTGAGTTTTGAGTGCATAATTTTTTTCTGAATGATACATCAAGGGGATAAATCCAGATGTCTTTGACCGGTAATAGATATTGCTTATTGACATCCAGTTTTCCACGTCCCTGCGTCTGGCCAACATTTACCCAATTAGCGGCTTTATAACACGTCCCCCGGAAACGTCCCTTTTCCACAAACGTTTCTATAAGGTAGACCGGATGATTATACTTCTCTTGCCAATCTTGATTGATACGGCGACATATTTTGCCCAATATATGGCTGGCCAGATGGGGTACATTCACCCAGGGAAGCAGCAGGAAACGATTATTATTGGCTATTAGAGAAAGATTCCGAACTCTTAACTCTGTATCCCAGCCAATATAATTATCTCGCGGTTTGACTTTCCAGGCTGCGGCTCCAAACATTAGGCAGCCCAGTGGCCTTTCAAGGTGATCAAAAAACAAATATTTAAGGTTTTCCCCAACTGTGCCACTCCAGCCAAGATAGTGATACGCTGAAATAAAATATTTAAAGAGCTTTAATTCGTATCCTTTCTCTACCAATTGAACCTCTACGGGAAATAGGGAATTGAGAGATGCACCGATCGGTTCTTTAGAGTGAAATATGGGTTGCACAGAATTTCTCCGGGATGCGTTGTTGTTTTTATGAAGCGCTGGGGGTAATGGGATGTAGCCTAATTGATCTAATTTACGCAAAAGGCTACGACAGGCAATATCTTTTAATCCACCAGTGGTTCTCCGCCAATTCCACAAATGGCATAACTCTTTAGATAGACGGCTGCGATGCCACGAAGGATTC
>JAPKZK010000190.1 GCA_026393835.1 Candidatus Aminicenantota bacterium | reverse complement strand
ACCCAACCGCAGTCGGAACCGCCAACGGTACTGGCATCCTTGCTGTAGGTCCATTTCAGCGTATGGGTCCCGGCGGCGATATTGTTCGATACCTGGGTCCAATCTACCGTACCGGAAATTTGGTTTTTCTGGACGCCGTCGATATAGAATCTCAGGTAATCATAATTGGCTTCGGAGGAAACCTTCCAGTAAAATTTAACCGCCTGGGTAGAAGCCACGGTAACGCTGGTTTCAATGGTGGTGGACTGGCTGTTGCCAATGGCGCCACTCTTGGCCGAATCGCCGCCGTAATAATATACGTCGGTGACTTTGGCCCAATTGGCGTTGCCGCTCTTGGTAAAAGTTGCGGCGTAATCGACGCCCTCGGCGATATCATCGGTGGGCGCGGAGGTTACCGTGATATAATCGACTTTCAGTTCCTGGTCGCTGCCGGAGGCATTGGAGGCGGTTAATGTGACATCGTATGTTCCCACGGTATTATAAGTAACGGTGGGGTTCTGCGCCGTGCCGGTGGAAGGTGTGCCGCCCTGGAAGGCCCAGGACCAGGAGGTGGGGGTATTGGTGGATTGATCGGTAAAGGTAACGCTGCCGCCGACCTGGACCGTGGTGGCGCTGGCGGTGAAAGCCGCCACCGGGGGCTGTGGAGTCCCGCCGGAAATTGTTGCCGTATAATCTTCCACTTCTCCATAAGAAAATGCTTCGCAAGAGGTGGGCGCGGCATTATATTTCATGGATACCCTCATCCGGGTGGTAATATTTACCCCGGTGTTAACGGCGAAACTACCGGAAACGGCTGAGGTACCCGAAGCGCTGAACTCTTCTTCGCCGGTATCGACAAAATCATGATCGCCATTGTAGTCGATCCAGATTTTCCAGTATTCGGTATAAGAGGAACCCCCAAAACCGGGGGTCAGGGTAACGCTGGCGTTATTTCCACCGGTTAAATTAGTATTGATGCTGGTTAAATCGGTGTAGCCCGCGGCGCCGGAAGAGTTATCCAGCGAACCCACCTGGACCCTGGCGATCCATTCGTCAGTGTAGGTGGCGCCCTGCGATGCGCAGTAAGGAACCGTGGAAACCGTGATATAACCTACTTTGGTCTCGACATCGCTGCCCTGGGCATTGGCGGCGGTTAAGGATACGTTATACGTACCAACAGTATTATAGGTAATCGTCGGGTTTTGCGCCGTGCTGGTACCGGGAGTTCCGCCGGCAAAGGTCCAACTCCATGAGGTGGGGCCGTTGGTGGACGTATCGGTAAAGGCGACGCTGCCGCCCACTGCCGGATTGGTGGTGCTGGCGGTAAAATTAGCCGCCGGGGGCTGGGGCGCCGTCACGGTGATATAATTGGTCTTGGTCTCGGTATCATTGCCGGCTGAATTGGATACGCTTAATATCACATCATAGGTCCCCGCCGTGTTGTAAGTAACCGTTGGATTCTGGGCGCTGCTGCCGGCTGGCGTGCCCCCTTCAAAAGTCCAACTCCAGGAAGCGGGATTGTTGGTGGTAGTATCGGTAAAGTGTACGCTGCCGCCGACGCTGACTGTAGTCGTATCCGCGGTAAAATTGGCCACGGGTGGGTTCGGGGTTGAGGGCGTGGGACCGTCCGGGGTACCGGGGGTGCGCAATTGCACCGAGGAGTCGCCGAAACAGATCCAGGTGTCGGCCATATCCGCGCCGCCTGTGCCGTTGATGTCGATCATTTTGAACATCCCGTTTACAAATACACCGCCAAACGTCCGTTTTGGCCCGGATGTTGAGATTAAGAGGTCGACAAACTCATCCTGGGCATCCATGGGTGGGTTCCATGACTGATTAATAGTGGAACCGCAGTGGGCGACCGCACCGGTAGGATTATTGTTATAAGTGGCCCGCAGCCAGGCTTCGCAGAAACAGGTTTGACTTTTAAAATTGCCTATTACACAGGCCACAGAGTAAATTGCCGGCAGTTCCCATTCATTGGTCAGGGCATTGACATTGGTAACGGTAAAGGTCCAACCGCAGCTCCAGGACGTATCGCTTCCATGACCGCAGTACCACATGGTACCGGCGCCATTATTGATTAAACTGGACAAATTGGCTGTGCTTCCGCCGCTTTGATAGTTCTGATGGGTGGTATAACCATATCCCGCTAAATCGGAAAGAAGATTGTTCATATGTGTTGCGTCGTACTCGCTATTATGCCCGGGCCCTTCCGCGGAAGCCATCCCGATGGCATGCCTGAACCAGGTAGCAGAAGATAGTACGTCGTTTTCATAATAGACGGTCCGGTCTACCTGGGTGGCGACATGGGCGACCGTCTCAGCGGAAAAACGACCCACAAAAATATCCAGGTAGTGGTCGCTGCCCACAATATACCCGTAATTATTATCCGAATCGCCGGCCGTGGTGCTGGAAGTGGGCACCTGGGCGTGGTCCCCCACCAACAGCAAGTACGCTAAACCACTGCTGTTGTAATAATTAGCCACATAGGTTTTTAAAGCGGCCGAACTGCCGATAGTGGCGTAATCCACCATATCCACAGTGTAACCGATGCTTTGTTTCCAGGAAACAAAATCCGCCATCTCACTCATAAAACTGCCGTAACTAACGATCAGCATCGTGCCCATATCATCGGGTAACGGGGTGTACTGGACCGCTGCCGGGGATCCCGACACATCTTTATAATTGAGATAATGCCTGGCGTAAACATTTTTGAATTCATGGGGAATTTTTCGGTTCTTGCGATTTAAGATATTCTTGCCCCGGTTTCCCGTGGGGGACACCTTTACTTTTAATTCGGTATAAACCCTTAACACTTTTGTTACCGGGTTGTACCGGAATGGATTGGCAATAACCGCCTGCCCCCTGTAGTCCCTGCTAATATACGGTTCGGTGAGTTCCACTATATCGCTGGGGTAAAAGGCATTGGTTTGATACTCCGGCCCATATTCATAGGGAACATTATCCGGGTTTACAGTCCTTAATAGATTACCCTTCGACGGCGCCAGGTCAACGTTTTGAATTTCCACGTACTTTGAATTGAGAACTTTAACTTGCATTTCCCTGTCATCGGGAACGATGACTGCCGCGGATAATCTTCTTACAGCCGGGGCGCCTTTTTTCATTATTTCAGACGTAAAAGGGGCCGTCAACTTTGACGCCGTACCGTTTGAGATATTAACATTTTCGAAATCATAAGACGTGATATCAAACTGTAAAATCGTTTGATCCTGCGTATGCGAAATCAGGGTGGCGTCATTATCCTTTTTCTGCGCAAACGCAAAGGTAACACATAATACCAACAAAAACACGACTAAAAACTTTAATTTTTTCATTTTTAAAATCCTCCTATGTTTTTTATAGTTTTTTTTTTAATAGCCATAATGTAACGAGAAATTAATAGTAAAGCCCAACTGCTCATTTGTCAATACACCAAAGGTTGTATATTTGGTATGAAAATAAAAATAAAAATTCGTACAACTAAAGTTCTACAAAAATGATTTGGTTGTACATGCCGGGAGTAAAAAAATGAAATAAATGAAAAAAATTCCTATCACATATGCCCTATCAGTCAATTTTGCAGATTATGAGAAAAACCTATCCTACCCCGTTTATAGTGGAATAGGGACACACAAGTTTTTCCCAAGTTTTTTCACCCCCTGTATATATAATAAATATCCATGCACTTGAGAGAATCCTTTATGCAGTCGCATTAAGCGGCCATGTATTTATGATCTATCGCTGTGCGCGGCTGGGAAGTCGTTATACGTTCGGTAGAAGCGTCTGCGCATCCGGTAGAGGGTTGTGCACGCGTGAGATGTCTTTATGCACGCATTACAAAATGATTTTGAGTTTTTGGTTCCTCACTTGCGCTTTAAATGGAACTCCTCTTTCTCTTCTTTGCCGTTTTGAAGACCCTCCACAGAGGCTGTCAACGAATCCGGCGCTTCACGAATATAAATAATCCGCTGGGGGAAATCGTGCTCCCGGTTTTCAAATACCCACCGGGGCCGGTTCGTTTCCCCGGTAACCCCGGTTAAAGTGAATAACACCGGGGGCTGGTTATTCACAGAAGCGATATAGACAATGTGCGAACCGGTCTTCTCGATGCGCAGTGTTTCGCTAAATGTTGTTTTCCCGGAGCGATCCACCATGGATGCGCTGCCTTCCAGGGTATCCTGCCTGGATTTTATCCAGCTTTCATAATATGTCGCTTCATTCACCTGGCCTTGCCACTGCCCCACCAACCAGTTAAGGTCTTTTAAATCGGCATCTCCACCGGCAATCAGTTCTTCAATGGCGCTTTTCATTTTCTCTTTGTCCCTGAGGGGTACGCCGAAATGCCGTAATACCCCTTCCCGATCGATCAACCAGTAAGAGGGGATCAAGTTGACATTATAAGATTTTGCCGTATCATCAAACCAGGCTTTGCCGGAAAAGGCGATTCCCCACGGTAGGTTTTCCCTGGCCAGGTAATCCGTCAGCGCTTTTTTATCGGAATCAAGGCTAATGCCGATGATGTCAAAGCCTTTGTCCTTGTACTGCCGGTAAAATTCTTTTATGTGGGGGATTCCCTCTACGCAAGGGCGGCACCAGGTGGCCCAAAAATCGATAAGGATAACCTTCCCTTTTTGTTTTGAGAGTACGAATTTTTCCCCGGATAGAAGTTCGATGGCGAAATCTTTGGCGGGCTTCCCAATACCGATATTGTCCTTGATTTTTTTTACGATGCTGTCCAGGCGTTTATCTTTTGCCAGGAGTTTGAAATTATCATCTTCGTATAATTCCGTGTAGGAGAGGAATCCCCTATCGACGGCCTTATTGAGCCATTCGAATGCCCTGTCCATATCTTTCATTTTCAGGCAAATGGCAACGATATCAAGGCAGTGCCAGGGGGATTTACGTTCCGATACCTCCGCCCGTTTGACGGCGGTTTTGAAGGCGTCTTCCAATTTATTAAGGTTTACCAATATCTCGCACTTCAGGGCCAGGAGCGATATTGAATCGCCGTATTCCGAAAGTCCGTTGTCTACCAATTCAAGGGCTTTTGAATATTCTTTTTGTTCATTAAGCCGGTTAAGCTGGGTTATCAGTTCCTTTTCATCCGGGAAAAGCCGGCCGGCAAAAAACGCCAATACCAGTAATAATAGAACTCCTCTTTTCATGTGTATCTCCTTTTGTCCAGGTAAAAGCGATATTTTAACGGATAACCGTACTTTTTTCAAGCCCCCTGGGTAACGAATACGGGACAGGCAAAAAGTGCGGCAAAAAGAGTGCGGCAAAAAGTGCGCCCCGATTTAATATTTAACCCAATTTATGGTATAATCTCACATACCTTTAAAAACGATAGGAGCGCCAATGAAAAAATTTTACGTAACTACGCCCATTTATTATATCAATGATATCCCCCATATCGGCCACGCCTATACCACCATAATGGCGGACGTCATCAAACGCTATAAAAAACTAACCGGACACGAGGTCTTCTTTCTCACCGGGACGGATGAACACGGCCAGAAAATTGAAGAAAGCGCCCTCAAACAAGGCATTACCCCCAAAGAACTGGCCGATAAAGTAGTCGTAAGATTCAAAGAACTCTGGAAAACCTTGAATATCGATTACGACAAGTTCATTCGCACCACCGACGCCTACCACGTCGAAGGCGTTAAAAAAATATTCCAAAAAGTCATGGCGAAAGGGGATATTTACGCCGGGGAATATGAAGGTCACTACTGCGTTTCCTGCGAAAGTTTCGTTACGGAAATGGCGGAAGACAGCGGCGAAAAAAACAAAATCTGCCCCGACTGCGGCAAAATTACCCGCACGGTGACGGAGAAATGTTACTTTTTCCGCCTGTCCGCTTACCAGGATAAATTGCTAAAATTTTATGCGGAAAACCCCGGCTTTATCATCCCCCGGTCACGGATGAACGAAGTTGTCTCTTTTGTAAAAATGGGGCTAAGGGATCTCAGCGTTACCCGGTCCACCGTCAAGTGGGGCGTATCGGTCCCGGGGGATGAAACCCAAACCGTCTACGTCTGGTTCGATGCTTTAACTAATTATATTACCGCGGTGGATTACAATACGGAAGACGCCACCTTTAAAAAACTCTGGCCCGCGGACCTCCATATCATGGCCAAAGATATATTAAAGTTTCATGCCGTATACTGGCCGGCGTTCCTCATGGCCGCCGACCTGCCGGTCCCGAAACAAGAACTGATCCACGGCTGGTGGCTCAAAGATGAAAAGAAAATGTCCAAATCCACGGGGAATGTCCTGGACCCGCATATCCTGCTAAAACACTTCAACTCGGATGCCATCAAGTACTTCATGATGCGGGAAGCCCCCATCGGCGCGGATGGTAATTTTTCCCACCAGGGCTTTATCACCCGCGTGAACACAGACCTCAGCAATGACTGGGGCAACCTGGTCTCCAGGACCGGCGGCATGGTGGAGAAATATTTTAAAAACGAATTCAAGAACGATGCCACTGACGGCGGCGACGCCCTATACGGCGAAAAAGAAACCGCGGTTAAAACGGCTTATTTCCAACTGGAAAAAGAAGCGCTCGAATTATTCGACGGTTACCAATTTAACCGGGGACTGGAACGAATTTTCGAATACATCAACGATCTTAACAAATATATCGTGGAGTCCGAACCCTGGACCCTGGCAAAGTCGCCGGAAAAGAGGGCGGTCCTGGCCGGGGTCCTGAAAACCCTGGTCCGCGCTATTCTAAGCGTCAATGTCTTGCTGTCGCCCGTCATTCCCGAAACGGCTGAAAAGATTAGAGGGATTTTTAATAGTAACGACGCGGGTTTGGGCTGGAAAGAAACGGGCGAACGGTTCGGGATAAACAAGGGAGAACCCCTCTTCCCCCGCGTGGACATCGACGAGTTTTTTGCCGACGAACCGGCCGGCAAAAATAAGAAGGAGAAAAAAGTGACCGAACAAGCTCAAGAAAAACAGGTAGAACCGAAAATGGAAACACCCCAACCCCAATCCCCCGAAGGAACCGATGGGCTTATCGGTTTCGAGGATTTCCAGAAGGTCAAAATGGTGGTGGCAATGGTGGTGGATGCCGAGAAACACCCCAACGCGGATAAATTATTGAAATTAACCGTAGACACGGGAACCGATACGCGTACCCTGGTGGCCGGCGTGGCAAAATTTTACGCGCCGGAAGACCTGAAAGGGAAAAAGATTATTATCGTAAAGAACTTGAAACCGGCGAAACTGCGGGGTATTTTATCGGAAGGAATGATCCTGGCGGCGTCCGATGCGGATGGCCGGCCGTATATTCCTATTATCCCGGAGGAAACCCCGGTGGGCGCTATTTTGAAATAAATATCCCCGGGGCGCCTGTTCCCTACCAATTTACCAATAAGGAAAACCGATGGTGAAGATAAATCGAGCAATCGTGATTGTGTTGGACAGCGTCGGCGCCGGGGCTTTGCCGGACGCCGCGGATTTCGGCGATGTGGGCGCCAATACGCTGGGTCATGTGGCCGAGCATATGAACGGCCTGCACCTTCCCCATATGCAGCAAATGGGTCTAGGAAATATTATCCCTATTGAGGGCGTCCCCCCGGCGGATGAACCCACGGCCGCCTACGGCGTCATGATGGAAGCCTCCCGGAGTAAAGATACCATGGCCGGCCACTGGGAAATGATGGGCTTGATTGTAGAGAAACCTTTCCCTACTTTTCCCCACGGGTTCCCGGACGACATCCTGCGGAAATTCTATAAAGCCGCCGGCGTTACCCGCGCCCTGGGTAATAAAGCCGCCTCAGGTACGGAGATCATCGTGGAACTGGGCGAGGAACACATTAAAACAGGTTTCCCCATTGTCTATACATCGGCGGACAGCGTTTTCCAGATCGCGTCCCATGAAGCGGTTATCCCGGTTTCGCAATTGTATAAAATGTGCCAGCAGGCGCGGGGAGTCTGCGATGAATACCAGGTGGGGCGCGTCATTGCCCGGCCATTTATCGGCGAAACGGGTCGCTTTACCCGTACGGCCAACCGCAAAGACTACCCCATGGACCCGCCGGGGAAAACGGCGCTTGATTTTCTTAAAGAAAACGGTTTCCCGGTGGTGGGCATCGGCAAAATCGAGGATATTTTCGCGGGTAAAGGCCTCACCCGCGCCCTTCATACCAAAAGCAACGACCACGGCATGCAATGCCTGGCGGAGGAATTGGATATTACCGCCAGGGGATTCATTTTTGTGAACCTGGTGGATTTCGATATGGTTTACGGGCACCGCAACAATATTGAAGGCTATGGTCGCGCTTTGGAAACTTTTGACCGGCAATTGGGGGAATTACTGCCGCGGCTCAGGGAAGATGACTTGTTGATTATCACAGCCGATCATGGGTGCGATCCTACTTTTCCCGGCACGGACCATACGCGGGAGTATGCGCCGTTACTGGTTTATTCCCGGCAATTTAAATCCCGTCCCCTGGGAACCCGCAAATCTTTTGCCGATATCGGCGTTTCGCTGCTGGATTTATTTGGGGTTTCGCATAACTTCCCGGGAACAACCTTTTAAAAATGCCTCCGGCGGACCGCTTTTTGAAAAAAGCGGGGCAAAAACTTCTGGTTAATCATTCAACCTCGTATATATAAAACGAAGACTCTCCAACGCCTCTTCCGCGTTTGGCCTTTCCGCCTTTTTCTTACTCATCATGCGCAGGACCAACTCATTCAGTTCCAGGGGAATCTCCCCGCGACTTCTAACCGGTTCCACAGGGATTTTCTCGATAATCTCCTTCATTATATCGATACTGGTCTCGCCCTCAAACGGTTTTTTGCCGGTCAACATTTCATAAAACATCACACCGATGGAATAAATATCCGTAGCGCCTGAGACTTCCGTACCTGCGATCTGTTCCGGCGCCATGTAATTGATCGTTCCGATAACCATGCCCGTCTGGGTCAACCGCGTTTGGTGCTGCATCTTTGCCAGCCCGAAATCCAATAGTTTCACAAAATTAGGATCATGGTCCCTTTCGATCAACATCACGTTATCCGGCTTCATATCGCGGTGAATGATATCCTTCGAGTGAATTTTAGCGACAGCGTCCGTCACCTGGACCATGATGTGGAGACCCTCAAATAAATCCAGGGGACTTTCTTCTTCGATTTTTTTAGTCAGGGTTTTCCCTTCCAGCAGCTCCATCGCAATATACATTGTGCGGCGGGACTGCCCCCGTTCATAGACTTTAATAATATTGGGGTGGTCCAATTGGTCGATAATCGCCGCTTCCTGCTTAAAACGTTTCCGGTTTTTCTCATCCTCGAAAAGTTCCTCACGCAGCACTTTAATCGCCACTTTTTCGCCCCTTTCCATGGTGTTTTCCGCTTTATAAACAGTTCCCATACCGCCGGAGCCCAGTTTATCCAGCAATTTGAATTTCCCCACGTATTTATGTATTTTCCAGAAACTGGCCAGGCTGAGGTACCTGTTGATAAAATTAATAACCAGGTATGAAAGCATGGCAAAAACCATAAGCGCCAGGATTCGAAACCACCAGGTTTTCCAGGCGGGGGGGATCACGGAAAACGCAGCGGCCGCGCCGTCTTCATTCCACACGCCGTCGTCGTTGCAGGCCGCCACCTGGAACCGGTAATCGCCCGCATCCAGGTTGGTGTAGGTGGCTAACCTCAGGGTCCCCGCATCCACCCATTCCTTGCCGAAGCCTTCCAGGCGATATTTGAACTGGACCCGGTTGGGAACCCTGAAACTAAGGGCGGTGTAACGAAACTCAATGCGCTTAACGCCCGGTTTCACCGCGATTTCTTCCCCCTGCGCGGCGGGGACGCCGTCCAACGCGACTTGCTCCACCGCCACCGGCGGGAGTAGCTTGTTTATTTCGAGATTTTCAGGGTCGATAATGACCACGCCTTTCATGGTAGGGAACCACAGCTTCCCGTCCCGGGTTTTACAACCGGCCGTTTGAAACCCGCCGTTGCATTCGCCGCTCCTCATGCCGTCATCTTTGCTGTAGGCCCTGCAGCGAATAACAGGGATTTTCTTTTCCGCATAGTCGTTCAAAGCGTTCTTACCGACCGTGAATATACCTTTATTACAGCTTATCCAGAAATTTCCCTTTTTGTCTTCGAGGATTTTATAAATATTATTGTTGAACAACCCGTCTTTCATGGTGAAATGAGTGAATTTTTCATCCTTGAACCGGCTTAACCCGTTGATGGTGCCGAGCCAGAGCACCCCGTCGTTATCTTCGTAAATACAGTTCAATGAGACGCAGCCAAGACCATGTTTATCATTGTACACGGTAAATACGCCGCCGCTGAATTTAGTCAACCCAAAGGAATATGCACTGAACCACAGATTTTTCTTGCTATCTTCATATATACTATTCACATGCTTGAAGTGTTGGCTTTTTCCCTTGACTTCTAAACTTACTTTTTGCCATGTCGAAGAATTTTTTTCTTTTTTAAACAACCCCCTGGTGGTCCCGGCCCACAGGTTGCCGGAAGAATCTTCCAGTATGGCCGCCACATAACCTTCAAGGTTGTATTGATTTACTTTTACGATTTTCGACGGGGAATTTTTCAATCGATTCAAGCCGTTGTCGGTTCCCACCCAGATGGCCCCCTGGCGGTCTTCATAAATACTATCCACCGCGGCATTGGATAAGCCGTCCTTGACGCCGAAATTTAGCGATTCCCCACGGCCGTCTTTCAAGCGGGTGCGGGTTAGCCCGTTATTGGTTCCAATCCACAAATAGCCGCTGCTGTCTTCGACGACGGCAAACACTACATCATCCGCCAGCCCTTCCCGGGCCCCGAATACTTTGAATTTACCGTCCCGCAAACGGTTTAATCCCCCAAAGGCCGTGCCGATCCATAAATTTCCCTCCCTGTCCCCTGTAATAGTTCTTATGGTATCATCCGCCAACCCGCACGCTTTGGAAAGGTTGGAGATTGTCCCGTCGGCCGGCCTGTACCGGAAGACGCCGTTAGAATTGGCGCCGATCCATATATTATTATCGCTGTCCCCGTAAATGGCGTTTATTCTCATGTCGGCAAAATCCGCATTGAAAGCGGTGGGGATGGCGGCTTCGCCCCGCATCCGGGAAAGCCCTTTTTGGGTCCCGATCCAGAGATTCCCTTCCCTATCTTCATATAAAGCCCTTATAAAATTCTCTTGGGCATCTTTTTTAATGTCATAATTGGCGAATTTATTATCTCTGAAGCGGCAGAGGCCGTTATTCGTACCGATCCAGAGATTCTCTTTTCTATCTTTGTAAATCGTTCTTACGACATCGCCGGGCAGCCCGTTTTCTTTGGTAAAAGACGTGAAATGATTGTCCTGGAATTTAAAAATCCCGCCGCCTTGAGTTCCGATCCAGAGGGCCCCACCGGGTCCTTCCATGACGCAATTGACCACATCGTGTGTAAGACCGTCTTTCCTGGTATAATGTTTAAAGTCGCCGTTTTTATAGCGCACCAGTCCCCCGTCCCGGACCCCGATCCAGAGATTTTTCCCGCTGTCTTCAAACAGCCAAGTGATGAAATTATTGGTAATTTCCGGCGTATTGTTCTCATCAAAGGTGGTAAAGGCGACCCCGTCAAAGCGGAGCAATCCTTCTTCCGTACCGAGCCACAGGTAGCCGTCGCCGGTTTGCAGGAGGGCCACGATGGAATTGGTGGGCAGCCCGGATTCCGAATTCCAGGCGTCGATCATGTACTGGGTAACGGCCCTTCCCGGGTCCAGGCCAAGTACTGTGCCCCGGTAGAAAACCGCCATCAACAGCATTATAAGAATAGCGATTGCATTCTTACTCATTATTCACTCCCCATGATTCAATTCTCATTTTACATTTTTTATTTTTTATTTTTCATTTCCCTATTTTAAAAGGAAAAATATTTTTTAATACGAAGGAAAATATTTTCGGAATCCTTTTTAATATTAAGATGCATATCTTCCGTCTCTTTTTTACTGAATTCCATCTGCCGGATCCTGCGCATGGCAATGACCTCAGACAATTTCCGGGCCATGTCCAGGTTCATTTTCACCGTTTCCCGGAACTTTTCCGATGAGATTCTCAGGAATGTGCATCCCTGTGAAGCCCTCACGTCGGCCGTGGTCATTTCTCCGGTAAACAGGGAAAACTCCCCGAAATATTCATTGATTCCCAGTCGATGCATCACTTTATTACTTTTCAGAATTTCGACTTCCCCGGCCAGGATAAGGTAAAAATAGCGGCCCGTTTCACCTTCGCCGATGACCATCTCGCCCTGGCCGTAGACCATGATATCCACCCCCTCCGCCAGGTTCTGCAACTGCGTTTCATCGATGGTTTGCAATAGTTCATTGTTTTTAAGAATATGGATAATATCCTCATTTTTCATCCCTTCTTCCGTTTCTTTTTTCAAGTAGACATCCCGGATGGGGAAAGGGAGATCGATGCCGGCGCGTTTGAAAGCGTACCAGGTTTTCCGGCTGATTTCGCTCTGGATAATGCTTTTCTTCGATAGATCCTTGAAAAAATATTTAAGTTCATAAATGATGGAGGAAGAGTCAAAGCGCTGCATCATCGCTTCCGGGAGCGGGTCTTTTAATATCAAATCGATGGAACCCAGTACTTCCAGGAGGGTTTTTATCACCAGGTCCGGTGAGTTTTTGTAGCTCACGCCGATCTGGGAGCGCAGGGCAAAAGGTAAACCCGCATGGCCGAAATTTTTGACCGCTTCTTTGGAGGCGGTTTGGTTGGGAATCACCACCAGGACATTGTCTGTGGTCCTGATTTTAATGGAGCGCCAGCGGAACTGTTCGATCCGGCCTTCGTATTCCCCCACTTTCACCCAATCGCCGATTCTCAGGGATTCTTCCAGGTTCACGGCAATGCCGGAAAAAAGGTCTTTCAGGATATCCTGGAGGGCAAAGCCAACCACCACTGTTAATACGGCGGCGGAGGCCAATACCTCGGCAATCCGGAGTTTCAAATAATATTTAGCAATGAACAGGAACCCCACCACGTAGAGAATGATGACCACGATGTCCTTGATCATCCGGGGATATCTATCCTCTTTCATATAGGCATCGAAAACGATAAAAACAATGAGTTTTACTGCAATAACCAGTAGGAAAACGAGCACGATCAATTGCAGGATAAAGATCAATGTTTCCGAATAAAATAACTTTGAAATCGCATCCGATTTCAAAATCGAGATAGTTCCGCTTACCAGGAGTAATCCCACTAGAAAGAGGATGACGGGTTTCAGTTTCCTTAAGGCGCCGCCTCTTTTGATAAGGAAGTAGAGGAAAATAATCAGGGCCAGGGAAATCACGGGCAATAAAAATAATCGGTTCATGGACAGATTTTATCCGATTATCGTTAAATATTCAAGGGGAATAATTATTGGCGCGTGAAAAGATAAAATAGGCCCACGGATTTACCCGAATCGGAAACCTGTGGGTGGAGGAAAGTAAAAAAGCGCTCCAGGCTGCGAAAGCCCCGCGGGGGCATGCCGATTTAATGGTGGTAAGCGCCATTGAAGACCTGGTAAATACAATCCCAGGTCATTAATCCAAAACCTGCCGGCTTTCACTATCCATGTTGGAATTAAGGAACAGTCGTATTTTTCCCCTCTTTTAATTTGTAATTCAACGTCTGACGCGTTATGCCCAACAGTTCCGCGGCAATCGTCTGGTTCCCCTGCGCCTGCTTCATGGCCTCGCGGATCAATAAAGTCTCTACCTGCTTGAGCGTGGGCAGCGGGTCCGGGAACTGAAGCGGACTCCGCTCAACCGACCCCGACGCCGACGCCGGCGCCGCGAAATGCGAATCGTCCCGCCGCCTGTCAGTGAATACTTTCCGGAAACTTTTTAAAGAAAGCACCCCACCGGTATGCAAACTAACGGCATTGTAAATCATGGCCCGCAGTTCCCTTACATTACCGGGGAATGAATAATTTTTCAACATTACGAAAAGCTCCGCCGGCGGCGTGGGTTTTTTCTTTTCATAACAGCCCGCCGCTTCCTCCAGGAAATGGTCTACCAATAAAACGATATCATCCCGGTGCTGGCGCAGCGGCGGAATATGGACATGATGCACATCAAGCCTGTAATACAGGTCTTTGCGAAATTGACCCGACGCCAATAATTTCTCCAGGTCATGATTGGTGGAAGTAATGATATGGGCGTCGGTCTGCCTGGGAACGTCGGAACCGATGGGGAAATATTCATGCTCCTGCAGCAGCCTGAGCAGTTTGACCTGGGAAGAATGACTTAAATCGCCTATTTCATCCAGGAACAGGGTCCCGGACGCCGCCTGCTCGATTAATCCCCTGCGCGATTGATGGGCGTCGGTAAATGCGCCCTTTAAATGCCCGAACAGGGTATCTGAAAAAATCGTATCATCCAGCCCGGCGACATTCACCGACACGAAATTTCCGTTACGCCCACTCAGTTGATAAACGGCGCGGGCGATCAATTCCTTACCGACCCCGGTTTCCCCGGTCAAAAGAACAGGCTCCGGGCTCCGGGCAATGACTTCGATATATTTTAAAATGGAAAGCATCGCAGGGTCATTGGTGATAACCTGGGAAAAGGCTTCAGGATGCTTGAGCTTCCCATACAGGAACTGCTGCTTGAGGTCCATATTTTCCCGCTGGAGACGGTTGTGATCGATGCCCCGTTTCACGCCCGAGATCAATCGTTTCTCCTCCACCGGTTTTACCATATAATCGAAAGCGCCGTTCTGCATACATTTTACCGCGGTTTCCACTTCGATGTCGCCGGTTATAATGATGACCGGGGTGTCGGGATAGTCCTGGACAATATGGGGGAGCACTTCTTCGCCGGTGACATGCGGCATGGTCAAATCCAGCAGGATGATTTCGAATTTCCGGGTCTTTAAAAGGGACAAAACTTCCCGGCTGTCACGGCAAAGCACGATGTTCTCTATGCCGCAAGTGTTCATGGTGATCTCGAAACTTTGCAAGGCATTGTCTTCATCATCGATAATCAAAACAGGGTATTCTGGGTACGTTATTTCCGACATTTTTATGCCTGGTTCCTATGCTCAGGGGAATATTATAGCATAACGGTTTTATGTTTGAAATACACTGATGCCTTCGGCGACCAGAAACCTTTTCGAGAAAAGGTTTCTGGACTTCCCAAAGCTTTTATTATTTACTTTCCTCTTCGATCATCACCTTGAGACTGACGCGCATCCGCTCAAACGCCTCGGCCAATTCGCCGATCTCATCATTGGTCTCCTTCACCACCGGCTTTGAGATTTCACCTTTACTAATATCATCGGCGGCCCTGGTGAGATTTACAATGGGCAATGAAATACGCTTCCCATAAAGAAAAGCGAGCACCAGCCCCGTGATCATGGCCACAATGGCGATTAAAACGATAATTAATAAGCCGCGGTCCTGGGAAGCCTTGACATCCTCCCTCATCACGGTCAGTTCGGATTTGTAAATATCATTCTGCCTGGCGATTAACGACATCATCGAGTCAAAGATGGGACGGACAGTTTTTTCCTCTGCGGATAATAACTCTTCATCCGATATCCCGCGGGCTTTCATGTCCATTACATCTACCGCCGAAGAAGAAAAAAACCTGATCTTTTTCACTAATTCTCCCGCCGCGCTTTTCTCTTCGGTTTTTTCTGCCGCGATACGAGTTAAATGACCCTGTGCCAGCGTTTCAAGGGTTCTCATAATACCCACCACTTTGTCGCGGGCGCTAACTTTCCCGGAAAGTAAGAACTCCATAAAATCAACATGCGCTTCCGCAACTTTCTGACCCATTTCACCCACTGTGGTCAGCGCAGGAATCGTCTCACTGTCCATTTTATTGAAAAGTGTACCGGAACGGCTGAAACTTGTTATGGAGAATATCCCGATGATCCATATCAATACGATCAGGATACCGAAACCCAGTAAAATTTTTGTCGATATTTTCATAATTATTCCTCCTTTAAATAACCCTATTAAACAGTTCGTATAATTTTCTTTTAAAAACCGGGAACTTCGCGATATCGATCAAATTTAAAATGATTAAATAATCGCTATATTTTTGAATCAACATTTTCCTGGTATTCATATAATAGATGAGATTCGCCGGTTCACCCGTATTAATCTCACTCCCAAACTGCGAACCGATTACCCATAAATAAATACTTGAATTGATGGTATTCTCGCTGTAATTTTCCGAAGAAGCCATGTGAATTCGGCCCTCCATATCGGTAATAATATAACTCTCCACTTCTTTAAGAGAGTTCAACAGGTTGGATATACTTGATAGACTGTCATTCTTTGCATTCGCCATGTTCATCTCCCCTTAAATGGTTCCCAATCCCAGCGACCCTATTTTTTCCAGCAATTCCGGTCTCTTATTCTCAGGGACTTTCGCGGTCACCCCGTCTAAAATCGCTTTTAAGCTGCCGGTGGGGATATTGCTCAACGTGAACCCGAATTGATGGGCCACTCGTTTGAATATTACCGGCGAAGCCGGCCCTAAATAGAGGGCAAAGAGTTTTTCCAATTCCTCTACTTTTTCAGTTGGGACAGCGCCTTCTTCCACTTTACCGCCGGCGGGTTCCTGTATAGGCTTGGAAGTCGCCAGCAGTTCGGGCAACTTTTTGGCCACGGCGGTCATGGTCAGAGAAAAAACAGGCATGGGAATGGCTTCGCTGGAAATAATGTTGATCCACCCCCCATCCACTGGGTAATAAAACGCCAGTAAATTTTCATATTCCCAACACAGGTAAACGATCTCCCCTTCTTCCTGGGGTAATATTTCTTTTATGGGCTGAAATTTGAGCCCGATAAGATTTAATAGGTTTTTGTCATAAGCCTGGGGGAAGTCGAAGGCCACCAGGGCCCCATTATCCTTAAATATGGCAACCCCGGTCACGCCGGGAATGTTTTTAATATTGCTTACCACTTGATTCATCGATTACCTCCTTCTTTCTTTTAGCGACATATTATCGAGAAGTTCGCTTAATTTCTCTTTGAAAATCGCAAGTTTGGACATCTCTACCAGGTCTAAAATAATTAAATAATCCAGGTATTTTTGTATGAACCGCTTCTTGCCTTTATGATAGCAGGTCAGGTCCCTGGGGTTTCCTATGTCCAGTTCCTGCCCCATCTTCTCCCCGATAACCCACAGATAAATACAAGAATTCATCACATCGACATTCTCATTTCCCGGGGAAGCCGCAATAATATCGCCTTCCAGATCCGCAATGACATAATTCTGCACCTCTTTCAGGGAATTAAGGAGCCCAGTTATTTGGGGTAAAAGTTCATCTTTCGAAGTCTCCTTTTTTACCGCCCGCGGTTCGACATATTCCGAAGCCGCCTTTCGTTCGTCTTTGAGTCGTGAGGCCTCGATCACCATTTCCATCAGGGTCATGTTGATCCGTTTATCTTTTTTATGGTCGATATATTCGATGCTTATTTCCCTGTCGTCATGTAAGGAATTCATAAACGCTTCCAGGGCTTCGGCAGTGGAAAGCCCCTTCACCACGACATCCATAATTTTGCCATCTTTGAAGAACATGCGCCCGTTTTCGCGGTCGATTTTTATAGTTAAGATGCCGGTTCTTTTCTCCATTTCGATCAATTGAAGGATGGCGGTAAGGCTGAAATTTTTGATCAAATCTTTCTTTTCCCTGTTTTTCATGATGCCGTCTATCTTTATCACAACGTCTTCAGGGATGAAGGGTCTTTTGATGAGGTCCACGATGCCGAAGTCCTTCAGTTTATCGTCTTTTTCATTTATATTGGAGCCCGTGATGATGAAAACAGGGAGCCATATTCCTTTATGAAGAAGCCCGGATAAAACCTGGAGCCCGTTCATAACGGGAATTTCAAGATCGAGAATCACCATGTCTATATTTTCCTGTTCCAATATCTCCAGGGCTTTCTTGCCGTCCTCCACCGTTTTAATAATATAATTATCGCTTATTTCCTGCAAATTTTCCCGGAGATGGCGGACAAGTTCTTTATCGTCATCGACAATGAGAATCGTTTGTTTATTCATAAGGGTCCTCTCATATACTATGCAAGTTCGATGCCAGGGACTGAAAGCTACCATACTTAATTCTAAAGCGGCTTTACCGCACCGGGAGAAAAACGAAGGGGTGTAAAGAAATTTGACAATTTCATCCTGCGCCGGTAAAAACCTGGCGTTGGAGTGCGTTGGTTGCATATCCAGTCGACTGTAAAAAAGAGCGGCTAGTAAAAAATTTTTACACCCCTCCGCCATCGGCCCTCCGTTTTTGCATGCCATATGATTTCTTCCAAATTCCGTTTTGTCACTTCTTATAGCTGTTTGGTTAATATCCACTGCCGGGGCCCCTAATGCGGCGTTAAAATGCTCAATGGTTAGAGTTTTTTTTGGGAAGAGAGGGGACAGCCTATCATGACGGCCCGCCGTCGCCCTGAGATCATGAAAACCTTGCCACCAAGGCGCCAGGACACCAAGACCACTATTTAATAAATCCGAAATCCGAAACTCGAAACAAATTCAAATGACCAAAATCCAAATGACCAAAACCCGAAAAATAAATCACAAACTACAAACCACAAATTACAAACAAATCTTTCGCGTCTTTCGTGTGTTTCGCGGGCCTGCTTTTTTTTGAATTTTGAACTTTTACGTTTCGCAATTTTGAATTTGTTTCGAATTTCGATATTCGTGCTTCGTGCTTTATTTTTCTTCGTGCCTTTGTGGCTATTTTCATGGCGGCGGCTTTTGTTTCTCATGGATCATCTCATTTTTTTTCCTCTTTCTACTTATCTTGATAATTTGTCGGGGTGTGATAGGGATATGTTTTTTGCACCACTTTCTGTACCAGTGGTATCCTGGGATCGGTCATAATTGTTGCGACCATTTCTTTCTGCGTCATTTTAAGTTATTCCTCCTGTTCTCCATTGATATGCAGTACTTTTCCCGGGATAGACAGGACTTTTGCGTCGGTGATTTTGGGATTCAGTATGCATGCATCGAGGATATAGTTGAGAATATCCCGCTGCTGAGGGGAGAGCGCATCGGTCGGCCATTTTTCCAAATCCCCGGTCATTCCTTTATTTTTATGATTCAACTGATACAGGTGCCTAATAAAGGTCTCATATTCAGGCTCCATCCCGGCAGCCGCTTCGATTATGGCCTGTTCAAATGATATCCCGTTTAAATATTTTTTCAATTCTTCGTCGCAGCCATGTTCTGTAAGCATGGAGTATAATTCTCCCGATAGGCATTTTAAGAGGTGTGTTTCATGGCGGCTGACATAAACGATGACTTCCTGGAGCATATCCAGCATTTTCTGTTCGATCTGCACATGCTTTCCATCGTTAGTGGCGGTTTTAGCTTTTTCGATTAAGTCAGGGGTTATTATTTCGGTGACAATAACCTCGATATCGAAAAGAAGGCGGACTTTTTTAATCATTACGACCTCAGGGGGGAAAAAGGAAGAGCGGAAGAGCGGAAGAGTGAATGGAATGATGAATGATGAATGATGAATGATGAAAAAAAAGAAAAGATAGGTGAGTGGTGGTTGGTTGAGTGGTAGAGTGGTAAAAAAAAATCAGTGTAAATCTGTGTAATCGCCATACGTGGACGAATGTTTTTTTAATTCGTGGTAATTCGTGTAATTCGGGGGCAGTTTTGGTTTGAGAAACCAACGCCGCATGGGTGGAAGTCCAATCAACCGCTGAGTCCTTTATACGATCGATTAATGTTAAACCCTGGACATCCAACCCATGCGCCGCTGGATAACTTAAAAACGAGGCGGATTTAAAATGTAACAAAAAGTTTTTTGACTGCGCATGAGAAACCAACGCCGCATGGGTTGATAGCCAAGTGCAACAGGAGGTCGCATCCCTGTTGACTACACATAAATCATGAACTTTCAACCCATGCGTCGTCGGCCAAATTATCTGATAGGAGGTACCACTGATAAATTCAAGTGTACCTTCCGTTACAACGGCAGTTGTTAAAAGGCCCGATTCCATTAGGCTCCTTGATTATTCGCACCTGCTTGATTGTTTTGAACCGGGGTTGCTTGTGCCGCCGGCGGTTGTTCAGGTGTCGGGGGAACGGTGGAGGGTTTTGAATGACTGACAATGTCGGTCAGTTCTCTAAAACCCAGGCGTTCGCATAGTTGGGGTTTATCTTTTAATACGATCCGGCAGGATTTTTCAAACTCTTTCATCCAGTGTTTTAAAGGGTGATATGCTTCATTGCGAGCCGCGGTGGCGCGTTGATATACGCCCCTGGCATCTATTTTTTCCCTGTTTGCGACTTCGAAATCCCTGACCAGGTTCAGGTCTGCCTGTAACATTTCTTTGGTAATCTGGAATTTGGCAATGCGGTTGTAGATTTTATCTTTTAGCAATAGGGTATTATAGAAATGGGTGCTCTGGACAATGAAGCCGGAAGTGGTATGATCGCGTTCTCCATACAAGCCCAATTCCTGCATGATATCCTTCTCATTTTCAAGGGTGACCCGAAAAAGGTTAACCAGGCCCTGGTAAACATCGAAAGCCACAGTAAATGCTATCCTGGCGCGTTTTGTTGCCGCGAACTGATTTAGTCTTGCGGCGATATGATCCTGTATCGTCCTGGCAAAAACACTGTGTAGATCCAGGCCCACCTGGATACTGATCGCGTCGTAGCCAATTCCGCCGATAGCGACCTTAATTTCATCGGAAACCTGGGAATTTTCAATGGCGATTAACGACGCCACACTGTAATCTTCCATCATTTTGTTGATGTATGCCATTTAAGACCTCCTTTATTTTTCATTTTTTATATAGTTGATAACAAGTAGCTGTTGTTCTTTGGTAAATAAGCGGATATCATGATCAGTCGCAATTGTTTTGCCAAAATAGTGGGCTGGGGTGAGTCCCATGCGTGCTGTTTTGCCCTCCAATCGTGCTGATTTAATATCCACTTGTGCCGGTTACACTTCCGAAATAGCTGATTAAGCTTCCACGCGTGCCCGTTTGCCATTCGCCCGTGTCCTTTTGCCATTTCCCCGTGCTCTTTTGTCATTTGCCCGTGTCCCTTTGCGATTTCCCCGCGCTCTTTTGCCATTCGCCCGTGTCCCTTTGCGATTCCCCTGTGCTCTTTTGCCATTTGCCCGTGTCCCTTTGCGATTTCCCCGTGCTCCTTTGTCATTCGCCCGTGTTCTTTGCTGTTCCTCATGGGGTAATTCAATAAAAAACCTGCTCTTATGGCAAAAATAAGAGCTATATAATCCGCTGCGCCTGGTTTTTGTCCGAAAGTCGCGGTGTTTTGAGGGAAAAATGGGATTTGCGGCAAATAAATGAGATGTTCTGCCCCAGGCGCGGGATTTTTACCCGAACCATGGGGCGTGGAGGGAAACGTTGAGGCCCCGGCGACGATATCCACACTATCCCTGCTTACTTGAAAAACGTACGCGGCAGCCTCTTGATATTTACAGGAAAATCCACCATAATTGTAATCGACAGCACAAGGGGAAGGATTAATTGGGGTATTCCGGGAAATATTTGCAAT
>JAPKZK010000134.1 GCA_026393835.1 Candidatus Aminicenantota bacterium | reverse complement strand
AAGCATATGGTTCTGATAATAAAATATTAAGCGCCTGACCGGGTATTTTCCGATGCTGGATGACTGACTATGTTTATCTGGCAAAAACGGGTTAATTTATTGGGAAAGTAAGGCTTTATAGCCTATAGGCTGACCTGTTACCTTTATTTTTCATTTTTAATTCTCCTTCATTAGAATGCTTTAATAATCCTATTTACTTTTGCTGAAAATTTATCGTTACAAGGAGGAACGAAAGCATCCAATAATTTTTTCTCTAAGTCTAATAAATTAACATTTTCAATCTCAATATAGCAGAACTCTATATACCCCTTCCATAGGTTCAATAAATGAAGAAGTTTTGGTCTGCCTGTTTCATTATTCAGCTCTCTCAAATAATCACGATATCTTACTTTTAAAGTACGATCTGTTTTGCCAATATAACAAAGATACCTCTGGGGGTGATTGGTAAACCGGGGATTAATAACAAAACTATAAATTCCTTTAGTATTGGGAATAAGGTCTACATTATTGGGATCGAAAGGACAAGATTTCCATTCAAAGTCAGCAACATCTTTTAATTTTTCCCAGTATTTTGGCCAGAGAGTAAATGTTTTATTAAAAGCAGCTATTTCCTTTTGTTCAGTTAGTATATCGTTTACAGCCATTTTCTCCTCTTATAGAAAGCAAATTGCGCATCCTTCCTCCTCCGCTATCCCTAGTACGTCGATCAAAAACCCGGATTTCTTCTCTGATGAAATGCCGTTCCTTTTTATGTATTCCTCTTTGATACGGTTTATCCGCTCCGGCTTAATTAGATCCTCCAATTTCTCATCCTGTTTCCAATTAAAACCGCTATTCTCATATTCCATCGCCTTTTTAAACAAATCCGGGTGCTGTTCGTACAGCCATACCCACTCAATTTTCTGCTGGAAAAAACAAAAGAAACAACCGGACCGGCTTCGGGAATAAGTTCCCGTCTTCCCGTTTACGGTAAACTCGATACTTTTATAATATTCGGGTATTCCCACTCCACTCTCTTCCAAAATCCTGAATATATCATCGCGTACCAGCACATCTTGATTATCCAGCAGTGGGAAAGTTTCTAAATGGGAGAGTGGGTAATCGGTCGTCTTCAAAAACTCGAAAACGGCTTTATTAAACAAGACCACACCGGCTGAAAGCAAGTCCTTCAATTTCCGCTCTCTCGTGTAGGAGGGCGTTGTGTTCTTGTATAAGATGTCTTCGATCATGTTGGGTATTTTATCATTTTCCAATTGTTTTTGGAAGATACCGGATATAATGTTTTTATTTTTGTTGTCCAACACCTTCTCAATGACATCTTCACTCCAGATATTTTTCCTGAACGGAAAGATGGACTGGATATTAGGTTTTTTGGAAATATATCCTTCTCTATCTTCATCCCCCCTGATCGCGACATACGAAACGACCGGATCATTTCCTACAAATTCCTCGAAGGGAACTAATTTTAATGCTTTTGTGCACCACCGGGCATTTGATGAAGGTAAAAATCCCCGGTACAATTCATAATAATAATCAAATGGATCCCCGGGGTAACCACTGGCAGCTCTCAACCGTTTTATTTCTTTGCCCAGGAAAACCTGGAGATTTTCCAGGATTCGGTATGTCTCTTTAAGCTCTTTGCCCGTATCGCAGAAATAATATTCGATGTCCAGTTGCGGATATTTTCTTTTTAAGTAAATCGCTAATGCGGCGCTGTCTTTTCCGCCGGAAATCCCTAAAACATGCCTTACTCTTTTATTCATTATCGAATTGCTCCCTGATTATCCCCAGCATTGCCGCGATATTGATGCTTTTATCCGCTGAAAGTATTTCCTTTATCCTGGTTTTGAGCTTCTGACTCTCTTCGTCCTTATCCCTGGAAAAGCGGAGCAGGTTCGCTTTTGTTCCTTCCGAAAGGGTAGTGACTTCTACTTTAAAAATGTCTTCCCGGCGCCTGTCAACATTCATATCTGAAAATTCGCATAAATTGTCCAGCTCGAAAAGGATATGATTTAGTTTTTTGCAAACGATTTCTTCTTCATGGTCATCGAGATCTTCCGCGGACTTATTCATCACACCCTGGATTAAGGATAGCAGCCATGATTTCCGATCATCCTGCCCCGAAGTCAAGCGGTGATAAAATTGTGTTTGATGGGGCAGCAATAAAAACGTTTTTAAGGTCTTGTAGCGGTCTACTATTACGGCTCTATATCCAGGAAACTCGATGGATTCGACCCCAAGTTCCTTTTTAAAATACGTTTCAATTCTCCCTATCAACTCCTCAAAACATACCTGGATTTGTTGGAAACCACTTTTCAATTTCGCGATAAATTCCTCAAGTGTTTCCGTGGATTGGGTAAGGCTAGTTAATGTGTACCCTAAAGCATTTGGGATGTCCTCGAAAAATGTTTTTTCCGGGTCTTTTGCAAGAGCGACGGCATCCCTCAAGGCCAGGGCTGTTTCCGTCATCCTCCCGGTCTTCTTTGTGTACAGGGGAAGTTTGTTGTAAAAAGTAAGATAAGGCCGAATGGTATCGACAAAACCGGCATTTGTCAATTTATTTTCCTTGCTCTTATTTATCAGTATCCTGTATTTATTAAACAAATCCAGCCTGATTCCCTCGATAGCGAACGTTTTGATAAAGTATATTGCCGGGTCTTTAAGTATTAAAAAAAGAATATCGCTATTTATTTCAGGCACATAAGCATCCTGGTTAAATAATGCAAAGGAATCTCTTTTTATAAAAAGAAAAACGGGGATCCAGAACTCTATGAACCCCTGTGTTAGTTTAAAGGGTCTGGCAGATAATATTGCAGCGAAATCTGCGATAGGCTTCCTGTTTTGTTTTGTGCTTTCGAGGAAATCTTCGCATCTTTTCCAGAGAGGTTTAAAGGACCCATCGAGAGGTTCGGCCAGCATCATGAGTCCATCCTCATCCTCCCTGTGAATCCCGGTGCTTTTTAGAAGGCTCAAATATATTGTCTTCTCAGGGGGAAAACTGCCGGGGTCAAACCCAATATCCTTTGTTTGCCAATTTTGTGTCAGTTGAATCAGAAAATTTCTCTTTGCCATAGGGATATTGGACGACAGATTGTGGCGATTTACCAGCTCATTCCTATAAAAAGGAGTATGAGGATATACTTTCTCACATATATTTGAGAGGAAACGGTTAAAATCCCTCCTGGTCTCTAAAGCCTTTTCCTCGCCATTGAAATACCATGTAACATTTCCCCTGGAGGTGTATATGCTGCTCAGGATATTGTTGTTTAGCTCATTGGTCAAATGAGAAAGAAATAGCTTTAGATCTTTCTGAGCCACCAGGTCATCCGGATACTCATCCAGGACATGATTTACTTTCTTAATTTCCCAGATGATATTCCTTATTTCAAGGGGCCTATGGCACAACCCATAAAGAATGGCCTCGCCGGATTTTTTTGCAATCTTTTGAATATCGGTGGACTTAATGGAATCATTAAAAATAATGCTTATATAGCCGTCTATATCACCAACCGGGGAATATGTAACCGGTTGATCCGAAAACACAATTTCAAAAAAGCGCGGTGTCCCGGTCTTAAAAAAGGTTGATTTGGCTAAGACATAAGGAAATTGGAAATATTCCTTTAGAACCGGGACAATGTCTGACGGCAAATCGACATGAGACGCAGCTTCTCTTACAGCCAGGTCTATGTCCAGATCGGTCCCTTCAAATAATATAAACCAATGCTTAAATTCCAGGTACCGAATAATCTTCCTGGACTTGAGAATATCGATAAATTTTGCAGGCTCTTTAATGCCCAGGGCCAGGATTGCATAGTTTAAAAGAAAATCCCGGTCGATCTTTGCCGCTTTAGAGGCAAAAATATTCAGCAGGCCAATGGTTTTGATTAGTTTTGCGGCAGCATTGTAATCCTTTTCAAAAATAGCTTCGGCCCTTTCCAGGGACCTTCTAATCGCCGACCACTGGGAATAGTCCGGGTTATATTTGGAGGAAAGAAAAGAATAAAAGTTTTGTATCAAATAATTATAAACACAATCCAGGTTATAATAGGGATTGGTTTTGGAGTTATAATCATACAGACCGTTGATATCGGTAGACTTCAGGAAGGAAAAAAGAGACCTCTCATTTTGACCATACTTTTGTAAAGAGAGAGTAAGCACGGCAGCGGCTAATACATCAAGCGGCAAAAGGTTTTGCGCTAAGTCCCCGGTGAATTGACTGCTCATCGGGAAAACCTTCGACATCACTATTGCTTCAACCAATTGTTTAATATTAGCGGGAATTTTTATAATAGGCTCATTGCTAAGGTATTTGGCCGCCAGTAACAGCAGTTGTTCAACAGGTTCATTAAAAACGATATCCTTAAACCTGCCTTTTACCTTTTCCCATTCCGTTCGTTGCTTAATCGTCAACTCCGATGTGTAAGCCTGGAAATTTTGGTGCAGTGTGGTAATAAAAAGAATCTCCTTATCGAAATCGTTGGCAAGTTCAGCCAACTGTTGGATAAAATACAATTCTTTATCCGGGTTATTGGCTGCCGCATATTCGAGGAATTTCCCAAACTCATCGATGATAATTGCCAAACGTTGACCGTCCAGTCGTATTTTTTTGTATAAGTTCTCTAACTTGACCAGTGCGTTATCTGTTGAGGCTGAGCCTAACGCTTTTGAAAAAGCCTCCTCAACGGATTGATAAGACCCGGTTATATTAATAAATTTAAAAGGTCGTGAACCATTTAAGGCAGAGGGGGATAGAGTGAAAAATTTCTTTTCTCCTTTAAGTTGTTTTTCAAAAGCCAATAAGAAAGATGATTTACCGGTTCCGAAACTGCCGATGATATTGAATGAATGAATTCCTGCCGAAAAACTGTTGTCCAATTGTTCCAAAACTCGTTCGGCATTTGGGGTATGGATATAATTGAAACTCTTATCCAGGTCTCTTATAATATTAACCGATGGGGTGAACTTATTTTCCATAGTAGTTATCCAGTATTTCCCACTTGTCGATCTTATCTTTGAATTGGACTTCTTTAATCCCGGCGTCATCCATATATGTCAACCATTTATACTTTTCGGTTAATGCTTCGAGTTTCTTTACAATGCTGCCGGAACTAATTGCAAAAACACTTCCGATGCTGTTTACGGCGGTTAATAGACCATGCAAAGAGATCGAATTCCCGTAATCTTCATTATCCAGGATACAGAAAAGTAATATTTCAGGGGGAATCTCTTCTTTTTCAGTATTGACAACCCGGAACCATACAGTTTCGTCCTCTCCCATCTTGTTAATTTTTTCAATCATCTCCAGGTCTACCAATAGTCCGGCTGAAAGGTCTTTGACTTCTTTATCCTCTCGTCCGGGTTTCAAGTAAGTACTTAGAAACACAGATACATCTCTCTCGATGGTATTCTCGCTTACAACGGTCTCGAGTTCCTCACATTTGCGTTTTAAGAAATTAACCAGTTGTTGCCTGGAAAACTCGGACTTCTCTTTGCGGAACTCGTTAAAGAAAAGAGAATAAATGGAAGCATGATTCCTTTTAACCAGGGAATAATGTAAAAGCCAGAGTGAAGCAATATCTTCGATAAATGGGTCTTTCCCTTTCTCTCCAAATACATATCGCGCGAAATCCGTCAAATTTTTTTTTGAATCCAGGGCGCAAAAAGCCGTCATCCAATACTGGATCGAATTCACCATGTTCTTTCCGACCCCCAGTTCGACAACGGCATCGGGGTCATTAAACGATTTACCGCTGTTTACGAAATCGAAACCTTTCTTCAGCCAAAGCTCTCTGCACTGGAATGACTCATGCCCTGAAAAGTTCAACTTGTTCATTTTCTACCTGATTTTGTGTCCTTACAACCTTTTCAAAAAATTCTTCTGCGTTTCAAGCGACTTAAATTATAGCACAAAAATACTTCGCGTCAAATGAAAATTTCTTCAATAAACAGACCCGCATGGATTTCCTCTATCCAGGCAGAAGTTCCAAATATCAAGGAAAAGTAAGTTGGCCTAAAAATGCTTTCTCCTTTCCGCATTTTCATCACGAATTGCTCTATTTGCCCCAACCTCTTTGGCATTTTCCCCAGAGGCGTTGTGGTATTTTGCATAGCTGCCGTGTCATCTTGCACTACTGCCAAGCGATCATGCACAAGCCCTGTGTTATCTTGCACACCCGCTGTGCGATCATACACGGGTCCTGTGTAATCTTGCACAACGCCTGTGGCATTTGCCAAAAGATATTTGTCATTTGCCGCAGGAGTTTTGTCATTTGCCACAAGTGTTTTGCCATTTGCCAAAAATGTTCGGACATTTGCCACAACCTCTTTGGCAATTGCCCCGGGAAGTTTGTCATTTGCCCCAGAGTCCGCGGTATTTGCCAGAGATGCTCCGGCATTTGCCACAACCCCTTTGTCAATTGTCCCAGGAAGTTTGTCATTTGTCCCAGGAGCTGTGGCATTTGCCTCAAACGCTTTGGTAATTGCCGCAACTGCTGTGAAAATAGCCATAAAAGTACGGCAGAAAAGGGATAATTGTTAATGGTGAATATGGTTCCGGTCGGACATTCATTCCTTACCAACGGATATTGATTCCTTCCCATCGGATATTGACAGATTACCGACGGATATTGATAGATTACCAACGGATATTCACTCCTTCCCGCCGGATATTGACAGATTACCGCCGGATATTGATAGATTACCAACGGATATTCACTCCTTCCCGTCGGACATTGACAGATTACCGACGGATATTGTTTCCTTCCCGCCGGATATTGACAGATTACCGACGGATATTGATAGATTACCAACGGATATTCATTCCTTCCCGTCGGATATTGACAGATTACCAACCGACATTGGATACTTCCCGTCAGACATTGACAGGTTACCATTGGATAAGAAGCGGCTGCGACTGCACCTGCCATGGATTCCTTTGAAGAAATAATCGAACCGCTTTTAAATGGCAGTACGTCATGACGGCCCGCCGTCGCCCTGAGACCATGAAAACTTTGCCACCAAAAGGCGGCGCACCAGGGCGCCAAGAATTTTTTTATTATAAACCCCTTGGTGTTCCTTTGTGCCTTCGTGGCTATTTTCATATCAGGCTATAGGCTATAGCCTGACCAGTTAAAAATAATTAAGGTAGGAGATTATTGTTAATTGTTAACGGGTGATGAAAGGGGGAATGCCGGAGGAGGGAGTCGAACCCTCACGAGGAGTGAACCTCGTCGGATTTTGAGTCCGGTGCGTCTGCCAATTCCGCCACTCCGGCATTCATTTGAAACCACATTATAATAGGAGTCAATGGTTTTGTCAAGGAATTTTAAAGATATTTGGTAACATCGATCACTCCAGGGGGATTGGGCTGCTGCCAAAAATACTGCGGGATTAACTTTAAACCTGCCGCCGCCTCCTGCCCGGTTTGATACTTACCCCACATCACCAGGAAACAGGCCCGACCCTGTGACGGTTTATTCAAAATAAAAAAACCCTCTTTCGCTTCCACCCGGTCAAAAGCCCTGATTACGGACTCTTTCTGACAATCCAGTTCCAATAAAATCGAATATTTGATCCCGGCGTTTATCAATTCCTGTTTCCAGATATCCCCGGCCGTAATCATATTCCCTTCCCGGAAATAAACCAGGGCGCTTTTCCCGGGCGGCAGCTTCGGTTTTTCGCCAGGTATGGGTTTTATATCCGGGGGTGTTACTGTTGGCGATAGCGACTCTGATGGCGTTTCAGAGGGCGTCCCGGATGTTTCGACGGCCGGTTCCCCTGTTTTTTGATCTTCGCTTTTCTCCACTTCCGGTTTCCGTTCATCGATGGTAATGATATCTTGAGCGGAAGGACCGGTATCGGGGGCAGTCGCTATCTTATCGATGGGATTCTCGTTTAAAAGAAGGGGCAGTATTAATAAAATAATTCCACCGATGATCAGGATAAAAATAACCAGGATCCAGGTGGCTGTTTTTATTTTTTTAGTTTTGGCCTCGTTGAAGATTTCCTCCTCTGTTGGGGCGAGAGAATCGGATGCGAACATAAATGATTCCGGCGCTTCCGACGCCGACGACTGTTTCGGGATGCTTTTCACCGGTACGATTTCTTCGGGTTCCGGTTCTTGCTCTTCTGTATGGAAATACTCGAAACCCGCGTCTTCCTCGAAGACAGAGGAATCGGCCAATTCAAACTCTTTTTTTATCAACAGTTCAGACATTAAAAAGAAATAGATGATTTTCAGCAGCGATTCCCGGTGTCCGCCGGAATACTGGGATAGTACAGTCTCCAGTTTATCTTTCCCGGAGAAACTGTTCAACAATGTTATTTGTTTTTCAGAGAGTCGATACTTGCTTATTTTCTTTTCATCGGGGTTTTTGATTAATTCTACCTGGAGGGAGCCGATTTCTTTCCAGATATCGCTGATATCCATTTCATCCAGGATAAAGTCGACGATAAAGTTAGTGATGCTGAGATCGAGACTCAATAGCCGTTCCGGAGGGGCGTCTTTTACAAATTGAAACCCCCCGGTTTTCCATTTAAGGATGCTGAAGATAATTCGTTTTAATTGGATTTTGGAAGAATCGATCAATTCTTCCAGGGTAATGAGGCCTTTTTCCACCAGTAATTTGCCGATAGATTCGGAGACATGGGCTTCCCGTTTGACTTTAAGAAGGATATTGGGGTCCACCATGTCCCGTGCGCCCAGGATATTTTCCAGTTTGTCTTCATCGGAATTGGAAATGGCCCAGATCAGTTTGCCGCGATTGAAGTACAACACCTTGAGGACTTCCTCGTTTTTGACGTAAAGGATGCCCGTGAGGGTTTGCTCGAAAACGGCCAGCAGCAGCTTCATAACAGGCGTGTCTTTCAGCGTGCCTTTCTCACTTATCATTAATCGTATACCATCCATGGATCATTTCAAGTCTCTATTTTTATCCATAACCTAAAAAATGTCAAGTGTTTTTGCGTTTTTACCTGTATCACTCTATTGACAATTTGGGGCAAGAGTTATAGAATTTAATCTTAAGGCTTAATTCAAGGGAAGAGGGTTTTAAAACCCCACAGCCCCCGCTGCCGTGACCGGGTCCCGGACAAAGTAAAGTCCGGGAAGTGTCTTTAAAGCGGATCAGCCACTGCTTCTTTGTTAGGAGTGGGAAGGCTTTTAAAGATCCCGGGAGTCGGAAGACCTATTAAGCGCTTAAACCTATCGGCGAAACGGCGTCACAACGCCGCCGGTAATACCTGCGGAGGGCGGGTATTATGACGGAAAACATAAAGCCCTCGAAATGAATGTATAAGGAGCTTTGTATGTTTAAAAAAATGTTTATGATTTTGTTTGCAGCGATGGTTTTAGCGGTATTTTCAACGCCCATTTCCCTTTTCCCGGAAGAAGACACGGATCAGAAGAAAAAAGAAAATGAATCGATGTTTACGGAAGTGGTGGAAGTGGTGGGCAATGTGCCGGTAATTAAAACTATTGAGAGCGTCTCTATCTTCAAGAGCGAAGAAATGGAGACATTGAATTTTGAAAGTTTAAAGTCGGTGCTGCAATTGACGCCCGGTCTTTTGACTTTATCCGCGGGTCAATTCGGTCAGGCCTCTTCCACTTACATCCGGGGTTCCAAGAACACCCAGGTGCTTTATATCGTGGACGGGGTTAAACTGCGGGACGGCGCCAATATCGGCGGCATCAGCCTGGCGGTGCTTTCCCCCAACTTGATCGACCGGGTGGAAGTGGTTCGCGGCCCACTCAGCCATATTTACGGCTCGGATGCCATGGGCGGCGTTGTCAGCATGAACACGGATTCGAAGGAAGGCGCTAATTTCATGGCTTCTTTCGGCAGTCACGGGTCTTACCTGGGTAATTTTTCCGGGACTGCAAATCTAAAAGGATTTACCCTGGGACTGTCGGTGAATACCCAGCGTTACAGCGACAACGTGGACAACGACATATTCAAAAATACGGGCCTGTCCGCGCGAGTGAATTTCAAAAATGAAAAGATCAAATCCGGCATCCGTTTTTTTGGGAATTTTACGGATTCGGGTATTCCTTTTAATGACGGGGTCCCTTCCCCTACAAGACACTATAAGCAAGATTATTACATCCTGGCTTTACCGTTTGTATTCACTTTGAGCGATACGGCAAAGATGGATGTAAAACTGGCGTACACCAACAGCAGGTATGAGTTTAAAGACCCCAATGACCTGTGGGGGGCGCCGTATTTTAGGAACAAATTCGATAACTATGAGGCGGAAGCGACTTACAGCGGGCGTTTCTTTGAGAAACTGGATGTCTGGGCCGGATTGGATTATTCGGACCAGGCTATTTTGAATGAAAATAATTACGGCAGGTCGTTGGACAATGTGAAAATGAATTATTTTTCCAGCTTTGTCTCTACTGCGCTGAACCTTAATGCGCTGCAAGTTGCGGCCTCTATCCGGTACGATAAATACAAAGACGTGGCGGCCAATTTCTCGCCCCATATCGGCGTCTCTTACCTTATGGCCAACCGGTTTAAATTGCGGGCCTCATATTCTCAGAGTTTCCTGGCGCCCATGGTTTCCCAGATGGTGAATCCCTGGGGAACGCCGAATTTCGACTTGAAACCGGAAAAGGGGAAATCTTTTGAAATAGGTGGCGAGTTTTATTCTGAGAAAGTAGTTTTGAGCGCCACTTACTTTACGATGCGGTACCGGGATATGATCGATTGGGTTACCGTCGATTGGGAAACGTATACGGGGCAGTACCGGAACATCGCCAATGTGGATACTTACGGCATGGAATTGTCCGCCACGTTCCGGCCGGTTTATCGGTTAACGGTATCGGGTTCTTATACGTATCTGCACACGGAGGACCGGGCGACGGGCAAGCCGTTGATAAGGAAGCCGAAGCACACGTTTTCGGGTTTTTTAACGTATGCGCACAAATGGTTTAGTGTTTCGGCCAGTATGGTTTATGTGGGTAGGAGGCCGGACCTGGATTATATGGCCTGGCCGCCGTATGTGGAAGCGCCGGCGTTCGATACTTTTGATTTCAGCCTGGTGGTCCCGGTAACCGGTGGTTTGTCGGTATTTGGGAAATTGACCAATGCTTTTGATAGGAGTTACCAGGAGTTTATCGGTTACCCGGCGCCGGGCAGGAGGTTTGAACTGGGGATAAAGTACAGGATCAAATAATCAAAAATTTTTGGGGGTCCAGGGACCTTTTTATAAAAAGGTCCCTGGCTGCCGGAGGCATTATGAAATCAATAAAGTTATTATTTTTCTTGTTTTTTTTAGCAGCAGCGCCTTTTCATATTTATGCGGAGCGGATTATCACGTTGGCGCCGGCGTTGACCGAGATGGTATTTGCATTGGGGAAAGGGGACAGCCTGGTAGGCAACACCAAATTCTGCAATTACCCGGAAGAAGCCAAGAAGATTACCCGGGTGGGCGGGCTGCTGGACGTAAACCTGGAAATAATCGTCGGGTTGAAACCGGATGTCATTATCCTGTACCCGGAGAGTTATGAAAGAATAAAGATAATGGAAAAAAGAGCGAAACTGGTGGTAGTAAAGCACACCGACCTGGGGGATGTATTTGATGGCATAGCTGCTGTTTCAAAAACCCTGGGGCTGGAAGAAAAAGGGAAAGAATTAATATCGGGTATACGGGGCCAATTGGAAAGCATCCGGCAAAAAACAGTGGGGGAGAAAAAAGTAAAAGTCCTTTTAATTATCGGTAGGAACCCGGATACTCTCAGCAACATGTACATCATCGGGGCCGGGGATTTCTTAAATGAACTTATGGAAGTAGCCGGCGGGAGGAACGCTTATGAAGGGGGCATCAGTTATCCCGGCATATCCATCGAATCGATTGTTGCCATGAACCCGGATGTTATCATCGAGCTTTCGGCATTTAATGAAGGCATCGATGATGAAAAAGTCATGGCCTTGTGGGAAAAGTTCTCTTTTATCCCGGCGGTAAAAAATAGGAGAATAACCATCATAAAAGATAATTTGTGGCTCATTCCCGGTCCCCGGGTCCCCCGCATCGCGGAAA
Organism: Candidatus Aminicenantota bacterium; assembly: GCA_026393835.1. Classification (GTDB taxonomy): domain Bacteria; phylum Acidobacteriota; class Aminicenantia; order UBA2199; family UBA2199; genus JAKAGC01. Next base: position 26,826 of record JAPKZK010000134.1, on the reverse strand, counting down.
AAATGCACTCCTTATTTTTTAAAGCGCGGCCTTAACAGGACTGATTACCGGCTAAATAACATCAGCCGGGATAACAATCATTGGTTTTTATCATAAATGCTCGCAGATGACCATTTGCGTCCGGCAGGTTCCACAGTTCTTCCACCACATTTTTAGTAATTTTGATGTTTGGACTTTTCCCAATGATCTTTTCAGCTTCCGGGCCGAAACGATTGATTAATTCATCTTTTGTCATCTCGGATTGAGCATTATCATAGTAGGGAGCAAATATTTGTAATACGGTCTCGTCGCTCCAAAAAAGACCTGTCGCATGTTTGGGATCGAGAGTAATGTTCCTGGGGGTCCCATCCGGGTCCAGTATGCTCAGGGTAACCCCTGTCAATTTTGCACGTTTCCTAATTTTGTCAGTCATTTTAAATCCTCCTAATTGTTATTCATCTAAATATCTAACTTGATATATATAATAAACAAATTTTATTGTCAAGAAAAGACAAGAAAAAAATCGTTTCTCTTGCTGAAAAAAGTTTTTTGTTTTATAATAATGGGGTCCAAACGTACCGATTATATGCTGGGCAGGCAATGTTAAATGGCTGAAAAATATTTTTTAAGACCGATGAAAGGGTTATGGCAAGTGGGTGCGTGGGCGTCCATTGTGTTTATCATCCTATGTCCCGGCTATCTTTTCCCGCAAAGGAATATCGACTTTGAGCAAATCGGCATCGCAGACGGACTCTCTCAAAACACCGTATATGCAATTCTTCAAGACAGCAGGGGCTTTCTCTGGTTCGGCACCGAGGATGGTTTGAACAGGTATGACGGTTACACATTTAAGGTGTACAGGCATAACCCGGATGAGCCCGGCAGTTTAAGCGACAACAGGGTCCAGTCGATTTATGAAGACAGGTCCGGGACAATCTGGATCGGCGCCCATGGGGGGTTGAATAAATTTGACCGGTATAAGGAGATATTTACTCATTTTACCCATGACCCGTCGGACCCCGGCAGTTTGAGCAGTAATATTATCTGGGCAATCTGTGGGGAAGAGTCGGGGGGGCTGTGGCTGGGAACGGCAAACGGGTTAAATCGCTTCGACCCGAAGACGGGGCGATTCAAGCGATGCTTCCTGGAACCGGCGGTTCCCAACAATTTGACCCAAAGCCCCGTGAGGGCATTGGTTTTAGAAAAGCCGGGGGTACTCTGGATCGGAACCCAGGGCAGTGGGCTCTATAAATTTGCCGACGGTAAATTTACCCATTATGTTAACGAACCCGGCAACCCCAACAGCCTTAGCAACAACAAGGTCCAGGCAATTTATATAGATCCGGCCGGCGTTTCCTGGATCGGGACCAATGATGCCCTTAATAAATTTGACGGCCGCAGCGGGACATTTATTAATTATAATAGAGAGTACAGCCGGTTTTTCGGCGCCAGGACCAATATTACCTCCATAACCGGGGAAAAAGATTCAAATATACTCTTTATAGGCACCTACGGGGAGGGGCTTTACCGCCTCGACAAAAAGGACGGCATAATCGCCAATTCCAGTCCCAAACCGGGTAGCCCCACCAGCCTCAGTAATAAATATATCCAGTGTATTTACAAAGACAACAGCGGCATCGTGTGGGTCGGAACCGACAGCGGCTTAAATAAGTTCGATAAAAAGAAACAAAAATTTGCCCATTGGGCCATGGAACCGGACAACCCGGACAGTTTATGCAACAATAGTATCTGGGCTATTTACAAAGACCGGGCCGGGATACTGTGGGTTGGAACCGAAGGCGGCGTGGAGCGATTGGACCGGGAAAACAATAAATGCACCCGGTTTACGATCGCAGGCAGTTACCTCAGCCTGGCTAATGAGCGAATAATGTCGATACTTGAAGATAGGAACGAGAAACTGTGGATCGGGACATTTATAAATGGACTTTACCGCTTCGATCGGAAAAAAAAGAATTTTACCCATTTCCAGTCTAGCCCCTTGATTCCCCGGGGCTTGAGTAATAATCATATCAATACGCTTTATGAAGATAAACCCGGTATAATTTGGGTGGGAACTACCGAGGGGATCAATAAGTTTGACCCGCGAACCGAAACCTTCACCTACCACGAGAACATACCCGGCAAAACGGACTGTTTAAGTCATAACTATGTGAATGTGATCTATGAAGACCACGCCGGCGCCATCTGGATAGGAACCAAAGGGGGATTAAATTTATTCCGGCCGGGAAGCGAAACTTTCATCCACTGGAAAGCGGACCCGAAAAATCCCAAAAGCCTCACCAACAATAACATCTCTTCCGTCCGGGAAGGTAAAGCGGGAATTTTTTGGATTGGCACCTGGGGCGGGGGGCTCAATCGCTTCGACCCGGAAAGCGGGACATTCAAGCATTACTTTGAAAAGGACGGGCTCCCTAATGAAATTATCTACAGTATCTTGAGCGATGAAAAAGGAAACCTCTGGATAAGCACTAATAAAGGGATCGCGAAATTCGACCCGGAAAAGGAAACCTTTAAAAATTATGATGTGGGGGATGGCTTGCAGAGTAATGAGTTTAATTCCGGGGCTTATTATAAAAGTAGAGACGGCGAGATGTTTTTCGGGGGGATCGATGGCTTTAATGCCTTTTACCCGGATGAGATTACGGATAATCCCCATATCCCACCGGTTTTGATTACGGATTTCCAGGTCTTTGGCGACTCGGTGAAACCGGGGCCGGACTCCCTTCTGACTCAATCGATTATCGAGACGAAAGCCATCAGGATTCCCCATAAGTATCCTGTTTTTTCTTTTGATTTCGTGGCCATGGATTTTTCCAACCCCAGGAAAAACAGGTATGCCTATAAAATGGAAGGGTTCGATAGAGACTGGAATTACAGGGATTCTACCCGGCGTTTTGTTACTTATACCAACCTCGACCCGGGTAAATACGTGTTCCGGGTCAAGGGCTCCAACAATGACGGGGTCTGGAATGAGCAAGGCCGGGCGATTGAAATCATTATTATTCCGCCCATATCGCAAACCTGGTGGTTCCGCTTCATTATGGCAATGGCCTTTGCCGGTTTATCCTATGTCGTCATTAGTTTTGTCAAACGGTATATCACGCTTTTCGGTTTCTGGAAAAAGGAGAAATATATCGGGAAATTCAGGCTGCTGGAGAGGATCGGTTCCGGCGGGATGGGGACCATTTACAAAGCCGAGGACACCATTGAAAAATCCGGTTTGGTGGCCCTTAAGGTGCTGCGGGAAGAACTGTTCCCGGATGAAAATCACCGCAAGAGGTTTAAGCGGGAAGCGTCGATTATCGATCAACTGGATCACCCCAATATCGTAAAGGTCATTGAGCGGGGCCAGCACCAGGAAAAACTTTTCATTGTCATGGAATACCTGGAAGGAAAAACCCTGGCGACGAAAATCGCGGAAGAAGAGAAGCTGGCTGTGAAAGAAGTACTGGATATTATGTACCAGATTGCCTGTGCGTTGAAGAAGATACACAGTAAAGGCATTGTGCATCGCGATTTGAAACCGGAAAATGTGATGTTGATCGAAAGAGAAGGTAAGAGCAACTTTGTGAAACTGCTGGATTTCGGTCTTGCCAGGACTGAGCACCAGACCAAGATTACGCAGGCGGGCACGGTGTTGGGGACATTGAATTATATGTCGCCGGAGCAAATTTCCCATGCGGATTATTCATTGGCTAGCGATATTTATTCCCTGGGGGTTATTTTTTATGAGACGGTCACCGGGCGAATACCTTTCCCGGGTGGAAAGATGACGCAAATCATGGGCAAGATATTGAGCGATACGCCCACGGAACCTATCGTGCTGCGGCCGGATTTGTCCCGGAAATGCAACGAGCTGATTATGCAGATGATGGAAAAGGACCGTATATTACGCCCAACAGTAGAAGAAGTGTTGGAAAAGATTAAAGACATCAAAGACGATTAGACGCCGTTATATTTAAGCGCCTGGGTCGCTCCTTTTTTCTATTATATCAGCCCCCCGGGTTTTCTTCTTGTACATCTAAAAGGATCGATATAAGATCGATAGGGTATAAAATGCAAAGATGCACGATTAATGTATATACCGGAAGGCGTGGCGCCCAAAATCGTTATTTTCTCGCATTATCATGCGGATCATGCGGCCGGTGGAGCGGTTTTCTCCCAATGTGAGATTTACACCAATGAGTTCTATGAGCTCAATTAAACCAATTGCCGCATCTGGGAGCCCCAATATGACGTTTCATCTTCCCTCTTCCGAAGAAACTTCCATATCGTCGATCAAGATACCGGGATTCTTACCCACCTGCCGGATGATATTTAAAAAATGTTGGGCTAATCGCTCTATGGTGCTCTTTTTAAATACGCCGGTATAGTAAACGATAAAAAAAAGAATCTCATTATTATCTTCTTCCTGGGCAAATAACGACATATCATATTTGCTGGTTTTGTTCTCATAACCGTAACCGGTGAACCGGATTCCCCGGATATCGAGCTCCGGGGTGGCGACGTTCTGAACTTCCATGGATACATTATAAATCGGCGTTTGCGACGTATCGCTTTTAAGCTGCAATTTTTCCACCAACTCTTCAAACTGCATATCCTGGTTTTCAAAGGCTTTAATGCAGTTTTCTTTTACCTCTTCCAGGAACTCCAGGTAGGTTTTATTGCCCTGTGGATAATTTCGTATGGCCAGTTTGTTGATAAAGACGCCGATAATATCCTGTAAGTCCGGGTGCGGTCTGCCTAACGTACTGCTTCCAAAGATAATATCCGTTTGACCTGTGTATTTGTAAAACAGGACATTTAAAGCGGCATACAGGTTTATGAATAGCGTTGCCCCCCGGTCAACGGTCAATCGCTTAAACGGTAAAGCATTTTCGGCTTCAAGTTTAAATTTAATGCTGTCTCCTTCAAAAGTAAAAACATCGGGCCGCGGATAATCCAAAGGTAAATTCAACCGGGGTATGTCGCCGGAATAAAGCCGCAGCCAGTACTCTTCCTGTTCTTTGATTTTCCCACCGGCAAACAGGTCGTTCTGCCAGGTGGAAAAGTCTTTATATTGAATATTTAAAGGGGGCAATACTTCCCCGCTGTATAATTGTGTAAAATCATTAATCACGGTCCCCATGGAAGCGCCGTCCCCGATTATATGATGCATATCATAAATGAGCAAACACTCGTCTTCAGCCAACGGGACAAGCCCTACCCTAAACAACGGCGCTTCCGCCAGGTTGAAAGGCCGGATAAAGGAATTAATCTCTTTATCGGGCGACCACGCAGGGTCGCCCCTGCTAACCCCTAATATTTCTATTTTGAAATCCACTGTCTCATGGACCCACTGGACCGCTTTACCGGCAATGGTTATAAACGACGTTCTTAGGGACTCGTGCCGTTGAATCAGCCCTTTAAATGCATTCTCCAGGCGCAATTTATCGATTTTACCGGTCATTTTAAGAACGAAACTTACATTGAAGGCGGAACCTACGGTCTCGAAACGATGCCAGTAAATGGGGCGTTTTTGGGCCGACGAGAGTGGATAATATTCTCTCTTTTCCACGGGTTTTATGTTTTCATAAATGCTGCTCTTTTCATGCCTGATAAATACTGCAAACTCTTTGATGGTTGGACCGCTGAATACCCGGCGCAAGGGGAATTTTACATTAAATGCTTTGTGGACCTGGGAAACCAATAGGGTTGCTTTAAGGGAATGACCGCCTATTGAAAAGAAATTATCATGGATTCCAATCGGTTGGACCTGGAGAATTTCCTGCCATATGGTTACCAATTTCGTTTCCACTTCATCCCGCGGCGCTTCATAGGCTGTTCCTTTTGCGGTTATTTGTGTTTCTACCATGGCCAGCAGGGCCTTCGTGTCTATTTTGGCGTTGGGGGTAAGGCGCATGCGGTCTAAAATTAAAAAATGGGCCGGGATCATGTAACCGGGTAATGTCGCACCCAAATGACTTTTCAAGCCGGGGATATCCAGTTCTCCATGGGGTACGATATAGGCGCATAGGTATTTATCTCCCGGGGTCTCCTTGACCAGGACTTCCGCCTCTTTTACATTTTCATGGGCCAATAATCGATTGACAATCTCGCCGGGTTCGATACGATAACCCCTTATTTTGACCTGCCGGTCGATGCGGCCCAGGAATTCGATCGTGCCATCTGACAGCCAACGGCAAAGGTCGCCGGTACAATATAAATTTGAATGATGAATGATGAATGATGAATGATGAATATCCGCCCGAAGGGCGCCGCTTATAATTTTAAATTTTTCCGCCGTCAGTTCCGGGTTGTTTAAGTAGCCCATGGCGACGCCATTGCCGCCGATATATAACTCGCCGGCGACACGGATTGGGCATAATCGCTGATGTTTGTCCAGGATGAGGAGCTGATTGTTGCCCACGGGTTTGCCGATGGGCACACTGGAGAGCGAAGGATTCATGGATTCCCGCTGGATTTCCAGCACCGCCGCAATGATGGTGGCTTCGGTGGGGCCATACATATTAAATACCCGGCATCGACCGGTTACCGATTCAAAACTACTTGCCAATAATTCGAAACTTAACTTTTCCGCACCGATAAATAAATACCTAAGGGTCTCGAATCGCCGGTCCAAATTCGCCAGGAACCGGTACTGGGTAGGAGTCGCATGCAGTACTGTAATTTTGGCAGCGTCGATGAAACCCCCGCAAGCTTCGGGATTAAAGAGCACTTCATCGTCGATTACATATAAACCCGCGCCGGTGGTCAGCGTGATAAATATCTCCCACACCGACCAATCGAAATAATAAGATAGATTTTGCAAAGCGCGGTCCCCGGGACCTATCCCAAGATGCTCATATCCCCAATGCAGCAAGGGACAGATATTGGCATGAGTAACGAGCACGCCCTTGGGTTTGCCGGTAGAGCCGGAAGTGTAGATTAAATAAGAGAGATTTGAACGATGAATGATGAATGATGAATGATGAAAATTAAAAACGAAATCCGCCGCGGTTAATAGGATTTTCGCGCTGCTGTCTTTTAACATATAAGCGATCCGTTCTTCCGGGGAGTTGGGATCGATAGGCAAATAAGCGGCCCCGCATTTCAGTATCCCGATTATTCCAATAATCAAATCGACGGAACGTTTCATCATGATACCCACAATACTGCCCACCTGGACGCCTTTTTCTATCGACAAACAGGCCAACCGACCCGATTGCTCATTTAATTGGCGGTAGGACAGGCTGATAGGGCAGACACGGGGGTCTGCCCCTACAAGGGCAATACTGTTGGGGGTCTTTTCTACCTGTTCTTCAAATAATTCATGGAGGGTTTTCTCCACCGGGTATGCCGCCCCGGCGCCGCTAAACTCAACCAACAACTGCTTTCTTTCCTGTTCCGATAAGATATCGATTTCCGCTATCTTTGTGCCTGGGTTCTCGATTACATGGAATACGATCTTGTTAAAATAACCCGTAAATCGCTCGATGGTTTCTTGTTTAAACAATTTGGTGCAATATTCGAAGGTACACAATAAGTCCTTTCCCATTTCGGAAATGATGAGCGTCAGGTCGAATTTCGCTATCCGGTTCTTTAAATCGAAAGGTTTCAACTTTAACCCGGGTATTTCCGCAGCGGGGATATCCATATTTTGCAGCGCCAGCATGGCATTGAACAAGGGGTTGCGACCGGTATCTCTCTCGATAGTTAATGCTTCCACCAACTCATCGTAGGGGTAGTCCTGCTGGGCAAAGGCCGACAAAGTTCGCTGCTTTATTTCTTTTAAAAATTGTTCGAAGGTCATCTCGCCGCAAGGGAAATTCCGTAGCGCCAGGATGTTGACAAACATGCCGATGATCTTTTCTAAATCCGCATGCCCCCGGCCGGCTGTCGCCGTCCCTACCACGATATCTTCCCTGCCGCTGAGTTTGGCCAAAAATATCGTATACAAAGAAAGTAGAACCATGAACAGGGTCGCCCCTTCCTCCAACGCCAGGGCTTTCAAAGCCCCCGCTGCATTGCTTTCTATCTCGAAATCAATTGCCATTCCATCGAAACTTTGCACCACGGGTCTGGGATAATCCGTGGGCATGTCCAGTACCGGTATCTCACCCGCAAACTCCTTTAACCAGGACTCTTTTTGCTGCTTCACCGCTTCTTGTTCTCTTTCGCTGTTCCGCCACTCCGCATAATCTTTATACTGGAGTTTTAGCGGCAATAGTTCTCCTCCTCCATACAAACGCATGAAATCCCGGATCAAAATGCCCTGGGAAACGCCGTCGGAAATAATATGATGCATATCCACCAACAACAGGTGTAGGGTTTCACTGGAACTGGTCAGGTTGACCCGCAGCAGCGGGGCGCGAGAAAGATCAAAGGGCTGAATAAAATATTGTATTTTATCTTTATCATCTGTGTAATCAGTGTAATCTGTGGACGAGTTTTTATATTCGATTTCAAATTCCACATCATCATGGACCCTTTGCACCGGTTCGTCGCCCACCATCTCAAAGGAGGTTCTGAAACTTTCATGCCTCCGGATTAATTTTTTAAAGGCGGCTTGCAACCGGCCCTTATCGATGACGCCTTCCAGGATAACTGCGGCCGGCATATTATAAACGATGCTATCTTCCAGCAATTGCTGGAGAAAATACATTCGCTTTTGGGCCGGGGACAAACGATAATATTCTTTTTTGGCTGCGTGTTCGATCGATATATATATATCTTCTTTCGTATTTATTATATATTCGGCCAACCCCCGGATAGTGGGCCGGGTAAACACTTCGACCAGCGCCATCTTCACATGAAGTTCCCGGTGAATTTTAGACAACAGGACCGCTGCTTTTAATGAGTGCCCTCCTGACTCGAAAAAATTTGCATCGATACCCATAAGATTTTTTTTAATTCCCAGCACCTCGGACCATATCCCTGCCAGCTTTTCTTCCACTTCATCCCGCGGCGCCTCATAAGCAACTGCTGTATCGATTATTTGCTTATTGGCCATTTCCAGCAGGGCTTTTTTGTCAATTTTTCCGTTGGGGTTAAGGGGCATGCGGTCTAAAATTACAAAATGGGCCGGGATCATGTAACCTGGTAATGTTGCAGCCAAATGACTTTTCAAGCCGGGGAGATCGAGTTCCCCATGGGGCGCGATATAGGCGCATAGGTATTTATCTTGCAGGGTCTCTTTGACCAGGACTTCCGCATCTTTTACATTTTCATGGGCCAATAATCGATTGACAATCTCGCCGGGTTCGATACGATACCCCCTGATTTTGACTTGCTGATCGATGCGCCCCAGGAATTCGATGTTGCCATCATCCAACCAACGGCAAAGGTCGCCGGTACAATATAAATTTGAATGATGAATGATGAATGATGAATGATGAATATCCGCCCGAAGGGTGCCGCTTATAATTTTAAATTTTTCCGCGGTGAGTTCCGGGTTGTTCAAGTAGCCCATGGCGACGCCGCCGCCGCCGATGTATAACTCGCCGGCGACACGGATTGGACATAATCGATGATGTTTGTCCAGGATGAGGAGTTGATTGTTACCCACGGGTTTGCCGATGGGCACACTGGACAGCGAAGGATTCATGGATTCCCGCTGGGTTTCCAGCACCGCCGCAATGATGGTGGCTTCAGTGGGACCATACATATTAAATACCCGGCATCGACCGGTTACCGATTCAAAACTACTTGCCAATAATTCGAAACTTAACTTTTCCGCGCCGATAAATAAATACCTAAGGGTCTCGAATCGCCGGCCCAAATTCGCCAGGAGCCGGTACTGGGTAGGGGTCGCATGCAGTACGGTAATTTTGGCAGCGTCGATAAAACCTCCGCAAGCTTCGGGATTAAAGAGCACTTCATCGTCGATTACATATAAACCGGCGCCGGTGGTCAGCGTGATAAATATCTCCCAGACCGACCAATCGAAATAGTAAGATAGATTTTGCAAGACGCGATCGCCGCACCCTATCCCAAGATGCTCATATCCCCAATGCAGCAGGGGGCAGATATTGGCATGAGTAACGAGCACGCCCTTGGGTTTGCCGGTAGAACCGGAAGTGTAGATTAAATAAGAGAGATTTGAACGATGAATGATGAATGATGAATGATGAAAATTTAAAACGAAATCCGCTGCGGTTAATAGGATTTTGGCGCTGCTGTCTTTTAACATATAAGCGATCCGTTCTTCCGGGGAGTTGGGATCAATAGGCAAATAAGCGGCCCCGCATTTCAGTATCCCGATTATTCCAATAATCAAATCAAGGGAACGTTTCATCATGATACCTACAATACTGCCCACCTGGACGCCTTTTTGTACCAACAAACAGGCCAAGCGACCGGATTGCTCATTTAATTGGCGGTAGGATAGTCTGATAGGGCAGACACGGGGGTCTGCCCCTACAAGGGCAATACTGTTGGGGGTCTTTTCTACCTGTTCTTCAAATAATTCATGGAGGGTTTTCTCCACCGGGTATGCCGACCCGGCCCCGCTAAACTCAACCAACAACTGCTTTCTTTCCTGTTCCGATAAGATATCGATTTCCGCTATCTTTGTGCCGGGGTTCTCGATTACATGGGATACGATCTTGTTAAAATAACCCGTAAATCGCGCGATGGTTTCTTGTTTAAACAATTTGGTGCAATATTCGAAGGTACATAATAAGTCCTTTCCCATTTCGGAAATGATGAGCGTCAGGTCGAATTTCGCTATCCAGTTCTTTAAATCGAAAGGTTTCAACTTTAACCCGGGTATTCCCACAGCGGGGATATCCATATTTTGCAGCGCCAGCATGGCATCGAATAAGGGGTTGCGACCGGTATCTCTCTCGATAGTTAATGCTTCCACCAACTCATCGTAGGGGTAGTCCTGCCGGGCAAAGGCCGCCAAAGTCCGTTCCTTTATTTCTTTTAAAAATTGTTCGAAGGTCATCTCGCCGCAAGGGAAATTCCGAAGCGCCAGGGTGTTGACAAACATGCCGATGATCTGTTCTAAATCCGCATGCCCGCGCCCGGCTGTCGGCGTCCCCACTACGATATCTTCCCTGCCGCCGAGTTTGGCCAAAAATATCGTATACAGGGAAAGCAGGACCATGAACAGGGTTGCCCCTTCTTCCGCTGCCAGTTCTTTCAAAGCCCCCGCCGCATTGCTTTCTATCTCGAAATCAATTGCCATTCCATCGAAACTTTGCACCACGGGTCTGGGGTAATCGGTGGGCATGTCCAGTACCGGTATCTCACCCGCAAACTCCTTTAACCAGGACTCTTTCTGCTGCTTCACCGCTTCTTGTTCTTTTTCACTGTTCTGCCACTCCGCATAATCTTTATAATGGAGTTTTAGCGGCAATAATTCTTCTCCTTCATACAAGCGCATGAAATCCCGGATCAAAATGCCCTGGGAAACGCCGTCGGAAATAATATGATGCATATCCACCAACAAAAGGTGGAGGGTTTCACTGGAACTGGTCAGGGTGACCCGCAGCAGCGGGGCACGAGAAAGATCAAAAGGCTGAATGAAAGATTTTATAATTGCCTCCGGCGGCCAGGAACCTTTTTGAAAAAAGGTTCCAAGACTTCCAAAAATTTTTGTTTCAAATTCTACATCATCATGGATTCTTTGCACCGGTTCGTCACCCACCATCTCAAAGGAGGTTCGGAAACTTTCATGCCTCCGGGTTAATTTTTTAAAGGCGGCTTGCAGCCGGCCCTTATCGATGACGCCTTCCAGGATAACCGCTGCCGGCATATTATAAACGATGTTGTCGCCAACCAGTTGCTGGAGAAAATACATTCGTTTTTGGGCCGGGGATAGGAGGTAATATTCTTTCCCTTCCACCGGTTCGATAAAAGTGAATTTCTCATTTACTGCCCATTTTAAGTATTCTGCTACCTCACGGATACTGCCCCTTTGAAAAAATTCCTTGAGTGGGATTTTGACGCCGAAGGCTTTGTGCATCCGCGCTGTCAAAACGGCCGCGTTTAAGGAATGGCCCCCCAGATCGAAAAAATTGTCAGTGATGTCAACCGGAGACTGTAGTTTCAATACCTCTCCCCATATCTCTGCCAGTTTTTTCTCTACAGCATTTCGTGGGGCAGTGCATTCCTTTGCCGTATCGCCGACCCCCGGTTCGGGCAGGGCTTTCCTGTCGATCTTCCCACTGGGATTCAAAGGAATTTTTCCCATCGCTGTGAAATACAAAGGAATCATATAATCCGGTAAACTCCCTGCAAGGTAAGTTCTTAATTCAGCGGCTTCCGGGGCGGGATGGGAACAAGGAACGATATAAGCGCATAAATATTTATCGTCTCTATCCTTTCGATTGATCACTACTACTTCTTTTATCCGCTCATGTTTGAGCAGTTGGCTCTCGATTTCCCCCAATTCAATGCGGAAGCCCCGGATTTTTACCTGGTGGTCGATCCTGCCCAGGAATTCGATATTTCCATCCGTAAGCCAGCGCGCCAGGTCGCCGGTACAATATAAATTTGAATGATGAATGCGTGGAAGATCGAATGATGAATGATGAATATCCGCCCGAAGGGCGCCGCTTATAATTTTAAATTTTTCCGCCGTCAGTTCCGGGTTGTTTAAGTAACCGCGTGCAATACCCTCGCCGCCAATATAAATCTCCCCGGGTATCCCTACCGGCGCCAGGTTCAAGTTCTTGTCGAAAATATATAAGGTAGTATTGGCTATCGGCTTTCCAATGGGGATCGTTACCGCCCCTGCTTCGATATGATCGATAAAATAAAAACTGGCATAGACAGTCGTCTCCGTGGGCCCGTAAACATGGACAATTTTACCTTTCCCCAGGGTTGCCAGGGCCTTGCGGGAATGCTCCAACGAGACCCTCTCGCCGCCGAAAAGTAATTTTCTTATATTTCCCAGGCAAGTGAGTTCCAGGTCTACCAGCGTATTGAATAGGGCCGTGGTTACGAAGAATACCGTTACCTGCCGCCGCCGGATCGACGCCGCCAACCGGTCCACTGCCGAAGCTGTCTCTCTATCCGCCAACACCAAAACCGACCCATTCAACAAGGCGCCGAAAATATCGAATACCGACCCATCGAATGCATAATTAGACAATTGCAGTATCCTATCATTCCCCGTCAATTCTATATAATTGGTATTCCGAACCACCCGGATCACATTGGCATGGGTCGTAAGGGTTCCTTTGGGTTTCCCCGTCGAGCCGGAAGTGTAGATAACATATGCAAGAGGGCTTGAATGATGAACGATGAATGATGAATAATGAAAAGGCGCCCTGGGCGCACTCTTTAACAATTCACAATTAACAATTGACAATTGACAATTCAATTCTTCGGAACAAGCAGGCGCATGCCTGTTCCCCACTATAATTTTCGCATTGCTGTCTTTCACCATATAATCGATTCTTTCTTGCGGGTAAGATGGATCGATGGGCAAGTATGCGCCGCCGGATTTTAAAATCCCCAGGATGCCGATGATCATTTCGACAGACCGTTCCATCATAATACCTACGATAGTGTCCGCCTGGACGCCTTTTTCCATTAACAACCCGGCCAATCGACCGGATTGCTCAGCCAATTCGCGGTAACTAATATTGTCCGTGTCTGTCCGTGTTCGTCCGTGGCCTAAAACCGCAATGCGGTCCGGCGTTCGCTCCGCCTGACCCGCGAATAATTCATGGATGGTCCTGTCCCGCGGGTAATCGGCGGCGGTATCGTTAAAATCGTTTAATATCCTTGCCCTTTCTTCTTCGGAAAGGATTTCAATGCCTGGAATATTGACCCGGGGCTCCCGGGTTACCTGCGATATAATGGCCTTAAAAAAACCTGCAAACCGTGCAATGGTTTCCTCTTTAAACAACTGCGTACTGTATTCGAAAGAAAAGACCAATTTACCTTCTTGTTCCACTGCCGACAGCAGTAGATCGAATTTCGCCGTTTTATTCTCATAACCGTAGGGTTTGATCATTAATCCTTCTATTTCCAGGTTCAAACCGTCATACGTGACTTCGAAAAAGTTTTGCAGCGCAAACATGACATCTACCAGCGGGTTCCGGCCGATATTTCTATCCACTGAAACTCGTTGCACCAGTTCCTCGAAGGGATAATCCCGGTTTTCAAGGGCCTGTAATGTTTTATGCCTGGTTTCGTTTAGAAAGGATAAAAAGGATTGTTCCCCGGCGAGGTGGAGGTGCGCGCGCAAGGCGAGGGTGTTGACGAACATGCCCATGATGTTTTCCAGGTCCGCATGACCCCTGCCTGCGACCGGCGATCCCACGACAATCTCTTCCTGGCCGCATATCTTAGACAGCAAGACATTATATACCGCCGACAAAGTCATAAAGAGGGTGGCATTGGCAGACCCGGCCAGGGTATTTAACCGGGCGGTTTCTTCTTCCTCCAGTTCAAAACCCAGGATATTACCCTCGAAACTCCACGCCGTGGGCCTGGGAAAATCAGTGGGCAGGCCCAGTTTCGGGACTTCCCCGGCAAACTCCTTACACCAATAGTCTTCCTGGCGCCGGAACTCGCCTTTTGCCGCCAGGCGATTTTGCCATTCGGAAAAATCTTTATACTGGATGCGCAGGGCAGCCGGTTCCCCGCCGCGGTATAGGATTGAAAACTCTTTTATAAAAACTTCTAGCGAAATACCGTCCGCGATAATATGGTGCATATCGATCATCAATAAATGTTTTGCCTCTTCCAGCTCTCTCAATTCGACACGCAGTAAAGGCGCTTTCGACAGGTCGAAAGCGCGGATAAAATGATTCGGTGTATTCATGAATGATGAATGATGAAATTTTTCTTCTTCGCGGACCTTCGCGGCTAAATCAAAATGTTCGAGCTTAAATTCCACTTCGTCATGAATCCTCTGCACCGGTTCCCCTGCCGCCATTTCAAACGAGGTCCGTAAACTTTCATGCCGCCGTATCAAACGCCTGAATGTATCCTCGAGCTTTTGCTTATCCACCCGGCCTTCCAATAACAATACCGCCGGGATATTATAACCGGTCCCCTGGTCCTCCATTTGCTGTAAGATATACATCCTTTTTTGCGCCGACGATAATGGATAAAATTCTTTCTTTTCCACCGCTCCAATGGCCGTATAAATATCCTTTGCCGCCTGCTTGATATACCCGGCCAAATCCCGTATGGCAGGCAGCCGGAAAATTTCCGCCAGCGGTACTTTTATGTGTAACTCCCGGTGGATTCTCGCCGTCAAAACCGCTGCTTTTAACGAGTGACCCCCTAACTCGAAAAAATTATCGTCTATACCGATCCGCCCCGGTTCCATGCCTAATACGTCCGCCCAAATCGTTACGAGTTTCTCTTCCAACTCATCCCGCGGCGCGGCATAGCCTTCAACCCCGGACCCGGCCCCGGGGACAGGTAAGGCTTTTTCATCGATTTTCCCGGTGACTTTCCGGGGCATTTTTTTCAACTGCATAAAATGCAGGGGCATCATATAATCGGGTATAATTTTTGACAGGCTATTCTTCAAATCAGTGACGTCGATATCTTTCCCGGAAACAAAATATGCGCATAAGTATTTATCGCCCGGGGCTTTCTCCCTACCCACGACGACTACTTCTTCGATATCCTCGGCTTCCCTGATCCGCTTTTCTATCTCCCCGGGTTCGATGCGGTAACCTCTTATTTTGACCTGTGCGTCTTTCCTGCCGATGAATTCGATCTCTCCGCCCGGACGCCGGCGCACGACGTCGCCGGTCCGGTATACCCGCTCCCCCTCTACCAGGTCTTCCCTGAATTTCTCTACTGAAAGTCCCGGGTCATTGAGATACCCGCGCGAAACCCCTGTACCGGCAATACACAACTCCCCCTTTACCCCGATCGCCGAAAGCCTGTCATCTTTATCGAGTACATAACACCGGGTATTGGCAATGGGCGTTCCTAAATAAACCCTGCCCCCGGAACATTCGGAAAATAACGCATCCACCGTGATCTCGGTGGGACCATAATTATTGTATAACCGGTACCCCCGGGCAATAAGCCGGTCTTTCAACGAATCTTCCAGCCGCTCGCCGCCGGAAATGACGATCTGTAAACTTTTTAACTTCTCCTCACCCCCCAACAATGGGTCCAACGCCGAAGGAACAAAATCGACGATGTGCACCTGGCGCCTATCGACATACGCTTTAAACACGTCCCTATCGACATTTAAATCCCCGGGGCCCACATAAAGCGTCGCCCCGTAAAGAAGCGTGGCAAAAATATCTTCCACGCTGGGATCAAACGAATAATCCGTCAACTGCAAGAGATGAATACCCGGTCGAATTCCAAAGGTACGGGCAAACCAGCGGACAAGATTAACCACGGCCCGCTGCTCCACCATAACCCCTTTGGGCCTGCCGGTTGAACCTGAAGTGTACATGATGTAGGCCAGGCTATTGTCTTCGACCACAAGGGGCTTTTTTTGAAAAAACCGCCCCTTGACCCCGAAAAAACTTTTGTTAGGGGTGATTATAAGGGGGGTTTTGTTTATTTTAACCAGGACATCGTAGCGGAATTTGGTTAATTCGTTTTCAACAGTGTGAATCTTATTACTAAACTTCGGCTCCTGGAGCGCCGGGATATTCATCCTTAAACCCCGGAAAAAATCACGGGGAATAAAAAGATCGCCTGAAAAATCCGTCTTTGTCCTATACCCCCGCTCACCATGCGCCCGCTTAAACTCCACCATCTCCCGGATCAACCCATCTCTCAAATCCAGGTCCATAATATCCCCGAAGAAAAAATAACTATCTTCTCCCATCAACTCCAGGGCCTTTAAAATCACCCCACGAAGATAATTAAGACCGTAAAAATCCTGGATAACACTGTTTATAATTACCAGGTCAAAATCCTTCTCGCCGATTTGATCGATTTCATGGGCCGCCAACACAGCCAACCGGATATTTTGATGCTTTTCTTCTTCCACCCGCCGCTTGTTCTTCTCGATGATGACCGCGGAAAGATCCGCGCCATAATAAAACCCCACCCGCGGCGCCACCCGGAACATGGTAATACCGGACGCGCAGCCGATCTCCAATACTTTCATTTTTTTATTAAGCAAAGGCGCGAGTTTTTGTAGGACATTATCGCCATATTCTTCCATCTCTTTCTTAGAAAAAGGTTCGCCCGTATAACTACTCACCCACCCGCCGCCGGTAATCTCATCTACCGCTGTCTCGCCGATATAATTCCAGAGATTTTTCAAATTAAGTATCTCGCTCTCTTCCACATCGTCCCCGGCATAAATATCGGGGGCGTCCAGACATAAATACATATGCAGGTCCGCGCATTCCCAAAGAAGACGGTCCAGCTTTCGCACATACCTTTGCCGGGAAATAACGACCCCGATACCCGCATCCTTGATAATCCCTTTGATCCGCTCCTCCGGGAGAAAAGGGGCCGCCGGTACATATGCACCCCCGGCTTTCAATACCCCCATGACGGCAATTACACCATCGGCGCATATATCCATCATAATACCCACCCGGTCTCCCGGTCGGACGCCTATTTCATCCACCAGGTAAGCGGCCAATTCACCGGCCCTGCGATCCAGTTCCCCATAAGTGAGATACCGGTCCTCGAACGCCACCGCGGCGGCGTCCGGGTCGGCCTTAACCCGCTCTTCAAATAGCGCCGGAATCGTTTTATCCGCCGGGTAAAAAGCGGTGGTGTTATTGAACTCCAAAACCAGCAATCGCTTTTCTTCTTCGGAAATGATATCGACAGCGGAAATTAAAACATCCGGCGCCCGGCATATTTGTTCGATTACACTCAAAAAATGCCGGGAAAAACGTTCGATAGTTTCACGTTCGAATAACCGTGTATAATATTCCAAAAAGCAAACAATATCGTCCCCCAGTTCCCATGCTTCCAGGGTTAAATCGAATTGGGAAATTTTAGCCGCGTAATCATAAGGCGAGAGCGTTAAACCCGGCAGTTTTATTTCCTTACGCTCGAAATTCTGCATCGCGAAACATACATCGAAAACAGGGTTCCGGGACGCATCCCTCTCTACGTCCAGTTTATCCACAAGGGTCTCAAACTGCAAGTCCTGGTTTTCAAAGACCTGGATACCCATTGCTTTAACTTCGTGTAAAAATTCCAGGAAGGTTTTTCTCCCGGAGGGGGAATTTCGTATGGCCAGCGTATTGACAAACATCCCGATGCTGTCATGCAGCGCCTGGTGCGGACGGCCGGCCGTAACAGTCCCCACAACGATATCCTCCTCGCCGGTATATTTATACAACAATATATTAAACACGGCCATTATACTCATGAAAAGAGTTGTTTCGTTCCGGGCGCAAATCTCCCTGATCCCCCTAATATTGCTGCCGCCCAATCCGAATCCCAGGCGGTCGCCTTCAAAAGTAAATGTCCCCGGCCGCGGGTAATCCGCGGGTAAATCCAAACGCGGGATATCCCCGGGAAAAAGATTAAGCCAGAATTCTTCCAGTTTCACGGTTTCATCGGTTTGGGCGCGGCTATTCTGCCAGGCGGCAAAATCCCTGTATTGAATTTCCAGGGGCAATAATTCCTCGCCGGCATATAACCGGGTGAATTCGTCGATCAAGATACCCGTGGATGTACCGTCGGAGATAATATGATGCATATCGAATAAAAGCATGTACTCGGCGGCGGCTAACCGGACCAGTCCCACCCGCAGCAGCGGCGGCTGCGCCAGGTCGAAACGCCGTACGAATCGATAGATAATCCCGGCGCTGCTGCCTTTATCTCGTTCAAACGTTTCGATCTCCCGGATTTCAAAATCCACGGCGCCGGGATCATGGACCCGCTGAACCGGTTGGTGGGCCAAAAATTCAAAAGAGGTCCGCAGTGTTTCGTGACGCCGG
Organism: Candidatus Aminicenantota bacterium; assembly: GCA_026393835.1. Taxonomy (GTDB): domain Bacteria; phylum Acidobacteriota; class Aminicenantia; order UBA2199; family UBA2199; genus JAKAGC01. Next base: position 7,978 of record JAPKZK010000134.1, on the reverse strand, counting down.
ATCAACTGCCGGAAAGCATTTTCAAACCTCTCTTTATCCGGTTTCCCCGCAATTTTTAAAACAAAAGGCATATTATAGCTGGCGCCGATATGTTCGAACCGGTCCAGGAAGAACAGGCGTTTTTGGGCCGATGAAAGCGGGTAATATTCTTTTTTCTCCAGCGCCGGGATATCTTTATAAATATTGCGCGCCGCGTTCTTAATAAAATCCGCCAATGCCCTGACCCGGGGCGTCTTAAGCACCTGGCCCAGGGGAAAAGTAACGGCAAATTCCTTTTGAATCCTGGCCGCCAGGAGCATGGCTTTAATGGAATGGCCACCCAGGTGGAAAAAATTGTCTTCCATACCGATAGCGTTACGCCCCGTATGTGCATCGTCTTTACCGAATAGAACGCCGGCCCATATTTCCGTTAGTTTTTTTTCCACCGGGTCCCTGGGGGCAATATATTTCTGCCGGGAAGTTCCTTCCGGGATAGGCAGCGCTTTGCGGTCGATTTTTCCGCTGGGGGTTAAGGGTAGGCGCTCCAGCTTCACAAAATAAGACGGTATCATATAATCCGGCAATCGTTCCGCCAGGTATTCCCTTAATGAGAGAATTTCCACTTCTCTTTGCGGCGTCCAGTAGGCGCATAGGCAATGATCGCCGGTTCTATCGACCATGGGGATGACCGCGGCTTCTTTTATATCTTTATGGGCCAGCAGTTGTATTTCGATTTCTTCCAGTTCGATGCGAAATCCCCTGATTTTCACTTGCCGGTCCATGCGGCCCAGGAACTCGATGTCACCGCTGGACAGCCACCGGGCTAAGTCGCCGGTCCTGTAGAAAATATAGGTCTTATAGGACCTATAGGACCTATTGAACTTAAACTTTTCCGCGGTTAATTCGGGATTATTCAAATACCCGCGGGCCGGACCGGCCCCGCCGATGTATAATTCACCCGGCGCTCCGACCGGTTTCATATTCCCAGCGCTGTCCAGGATAAAAAGCATAACATTCTGCATGGGCTTCCCGATCGGGATATTTCCATGGAACGACTCGCCGGCCAATGAATACCGGGAGGAATAAACCGCGGCTTCTGTGGGCCCATAGAGATTTTCCAGGGCAATAACGGTATTTAACTGCTTGAATTTATTAACCACTCCCGGTGAAAGAGTCTCCCCGGCTGCAAAAATATATTTAAGACCGGATAATTTCCTTATATCACGGGGGTTTGCTTCCACTTCATCCACAAAAACCTTGAACATGGCAGGAACAAAATTAATATGGGTGACAAATTGCCGCTCCACTGAATTCAAAATAAGTGCCGGGTCTTTTTCACCGCCCTTTTCCAATACGGCTAATTTACCGCCTTCCATGAACCAGCCGAATAACTCGGTTACAGACACATCAAACATGAACGATGTTTTTAGCAGGTAAGTATCCGTCGCCTCCAGGGGGTATTCCCGGTGCATGGCCATCAATATGTTTACCGCGGATGAATGTTCCACCGCCACTCCCTTGGGCCGGCCAGTGGACCCCGAAGTGTAGATTAAATAAGAGAGATTTGAATGATGAATGATGAATGATGAATGATGAAAATTAAAAACGCATCCCGCTGCAAGAGAAGCAATTTCATTTGCGGTTAATAGGATTTTTGCCGCGCTGTCTTTTAGCATATAATCGATGCGTTCTCCCGGCAGATCGGGATCGATGGGCAAATAAGCCCCGCCGGCTTTTAATATACCCATGATTCCTATGATCATTTCGATGCACCGCTCCATCATGATAGCAACGATAGTGTCCGCCAGGACGCCTTTTCCCATTAACAATCCGGCCAATCGGTCGGATTGTTCATCTAATTGACGGTAGGTCATTTGTAGAGACGTTGCGCGCAACGTCTCTACGGCGGCTGCCCCTACAAGGGCAATATTGTCCGGCGTCCTGGTGGCCTGTTCAACAAACAATCGGTGTATGGTTTTTTCCCGCGGGTAATCCGCCGCCGTATTATTAAAATCATATAACAGTTGTTTTTTCTCTTCTTCCGTTAAAATATCGATTGCGCATATTTTTTTGCCCGGGTGTTTCATCATATCCAACACCAGGGACTTGAAATGGACGGGCAACCGGGCCGCTGTTTCAGCGTCCAGCGAATCCCGGTTATAACTGAAATTTACTTCCACGGCAGTAAATATTTTCACCAGGATAGTCAAATCATAGTGGGTCATTTCCCGGTGCGAGTAAGAATCCACCTTTAATATGCCGTTTTTCAGCATTAACCCGTTGTCCAGGGGGTAGTTTTCCATGACGACGATAGAATCGAAAAGTTCCTCATTGCCGGTTAGGCCGCTGTATTTTTTTATGTCCGCCAGGGGCGTATGTTCATATTTTACCCGTACTTGTAAAGCGTCATCGATGCGGGATAGTAGGGCCGGGATGGGAGCGTTGGAATCCATTTGAATTCGCAAAGGAATCGTGTTGATAAAAAGCCCCACCATCTTTTCGATTCCCGGTATTGAACCGGGGCGGCCCGCTGTGGTGGTCCCGAAAATAACATCATCCCCGTTATTATATTTTTGCAGCAAGATGCCCCAGGCGCAGTAAAACAAGGACGCCAGGGTTATTTTATAATTCTTACTAAAGCTGTCCAGTTCCCTTCTTTCGACATTGTCAAAAGTGAGGCGCGCGTTTCCTGTACCCCTTATACTTCCTTTTCTTTTGCCGCTCTTTTTTAGCGACAGTTCCGTAGGGGTCTCGATTCCTGCCAGGTAGTTTCCCCAGAAATTTTCCTGCTCGCTGCTATCCGTATCTGCCGTCGGGGCGTGATACCGTTTAACAAATTCTTTAAATCCCGTTTTAACCGGTTTTACCCATTCCTTGCCCATGGCGAAGGCATTATAAGCGTTGAAAAATTCTTCCAGGATAATGCCGCTGCTCCAACCGTCGAATAAAATATGGTGATTACTGATGATCATTTCATAATGATCTTCCCCGGTTTTACACAGCGTTACCCTGAAAGGGACTTCGCGCAGGTCGAATTTCATTTGCCTATCGTTGGCCTTTAGCGCATCCAGTCGTTTATTCGTATTGCCGGCGTCTCCGCCAGTCAGGTCATAATAAAGCGGTTGAAGGCGAAATACTTTTAAAATAATTTGAACCGGGTTTTCCAGTTTTTCCCAGCGGAACGCCGTGCGCAGCATTTCGTTGGCGTCGATGACGGCGTTCCAGGCTTTTTTACAAAGTTCCGCTGCCATATTCCCCGACACTGCCAGGGATAATTGTTCGAAGTAGAGGTCGCTTGCCGGTTCTTTCAAATAGTGAAATAGCATCCCTTCTTGCATAGGGGTGAGTGGAAGAATATCCTGGATGTCTTTCTTATCCGACATTTTTTCCCATTGTATTATCCGAGGTTTGAACCCCTTGAAATTCAAGCGATTCGTTGCCAGTATAATAGATACCGGTTCAAATGTCAAGGGGCAACTCCCATTCCGGGGGTGCATCATTTTCTCTTACTTTTTCTGCGTTGAGGAAAAAAATAGGAAAAAATTTGTCTGTCTCCAAATCACCAAATAAGGTATAATACCTGCATGAAAAATATAAACAGTTCTTCCCTGGATTTATCCGCTTCCAACATCGATGATCTCCGGTTTATTAAACAATATAAAGAGGTAAGCCGGTTGAGTTTAAATTCCAATCAAATTAAGGATATCTCACCGCTTAAAGAAATGCAGCAGCTTACTCATTTGAATTTAAGCGACAATCCTTTTACCGATCTTTCCCCCATCGGCCCATTAAAATTCTTAACTCACCTCGAATTGGACTATAATCGACTTACCGTGATATCGGCCCTTTCGCAGTTGAAAAGTTTAACCCACCTGGTTTTAAGTGGAGAGCAGCCGCTTGATATTTCGCCCCTCGGCCAGTTGCAAAATTTGACTTATTTAGAGATAAAATATCATTGCCTTACCGATATTTCACCCCTATCGCGATTGCAGCGTTTAACCGCGCTGCACTTAATAAATAATCGGGTTACCGATATTTCACCCCTGGCGCTGCTGCCGGGTTTAACCGTGTTACAGTTATATCATAATCAAATTACCGATATCGCCCCCCTTTCCGGTTTGAAAAATTTAAAGCACCTAGCCCTGGGAAACAATCATATCGTCGATATTTCTCCACTTAAAGGGCTGGTAAATTTAAATGAATTGGGATTAAGCAAAAACTGGATTATGGATATTTCCCCTTTGGTGCATTTGAAAAACCTGGAGCGGGTATATTTGGGAAGTATCCCAGGCGATGATTATTCCCCACTTTTTGAGTTAAAAGGATTGAAGTATTTACATTTGAGTAGAGAGCAAATCTATGATGATGAAAAAGAAGCGTTAAGCCGGGTACTGCCGGGATTAACCGTTTATATGGAATAATATCGGAAGAGATGAAAAGGGGGACTGCCGCGAAGTTGGGGGGCATTTCCTTGAATTTCCTTGACTGTTCCTAATCCCTAATCCCCCAATTTAGGATTTCGTGTTTTTACTTATAATACTTTTCAAGGTCTTTGGCCAGGGTTTTATTAAATACCCTGGCGCCTTTCTTAGAAAGGTGCGAATTGGTCCGGCCATAACCGCCGTCGTTAAAATATTCGGGGATTTTCGTGGGAAATGCACCGGGACGACTGTAATCGAAAACATGTACATTCTTGTATTTCTCATGAAATTCCTTTAAATGCTCGACAAAGAGATACTGTTGATGATTCGTCTTTAACGTACCGATATAATCCGGCAACGCCACCAGTATTACCGTCGCCCCGTCCCGGTCCAGTTCGGCCAATAATTTTTCAAAATAGTCCCCTTCGATCCCGGGAGAAGGGAGAAACTTCTGCCGGGCGAACTTTGCACCCGGTTCCAGCACCAGGTCTTTCTTTTCATTATCCCCACCCTTGTATTCCTGGAAAGCGATGAACTCCCGGGCCGTATCATCCGCTGCACTTTTTCCCGTCAGACGGATCATGAAATTGTTTATAAAATTATCGATCTTTTTTTTGTACTTCACCAACAGCAAAGGGCTTGAAAAATAGTTTATGCTTTTATCCGCATCGTACGCATCGAAGCGCGCCATCCATTTGGGGTCGGATGTGATGTTATAAATGAAATAGTCTACCCCGTAAAGCACTACCCTGGGAATCCCACAATATTTTTTATAGACTTTATAGAAATAATAACTGTATTTCGGCCCCTTTCCCTGGCACGACTCTTTGAACGCCTTTTGGTTCAATCGTTTCTCTATATAGTAAGGATGAATGCCTTCATATGCACGGGATGTGCCGAGAATCAGCGTACTGAATTTTTTATCTTTCACAAACAGCTCGAACTGTTTTTCGAATTCTGTCCGGGGATAAAAATTGTTTTCCAGGGTGGATAACAGGTAAAACAATCCCCTGTCAAACAAGAAAATTGCCAGGATAAACAGACAGGCGCCCGCGAAATATTTTTTCGTTCCTTTCAGGCCGGCGTTAGAATTGAAGATAGATAAATTCATTGGACGTATCCACTGCAAAGATAATGATCAGACAAATAAATAAAGCGAAACCGACCGCTTTCACCACCGCGGGTATCCGTTGAAGCGCCGGCAGTTTGTCCCTGTTTTTGTATAATATTTCCAACAGGATGAAAACCGCTGTCATTGCCAGGTTGAAAAGGAGGTACGCCGCACCTTTTCCATGAAAAACCAACTGGATGTATTTAATGTACCTGAAGGCTTCCTGGAGAGATTCGGCCCGGAAGAATATCCAGGCAAAAGAGACCAGGTTAAAGGTGATAAAGACGCTGATGCAATAACGCAGTATGGGGAATTTGTTTAATTTGATCTTTTTGACAAATTTCTTCCGGGCTTTTTTGGTGGTGTAGCCGACGGCCAGGTAAATGCCGTGCAGCGCACCCCAGATGACAAGGGTCCAGGCCGGGCCATGCCACAATCCACCCAGGAACATAGTGACGAACATGCCCACCACATACCCCCAGGTCTCTGCTTTGATTTTATAAAGTCTCGGGGTCTTAATGGGCCTCATGACCGCATACGCAATGGGCAAAAATAAGTAGTCCCGCAGCCAGGTGGAAAGCGAAATATGCCATTTGTTCCAGAATTGGGTCATGCTTTTGCTGAAATAGGGGAAATCGAAGTTTTGCATGGACTTGAAACCCAATATCCGCGAAATGCCGATGGCGATATCCGAGTACCCGGAGAAATCGCAGTATATTTGGAAAGCGTAAAAATAAGCGCCGAAGATGAGATTGAGCCCCTGGTGAGCCGGGTCCCGGAACATTTCATTGACAAAAATGGCCAACCGGTCGGCAATCACCATTTTTTTAAATATTCCCCACACGATCAACCGGAACCCGGATAAGACCCGTTCCATGTCGAAGTTTACTTTTTTCTTCAGTTCGGGGATGAAGTTGACCGCCCGGTCGATGGGCCCCATCAGGAGTTGGGGAAAAAAGGAAACATAAAGGGCAAAATACCCCAGGTGTGTTTCGGGTGTGGCGTTCTCATTGTAAACATCCACCAGGTAACTGACCAGTTTGAAGGAATAAAAAGAAATGCCGATGGGCCACAGGAGGTTGAGGGGATTGTACTTGAGACCGGGACTAAAGAGACCCGCAAGGGAGTAGAGCGAGCCGCCGATAAAATCCGTGTATTTATAAACCACCAGGAACCCCAGTCCTGAGATTAAGCCGAAGATCAAAAAAAATTTTCGCCTGGGTTTCGATTGGGTCCGGCTGATTTTAAGGCTGATGAAGTAGATGAGAATGGTGGGTACGATCAAAAAAACCAGGTACCCTATTTTCCAGTATCCATAGAAGAAATAACCGGCGCTTAAGAGAAACAGCCATTTGAATTTTTGGGGGATAAAAAAGTAGATAGAGACGACAATGCAAAAGAAAATAAGAAAATCGATCGAATTGAAAATCATGTTTATCGGTCATTGTACAATCATTTTGAAGAAAAGTCAAATTTGAAATTATTTCTTACCCACCAGTTCCAGGAGGATTTTAATCTCCACTTCATTCCCCACTGCCAGGCCGCCCTGGTCAAGGGTTTTATTCCAGGTCAAACCGTAATCTTTGCGGTCCAACGTCGTTTTTCCTTCGATTCCCACCCGGATATTCCCCTGGGCATCGGCGATATGGCCCAGGATTTCGAAGGGGATCTCAATATTTTTGGCGACCCCGTGCATGGTCAATATTCCCCACAGTACGTAATTGTTGTCTTTTTTCTTAACGGCAATACTTTTGAAGGTAATGTCCGGGAATTTCTGCACGTCGAAAAAATCCCCGCTGCGCAGGTGGGTATCCCGTTGTTCATTATCGGTATCGATACTGGCCGCTTTGATTACAGCGGTTGCAGTGGATTTGGTAATATCCGCGGTATCTGCCATAATTGTGACATCGAAGTCATTAAAGCGTCCTTCCACCTTACTCACCATCATATGGCGGATGGAAAAAACCACCGAAGAGTGCGCCTTATCGGCTTTAAACTCTTGCAGCGCAAAACCGGTCCCACAAAGTAAACAAAACATCATTACGGCTGTTATTACTTTTTTAAGATTCATCTTTGTTTCCTCCTTTTTCACAAACTTTTTATGGCATATAGTATAACCAAAAAAAAATTTTTTTCAATGGGAATTTTCTTTGAATCCCTCCCATTTGCTTTTTAATAGACGATAAATATGGTTCTTTCTCACTTTGAATGGGTAACGCATTTTTTGCCGATAGATCGATGCCTCGAGCTCCTATTCCAACCCTTAGAACTATTAATTGAATCCTTTAAACGCCCGGACCACTCCTTTTTTCTACTATATCAGCCATCGAAGGTATTATATCATCCCCCTGGGGAATGTAAATTTACATCCAAAAGGATCGCTCTCAATCCTTACAGAGGTTAATTCGATTCCCAAAGGATCGGTATCAGGCCTTTTAGGATCGATACCATCCCTAAAATTTTTTTT
>JAPKZK010000188.1 GCA_026393835.1 Candidatus Aminicenantota bacterium | reverse complement strand
TGCCTATTTTGTACTCCAACCGGACACGAATAAGAAAAAAATTTTCCCATACCTTTTCAGGGCTGATCAATTTTTTCCGGCAATACCCTCCATGAAGGCTAATCAAAATTATTGGTATGACTGAAATTTTCGCTAAAACTCTCCGTACCTGACACATTATTTTTTTTCTACCTGCCAGGTCTTGAACTAGGCTCGCATATTCGCTACAATTATAACCGTTATTTTTTTTTGCGGCTATCGTTATACCACATTTTCATGTGGATAACGATAGCCATTCTATTTTTTTTGCTCTCAGTAACATTTCTCGATTGAATATCCGGATTTTTGATCAGGGAAATAGAGGGACAGATACTTCAATTATTGGAAAGGTAGGTACAGTTAAAAAATAAAATGAGGGGCGCGGTTATTTCAATTTTTGCATTTTAAGGCCTTTTCTGGACAATGATCGGTTGTAATAACATACTATGTAAACTTCAAACGTGAAATTAACCCGGATTCATTTAGAAAAGGAATTCAGCAGCGGGGATTCCTACCAACAGTGTTTATTTTCGATGACTGCCAGGAAAATATAGACCTGGCAATTGACCTGAACTATACCCTTGATCATATGGCCGTGGAAAAGCAGCAAGTTTTCCGCATTTTTCTCTTGCGCACCACCCTGACCAGGGAAGAAAGAAAAGACGAAGGCGCCGAATTAAGGAATTTATTCGATCCGGGCGCCGTGATTGATTACACTATCGATTATAATCTTTTTCAAGAGATCGCGATCAGTCTTAAACCCGGTTTAATGGGAAACGATTGCCGCGATATCTTCGACATGTGCCACGGTTTGCCTTTTATCCTGGATTTTATCCTGGAGAAAGTGGAAACGGTTGCGGATATCGAAGCCTGGAAAGAAGAAAAAAACAGGCGCGAACTGGAGATATTGTTTGCCAAAAGAAATAACTTAGCTGGCCAGGAGATCATTTCTCATTGGACCTTTCAAAAGGGAGATATGCCGAAATTCCGTGTTGAGCGTAAAAAAGAGATAAAGGAAATTATGAAATGGATCGAGGCAGATACTGAGGATTCTAATAACTCCACGCATCTGGTAATCAATGGTCCTGGGGGGGTAGGTAAATCGACGCTGGTGGCCATGACCTGCGAGATAGCTTATGCACGACTCCAATGCCTCTACCCGGATGGAGTTCATTGGATAAAACTTGGGTCAAATACCCCGGTCCAGAATAGCGTCCATGATTTCCTGGCTAAGTTGGGAGAAAAGATAACGTTACAGACCAGGGATGGAGTTCGTTACTATCTGGAGGAATGTCTTAAAAACCGTAAACTTCTATTGATCGTAGACGATGCCTGGAATGCCGATGATTTAGAGATGTTTAAGTTTACAGGCATGTCCAGGGCGATCGTCACCACGCGGTTCAAAGATTTTGCGAGGGATTTCCAGTGGAATTCTTACGAACTTAATGTCATGTCGGAGACTGAAGCGGTAGAGCTTTTGTCAAAGGAACTTGATCAGGAGGAAGTAAAATCGAAAAAGAAAATCCTGAAGAAGCTGGCCGAGGCGGTAGATTATTTGCCCCTGGCTTTGCAACTTCTGGAGCCATTGCTTCGCGACTATCAATGGGAAGAAATCCTCGATGAGCTGCAACATCCAATTAAACGGTTGAATCTCCTGGAACCAGAAGGTGACGAACTGGGAGCAAAACAAAGCCTGGTTAATACCTTCCTACTTAGCCTGGATAAAATTAAAACCGACTTACGCTCACAGTTTGCCTGGTTAGGAATTTTAGCCGATAATACGCCTATTAACCCAACAATGGCGGGAACTCTTTGGGGTGATTTATCCACGCCACTGGTAAAAAAGAAACTCCGGACCCTTGAACAGCGCTCTCTGATTCTCTGTATCGGGGAAGGGGCTCATGGCGACACTTTTAGGCTGCACAAACTGATACACGACATGGCAAGGAGCTTCCTGTTCAGGAATGATGAAGCAATCAATCATTCTGACAGGATAAAAAGCATGAATCTATCGCTTAAAGAGGCCCATCAGAAACTTCTGGAACGTTACCGGGAAAAACTCAAAAATAAAAGAAATGGCGAATCCTGGCATAACCTCCCGGATGACGGTTACATCCATTCTAACCTTTTCTACCACCTGGAGCAAGCGAAGCAGATAGACCAGCAATATCAGGTGCTCACCGAAGAAAACAATCGAAGAGAGAATGGCTGGTTCGCTGCACGATCAGAACTTGGACAGGTGCACGGTTTTAGTCGCGACATGGAAATGGCCTGGAGACATGCAGAAAAAGAAGGGAACCTTAAAAAACAGGTGCGCTTCGCCTTAATGGCGTCTTCGTTGGTCAGTAAAACGAATGAACTGCCGATAATGCTTCTTGAAGCGGCAGCGAGATACAATGTTATATCAGGGGAAGAGAGCCTGGCATATGCACGAAGAATTTCGACCCCGGAAATTCGTATGAAAGCTTTACTGGAAGTAGCAATGACTTTAAAAGGAGCGGAGCGTATAGCTGCGATCGAGGAAGCGGTCGATGCATTATTTAACGAAGACTCTTTTGGCGAGCTACGATACGCAGTGGGAACCATCGCACATTACGTTCAATCCATGGGCATTGAATCAGTTGATCAAATCGACCGGATCATTGATGCTGCAAGGAAGATAAACGATCGTAAAGGTATGCTTGAGACTCTTTTAGATATTGTCCCTATAATAAATGTTGAACGGACTCGGGAAGCTATCATAGAAGAGGTATGGGCGAACGCGTCAGATATGAAAGATGGAACCGGGTTGTTGGTCTCTTGCCTTTCTTACCTTCCGGATACCCTGGTTCCATCACCTAAAGACGAACTATTGCTAAAGTTGGACCCCGAGGACCGTGCTAAGATACTTGTCGGGCTGATGAAACGTTCCTCCACGCCATCCCGGGAGATAGCCGGAGAAGAATGGCTCATTGCCCTGGATCAAGTGAATAATGAGATGCATAAGATACACCTTCTAAAAGAGGCAGCACAGGTGTTGCCGGAATCTATTCTCTCCAGGGCTATCGATCGAGCTTGCTCAATAGAAGATGAATGGACTAAGGCTCAAGCATTGTCGGCCTTCGCCGGATATTTGTCCACAGACCAAATGAAAATTGCCCTCCAGGCCACGCGATGTACATATGACGGGATGGACTCTGCCAACGCTTTGACTGCACTCGCTATCCATCTTCCGGATTCCCTGGAATCAGAAGCACGTACGGTGGCGATGACCATGGGAAAAAAGTCTTCGAGAGCGCCCGCCCTCATTGCCCTGTCTCGTCGTTTTCCATCACTGAAAGCGACTTTACTTGAATTGAAAGAAATTTTGCCCGCCGATGCTCTGAAAAATATCGGCCCATTCGAAACCACCGAGCTTGAGGAAACCGTGCTGAAATATGCTGAAAGCCTGGAAGACCCCCATGTTCGGGCTGCTGCCCATATTGAGTTGGCCGGCCATTTCGATGGTGATAAAAAACAACGGCTGCTCCACCTGGCAATCAATGCCGCTAAAAATGTTGATTCTCTTGAAAAACGCATAGATATTGCCCTTCACCTGATCTCAAATCCCATAGAGGGCGCTTTAGATTCATTCTTTAATGAGGTGATCGAGTCGATCCTTGCTGAGGTTCGATTAAGGCTTGCTGACCGAATTCACTCGACTTTTAATGAGTTTAATTTTGTTTATAACCGAAGGCAAAAGCAAGACTCGTTAGCCGGGTCTCTTGTTAAAATTGTGGAAGCTCTACCGGAAGAAGTTAGACCTACGATGTTTCGCCGGGCTTTAACGGCTTTTCAGGTAGTAGGCCCTGAGCCCGCACGCCATATTTTGCTCTGGTACCTGGCTGATAACATTGACGGAGAAGATAAATCATCCGTATTAAAAGAAATTCTTCAACTAACTCGACTTTCTGGGGATGAACCCCTCAAGGTCGCATCATTGATAGGCTTGGCCAAACGGTCGAGGGCACTCGCGGAAATCTGCCTGGAGGAAGTCACTATCCTGAAATATGTCGGTTGTCGAGAGGTGGTTCGGGCAGGTATTCTTGAATATCTTAAGAGAAATATTCAGGAGAATGTTTTAACAGAGTTATTAGCATCGCTTAGATCTGAGAAAACAGGTTCGAGGGAAAGAACGGTAGAGGTCATCATAAATTTAGGCCGATTCATTGTAAAAAACATGCCGGAACGACTTCACGAACTTTATAATGTGATACTGTCATTTCATGATCAATGGAAACGTGTCAGAGGGCTTGAGGCCATAGTTGTGCATCTTAAACCACCCCTACTACTTGAAGCGGTTAAAATGGTGGAAGAGGTGGAAATGCCGGCAGCCAGGGCTAAGGGCTTCGCGGCCATTGCCCCCCATCTGGAACTACCTCAGAAGGATGAAATCTTAAACTGTTTTCTTTCAATGAACTCCGTACTTAGGTGGGCTGGACTCCTGGCAAAACTGGCTCCGGACCTCCCGGAAAGTTTCCACAGTAAGGCTTTTGAGATGGCCCGCGCACTTGAAAATCAAAAGAGCCGTGCGGAGGCCCTATGTGGTTTATGTCTTGCACCAAATTTGAATAATGAGTTAATAAGGAAAATCTATACGGAAATCCGGGAACTCGATCTTTCGAATGTAAATTCAAAAGATATGGCATGCCTGCTCCCAAAACTGCCAGCCCAGGAACGGTCGGAGTTAATTGAAATCGCTCTGCAAATGGCTCCTGAAATAGGGCACGAATGGACACGGTCCGAGCTTCTTTCGATCCTGGCGCCTTTAATCGGCGATATCAATGCATGGGAAAAAGCTTTCAAACTCGCCCAAAAGATCAAAGGAAAAGACCAGAAGGCTAATGCTCTGACAGCATTTGCCATGACCCCTTTAGCCCGACTATCTCATATCGACGATGCTCTAAAAGCGAGCCTGGATGTAGAACAACTGAACGACCGTTTCGATATTCTTAATCGGATTAATCAGCCAATGAAAAAGTTGCCTGATGATGATCGAAAGAAACTTCTGGATAATCTTCTCCGCATTTCTTCAGAAAAACCACGAAACGACCTTTTCCTGAATATCGCTGCGCTTTTGCCATCTTTTCGCAGCCTTGATTCGAGTATTGATAAAGCGATCTACCAGGCTATTGAAGACATCTGCCGTTGGTGGCCATGAGCTGGTGTTACTGAATACTGGGCGAAATTAGCAGGGAAGCGGGACGATTACAAAGTGCAAACCCGGGCTCTCCGGGAATTGATGGATTTACTTTAAGGGTTGGTTAGGGAGAGACAAATTTTTCTACGTTTGATATTTTCTGAATTTGCCTTTATATAATATTTGATTTTTTCAGGAGTTTGTTATAAGATTATTCATGAGGTAGATATGAAAATTTATTTGGATAATTGCTGTTTCAATAGGCCTTTCGATGATCAGAGCCAGATTAAAATAAGACTGGAGTCAGAAGCAAAATTGTACATCCAGGCAGCGATATACAGTAATGAGATAGAGCTAGCCTGGTCTTATATCCTGGATTATGAGAATTATTGCAATCCATTTGAAGAAAGAAAAAACTCAATAAAAAAATGGAGGGATTTAGCCACTACAGATATTGAAGAGTCGGGATGGATAATTCAGCAAGCCCAGGTTATAATGAATCTTGGCGTTAAAAGTAAGGATGCATTGCATGTTGCTTGTGCTATTGCCTCAAAATGCGATTATTTCCTGACCACCGACGAACGATTAATAAAAAAATTGAAAAATTTTCAAGAAATTGTGGTTATAAACCCTTTGCAATTCATTTCACTGAAGGAGGAATAGATTATGATTACCGATACGGAATTGAAAATAAAAGGATTTAATACGCTAACTGCCACTCTTGGGGCGGTAGAAGCTGAAAGATTTATTTCTCTTATCCTGAGAGAACCCTTCGATTATACAAAATGGCAGCATCATCTATGGGAAAATCAATCAATAGAAGATATAAGTAAAGCAGCTATGCAGCAAAGAATAAACTCGAAGACTTGATAAAGAGAGCCAACAAGCGCATATCAAATTGGGGGAAATTTTTGAATGTCCCCTTTCATTCGAAAAAAACTCTTGATTGTTACTTAATTTTGGTATATGCTTACTCCTATGAAATTGTTCGACCCGGATCAGCGGGAAGAACGGTACCGGGAATACACATCATGAAAGATACCCGTATGGTTTCACATGAAGGAATTGTTGTAAACGCCAACGGCAACGCCAATTGCGTACAGGTCAAAATTATCTCCACGTCCGCCTGCACCGCCTGCCATGCTAAAGAAACCTGCATGGCCGCCGATATGAAAGAAAAAATCATTGACGCCACTCCCCTGGAACCCCTTAAACAAGGCGATGCCGTCATTATCAAAATGGCAGAGAAACTGGGTCGGATCGCTTTGTTTTACGGGTTCTTCCTCCCTTTTGTTATCCTGGCGGCCATACTCTTCACCCTCCCGGCGTTGGGTTTCAGCGAAAACGTCGCCGGCCTCTCTGCCATCGGAAGCCTGGTCCCCTACTACCTGGCGCTCTATATCTATAGAAAAAAGATAGGGAAAGATTTTGTTTTTACTGCAGAAAAAATAAATAAGATTTGAAACAGTAAACGAGGTGAACTGTGAATCCGGTTATATTATATTCGGTCGCCACGTTAGGAATTGTCGCCGCCGGTTCGGCGGTGATTCTTTTTGTGGTGGCCAAAAAATTCAAGGTAGACGAAGACCCCCGGATCGATGAGGTAACGGCGCTTCTTCCCGGGGCCAACTGCGGCGGTTGCGGCTATGCCGGCTGCCGCAATATGGCCGAAGCCCTGGTCAAAGCCGCGGATCAAGGCGATATCTCGGCCCTCAATTGTCCCCCCGGCGGCGGGAATACTATGTCCGCCATAGGAAAGTACCTGGGGCTGGAAGCGGGCGAAACGGCCCCCGCCATCGCCGTGCTGCGCTGCGGCGGAACCAGCGAAAAAGCCCCGGCTAAATTGGAATACGACGGCCCCGCCAAATGCGCTATTTCACACCGGCTGTTTAACGGCCAAAACGGCTGCCCCTACGGATGCCTGGGCCTGGGCGACTGCGTCCCGGTTTGTAAATTTAACGCCATTTATATCGACAAACACACTGGGCTTCCTGTGATTAGCGAAGATAAGTGCATTGCCTGCGGCGCTTGCGTTAAAGCCTGTCCCAGGGTCATCATTGAACTCCGCCCCAAAGGCATTGAAAACAACCGCGTGTGGATCAACTGCGTCAACAAAGAAAAAGGCGGCGTGGCCATGAAAAATTGCAAAGTCGCCTGCATCGCCTGCGGCAAATGCGTGAGAGAATGCCCGGAAAACGCCATCACTCTTAATGATAACCTGGCCTACATCGATCCGGCGAAATGCACCGCCTGCGGGAAATGCATCCCGGTATGTCCCACCGACGCCATCGCGGCGACCTTCGTGACAGCGGATTTGGGTAAGGAGGTTAAATTATGAAATTGCAAACCTTTAAACCGGGCGGCGTGCATCCACCGGCAAACAAACTGTCGGCCAATGCCCCCACGGTGAAATTGGGCCTCCCCAAAGAAGTCAGTATACCGCTGTCCCAACACCAGGGCGCGCCGGCCATACCTGTGGTCAAAAAAGGCGACGCGGTTAAAGTGGGGACCCTCATCGCCCGCGGTGAAGCGTTTATTTCCGCCAATATCCATTCATCCGTTTCCGGTACGGTAATGAAGATCGACGATGTCCTCGATGCGTCGGGCTACAAAATTCCTGCCATAATTATTAAAGTGGATGGCGATGCCTGGGAAGAAAATATCGACCGTTCGGAAAATCTTATAAAAGATATAACATTGGAACCCGAAGCCATCGTGGCAAAGATAAAAGAAATGGGCATCGTGGGACTGGGCGGTGCGACTTTTCCCACCCATATTAAATATATGGTGAGCAACGACCGAAAAGCAGATACCCTGGTAATCAACGGGGTGGAGTGCGAACCTTACCTCACCTCGGACCACCGGTTGATGCTGGAACGAACCGATGAAATCCTCCAGGGCGTCCGCATCATGATGAAAGCGGGTAAAGTGGACCGCGCTGTCATCGCCGTCGAAGCCAATAAACCCGACGCCGTCGCATTAATGCAAACGAGGATCGGCGCCGGTCAGAATGGCTGCTTCACCGGCATCGAAGTGGCGCCCCTGGCGGTAAAATACCCGCAGGGCGCGGAAAAACAACTGCTCAAAGCCCTGCTGAACCGCGAAATTCCCGGCGGTAAACTACCCCTGGACGTCGGCTGTATCGTCAATAACGTGGGAACCGCCCTGGCTATTTACGAAGCCGTGCAAAAGAATAAACCTCTTTTCGAACGGGTGGTCACGCTTACCGGGAAAAAACTCAAAAAGGCGGGTAATTTCCTGGTCAGGATCGGGACGCCGGCCAATATGCTGCTGGAAGCGCTGGGCGAAGAAATGCCGGAACATACGGCCAAAATTATCAACGGCGGCCCCATGATGGGAAAAGCAATCAACTCGCTGGATATTCCGATTACCAAAGGCATAGCCGGCATTGTGCTGCTGGATGAGAATGAAGCCCGGCGACGCAAACCAATGAACTGTATCCGCTGCGCCCGATGCGTCGCCGCCTGCCCCATGGGACTGGAACCCTACCTGCTGGAAAGACTGGCGGAAAGGGAAAACTTCGCCGCTTGCGAAGCCGCCGCTGTTTCAGACTGCATCGAATGCGGTTCCTGCAGTTACACGTGTCCGTCCGCCAGGCCCCTCCTGGACTATATCCGGCACGGGAAAGCCAATGTTATGCGCATAATGAAAGAAAGGAGGCAGCAATGAACAATCGATTAGCCGTATCGCTTTCCCCCCACGAAAAGGGAGACCTCAGCGTAGAGAAAATCATGTGGGGCGTGGTCATCGCCCTGGCGCCGGCATTCCTGGCAGCGGTTTATTTTTTCGGGTATCGCGCCATTCGCGTGGTGGTGTTGGGCATGATCTTCTGCATCGTCGTCGAATACCTGGTGCAGAAATTCATCACCAAACAAACGATTACCGCCTTTGACGGCAGCGCGGCCGTCACCGGGTTACTGCTGGCCTTTAACGTACCCAGCAGCATCCCCTGGTGGCAGTTGCTGGTGGGTTCTATTATTGCCATCGGCGTCGCCAAAATGACCTTCGGCGGCCTGGGGCAGAACCCTTTCAACCCCGCCCTTATCGGTAGGGCGTTTATGCTGGCCAGCTTCCCGGTGGAGATGACCACCTGGCCTGTTCCCCTGGTAAATGCCTGGAACCTGGACGCCGACGCCGTCTCCTCCGCCACCCCCCTGGGCCTTCTCAAAGAAGGAATTAAGGCCGGGCAAACCGTCCAGCAACTGGCCGGGAAATTTCCCGGTTATTTCGACATGTTTATCGGCCATATGGGTGGGTGTATCGGCGAAGTTTCCGCCCTGGCCATTCTCATCGGCGGCGCCTTTCTATTATATAAAAAAATCATCACCTGGCATATCCCCATCTTTTACCTGCTTTCCCTGGCCGTATTTACCGGCGTGTTCTGGTTGGTTAATCCCGCCAAATATGCCGATCCGTTATTTCACATCCTGGCCGGGGGCGCGATGTTGGGGGCGTGGTTCATGGCCACGGACCCGGCCACCGGTCCCATGACCCCCAAAGGCCAGGTGATATTTGCCGTCAGCGGGGGAATCCTGTGCGGGCTCATCCGCTTAATGGGCTCGTACCCTGAAGGATGCTCTTATTCTATCCTTATCATGAATGCGTTTGTTCCATTAATCGATAAATTTGCCAAACCCCGGAGGTTTGGCGCCGACGCGCGGAGGTGAAACATGGCGGATAAGAAATTACCTTCCACATTTGCCAATATGGTTATCGTATTAACATCGATTTCCGTGGTTTCCGCCCTGGCCCTGGCGTTTACTTATTCGGCCACCAAAGACGCCATTGCCCAGGTGGGCGTGAAGCGAACTCTTAAAGCCCTGCAGCAGGTGCTCCCCGAATTTAACAATGATCCCACCGGAGAGAAGTATACCGTCGAAGAACCTGAATTTAAGGATATGGAATTATACCCGGCCAGGAAAGACGACCAACCGGTGGGTACAGCCGTGCAAACTTATTCCGATAACGGCTATGGCGGGCGCATTTTGTTGATGGTGGGGTTCGACAACGCCGCTAAGATTATCGGGATATCTGTATTGAAGCAAACCGAAACCCCGGGGCTGGGAAACAAAATGGTCGCTTCTACCTTCAAAGACCAGTTTAAGGGCAAAGACCCTTCGGTGTTCAAGATGATGGTCAGGAAGGACGGTGGGGAGGTTGACGCCATCAGCGCCGCCACCATCAGTTCCAGGGCGTTTTGCGACGCAGTGGACAGGGCGTACCGGGCGCTCCTCAAAGGAGGTCGAAAATGAATTTATTTAAAGAATTATATAGGGGCCTCATAAAAGAGAATCCCACGCTGGTGCTGCTGCTGGGGATGTGTCCCACGCTGGCGGTTTCAAATGAAGCCATTAACGGCATCGGCATGGGCATAGCCGCCACTTTCGTGTTGGTGTGTTCCAATGTCGTGATATCCTTGCTCAAAAACGTCACGCCGGATAAAGTCAGGATACCCATTTTTATCGTTGTGGTTGCCTGTTTCGTTACCATCGTGGATTTGACCATGAATGCCTACACGCCCGAGCTTCATGCCACGCTGGGGATTTTTATACCCCTGATCGTGGTGAATTGTATCATCTTAGGACGTGCGGAGGCGTTTGCTTCCAAAAACGGGGTGTTTGCTTCCATGGTGGACGGTATCGTCATGGGGCTGGGGTTTACCTGCGGGTTGACGGTATTAGGTTGTATAAGGGAACTCCTGGGCAACGGCTCTATATACGGCCACAAATTAGTTGCCGCGAATGCTTCCACCATCCTGGTTTTTATATTGCCGCCCGGGGCGTTTATCGCGTTGGGGTATTTGATTGCCGTCGTCAACAGATCGATTAAAAAGAAAACATCGTGAGGTGAATACAATGGAATATCTTGGATTAATTATCGGGGCCGTGTTGGTTAATAATGTCGTTTTGGTCCAGTTTTTAGGAATATGCCCTTTTTTAGGGGTTAGTACGAAGGTCGGCACCGCCATGGGAATGGCAGTCGCGGTGGTATTTGTCATGGCGTTAGCCACTACCGTGACGTTTCTCTTGCATTACAATATTCTTGTGCCTTTAAAAATAGAGTTCTTGCAGACCCTATTGTTCATCCTGGTGATTGCCGCGTTGGTGCAGATGGTGGAGTTGATATTGAAGAAAGTCAGTCCGCCGCTTTACCAGGCGTTGGGGGTATATCTCCCGCTCATCACCACCAATTGCGCTATCCTGGGTATCGCGGTCCTGGTGATCCGTAAAAATTTCACTTTGCTTCAGAGTGTGGCTTATGCGGTAGGTATTGCCGTCGGGTTTGGATTTGCCTTGCTATTATTTGCCGGTATCAGGGAGCGGATGGAGTTATATGATATCCCCGAGGCGATGAAAGGGGCGCCCATTGCGTTGGTCACGGCGGGGCTGATGTCATTGGCTTTTATGGGCTTTGCCGGGATGATAAAATAGTCAAAAGCTTTTGGAAGTCCAGGAACCTTTTCTCGAAACCATCACGGATGGGCGGTTTCCGGCCGCCGGAGGCAATCGATATTGAAAAATTGACCCATTTCATTTATAATGCCGGATAAACATATAAACAAAAATGGAGTTACCTTGAACAACGACGATTCTAAAAACGCCCGGCTTTTGAACCTATGGCTGCTTATGTTTGCGGCGGCGCTGGTAGTGTACGTCCTATGGAACAAACCCCTTTATTGGGCCATCCTTCACCTGAAACCCATCGGTTTTGCTTTCGCCTTTGTCGTATCCTTCTGCGGTATGGGCGCGCCGCCGGCGCGCCTGCTTATCCCCCAGCAACAAAGATCGAAAACCGATGAAATACTCGTTTCCTTTGCCCTGGGACTTGGGTTAACGGGCCTCTTTACATTCGTGCTGGGAGTGCTGGGCATTGTCAACGTCATGCTCTATGCCCTGTGGACCATTGCCGGCCTGGCTTTATTTATCTATACCTTGCTCCGGCGGTGGCTCCCGGTTTCTTTCGACTTTAAAGAAACGATCGGGAACCCGTTAAATATCCTTGCCCTCTTCGTATTGGCGATTTTCCTGTTGCAGGCCATTCCCCCGTTGGTTTCGCCGCTGGTTTCCACCGATGAACTGGAATATCACCTGCTGATCCCCAGGATTTTCCTCAGCGTAGGCAAAATCGGGTACATCCCTTCCCTGGTAGAGTCCAATTACCCCTGTTTAGCGGAGTATATTTATTTGCTGGTGAAACCCCTGGCCGGGGATGTGGTGTGTAAGTCTCTTCATTTTTGGACAGGGCTTTTCCTCCTTTTTGCCATGGGCCGGATAATAGCTAAAGCCAGCCCGGGCAGCAGCCGGTTGTTGGGTCCGGCGTTCTATCTTTCCATGCCCGTGTTTGTGTTGGTCATGGGGTGGGCGTGGAACGATGCGTTTTTTGTTTTTTTCTTATTACTGAGTATCGGTTGTCTGCTGGATTATCATTTGGCCTGTGAAACCGGGCGCATGCCCCGCCTTCTTTTTTTGGCCGGGATCATGGCCGGGTTGGCATCGTGGATGAAGTATACTTTTGTCATGATATTTTTTGCCTTCCTTCTCCTTTTCCTGGTGGGAATTATGCGTTGGCGATGGAAATGGCATCATCTCTTTTGGTTTTTGCTGCCGGTTGGGGTTATTTCTCTGCTGGTATTCGTTAAGAATTGGGTATTCACCGGCAATCCCTTTTACCCGTTTTTAAACAACATCTTCCATAGTCCCTATTGGAGCGACGCCGCCGCACAATATTTCGATAAAGCACTGCGGCGGTGGGAGATGCCCCATTGGAACTGGACCCATTATTTCTTATTTCCTTTCCGAATGACATTAAAGCCCGCCATGATCGATATCCATCCCGGGGTCTTGCCCCTGGTGTTTATTCCAATGCTCTTTTTCCGGAGCGCCAACAAGGGGGTTACATTCCTCAAAACCTTTATCGTTTCTTCAGTGCTGGTGTGGCTGGTAATTCAGACCGAGACCCGTTCGCTGCTAACCATGTTGGCGGTGTTTTTTTGCGTGGCGGCCGTGGAGTTAGAGGGCCGGGTATGGAGTTATAAAACTCTCAGGCGGCCGTTGGTGTTTTTTCTTTGTCTTGCGGTATTGGCCAACCTGGCCATTACCATTGCCACCAATTACTATCTGACCAGGCCCGTTGCATATTTTCTTGGGCTTGAGAGTGGCAAGGATTTCTTGCGCCGCGAGGCAGAGTCGCAGGTGACGTATGAGTGGCTCAACGCCAATGCGGAAGTGGGTAAAGTGTTGTTAGTGGGGCTTCATGGACCTTACTACCTGGAGCGGCCGTTTTATTTCAGCAGCGTCTGCGATCCGCCCAGCGCGGAAGTGCTTACGAAGAATATCGAGGAAGCCGAACAAGTGTTAAAAAAGTTTCGCCAGTTGGGCATTACGCATGTAGTCATTAACCGGAAGCAGTATGAAGAGGATAACCGTTATGGATTGTATGGCTGGCCGGTGAAGCAGCGGCAGGCGTTTGAAAGTTTTGTCTCTCAATTCTGTCAGCCGGCAGCCGAATTCGGTTTGGATGTTATTTACCGTTTGAAATAACAAGCGAAAATATTTAAATCAACGAATTATACAAAATTGGCAACTTCAATGGGGCGGCGGGCGGCAAAACTGTGACGGTGCGGCTTGATGCGTTCAATTTCATGAAGAGTATCTGCTGAGAAATAACTATCCCCACACCTCGGGCAACTCACCATCGGGATATTTTCGATACCAGTGAATCTTTTCCTTTGCCGCAGGTTTCGGTAACCTTTCGAACCCGTGCGGCCTCATGACCGCATATATCACAACCCATTAATAGCCTCCTATTCATACAAAAGGTATACTGTAATAATGATCAGTTTACCCGTGGAACTTAGTTTCGTTCATACATGGTTTCCTGGAATTCCATAAGTGATCTCAGCCGTATTAAGAACCTCTTCCCGAAAATACCGACTTAACTCTTGAGGAGATTGTTATCGCCAGATTATAAAACACTTCTATGCTCTTGACTTATCGACAAATTTCCTTTAAGATTTTCCATATCATGAAACGTTTCGTAAAAAAACATCTACCCCGTTGGCTCCAGTCTTATTTCCGCCGCGTTTACTATCACTATCCCATAGTGCGGCGCATCTATTATTTACCGGCCAACATCCGGGACGCGCTGCGCTGGAGAGGGAAGAAACTGGCCCCGCCCCGCTCGAAAATTTTCGTGGGTGACGGTGATTTCGAATTGGCCGGCCAGGAATTCCTGGGTTACTTTACCGACCTGTGCGGCCTGGGGCCCAAAGAAAATATCCTGGAAATCGGCAGCGGCATTGGCCGTATGGCGATCCCATTAACGAATTTCCTATCGCTTGAGGGTTCTTATGTCGGCATGGATATCGTCGCTGAAGGCATCGAATGGTGCCGGAAAAAGATCACACCGCTATTTCCCAACTTCACTTTTTTCCAGTCGGATATTTACAACTATCAATACAACTCCAGGGGCCGCTGCCGCGCCGGCGAATACCGTTTCCCTTTTGCGGATGCTTCTTTTGATTTCGTTTTCCTGACATCGGTTTTCACTCACATGCTGCCGGCGGATGTAGACCATTACCTGGCGGAAATCAGTCGCGTGCTGCGGCCGGGTGGGAGATGCCTGGTCACCTATTTCCTATTGGACGATGCAGTACGTGCTGCGCTGCAAACCGGTCGCCACCACATGAAATATCCTTATGAGGATTGCCTGGTGATCGATCCGCAGATGCCCGAAGCAAGCATCTCGCACCCGGAAAAACGCATCCGTGAACTTTACTTGAAATACGGACTGGCTATTTCGGAACCGGTCCGTTACGGTAATTGGTGCGGCCGGGAAGAATTCCTCTCTTCCCAGGATATCGTCATCGCAATGAAAACAATGTCTTTAAAGAAGGAAAAAACCGGGCCAAAAACTTCTGCTAACTGAAATTTAGTTCTTTCAACTTTCCTTTTATCCCGGCTAAAAAGTTTATTAGATATTCATTCTGAAGCCCCGGGTCTGCTAAAATCGCCGCCGCATCCCTACGACAATCATTAAATATCTCATGATCATCCCGCATATCACCCACCCTGAAATCAAGATACCCGCTCTGCTCCAAACCGGTAATAATCCCCCCACCCCTCATTTTCAAATCGATCTCCGCGATCTTAAACCCGTCCTCTGTGGCGGCAACGGTCTGCAACCGCCGCTGCCCACTTTCGGTGATGTTGGGAGAAGGAAAAAGATAACAATGGGATTGCCGCTCCCCACGCCCCACCCGGCCCCGTAATTGATGCAACTGCGATAATCCATACCGGTCGGCATTCTCTATCACCATTATGGCGGCATCCTTGACATCGATGCCCACCTCGATCACAGTGGTGGAAACCAACACCCGGATCTTTCCCGCGGCAAAATCCTCGATGGCCGCATCCTTTTCAACAGACGACAACCGACCGGAAATAATACCCATAGGTATATCCTTGAAAATGTCTTTGAAATACCCGGCTTCAGATTCGATGGAGCGCAGCTCGGTAAAGAATTCCGAATCCTCGATCAAAGGCAAAATAATGTACGCTTTCTCCCCTTCCTCCCCCTGGATTTTCTTGCGCAGCCAATGGTAAAACTCATCCCGCCGCGCCACATCCATGATTTTGGTCATAATCGGCAGACGCCCCCGGGGTTTGGTTTTGATGATCGATACCGACAGATCGTTGTAAAGGGAAAGCAACATGGTCCTGGGAATGGGGGTAGCCGTGGCCACCAACAGGTCCACGGCTTTGCCCTTGTAATAAAGCGCGGCCCGCTGGGATACGCCGAACCGGTGCTGCTCATCGATAATGACCATGGCAAGATTTTTAAAGCCGATGCTTTCATTCAACAAAGCATGGGTCCCAAATATAATATGAATGGTCCCGTCCGCCAACTGCCGCCGGATGCGTTCCCTCTCCTTTGCCGGCGTGGAACCCGTAAGAATGTCGCAGGTTATAACCGCCCCGCCTTTGGCGTTCAAGGGGTTGAAGAATTTTTGCGCGTTTATAAAATGCTGCTGGGCCAGGATTTCCGTTGGCGCCAGGAAAGCGCCCTGGAAGTCGCTGTATGCGGCGGTTAATAATGCGATAAAGGCCACCGCCGTCTTACCGGTCCCGACGTCGCCTTGCAGCAGCCTCTGCATGGCTACATCCTTCTCCAGGTCGGCGGTCATCTCCCGGCAAGCGGTCTTCTGGTCCGGCGTCAACTTGAAAGGCAGGAGCTCTTTTATAACGGCTTTGAGGTTTTTATCGATTTTATACCGGTGAATGCGGGGCACTTTCTTGAAAAAATTGCGAATGTACTGTAACTCTAATTGAAACAATAGAAATTCATTGTAAATAAACCGCTGCTTTAGTTTCTGCACCTGCCCCGGCTCATATTGCCGGGGAAAATGAACGGCTTTTAACGCCGTCGCGATGCCGGGAAAGGCGTACTGTTGCAGTATGCGCTGCGGCAAAGGTTCGAATGTATCCTGGAGTTCCCGGAGGGCATTGTCGATTATCTTTTTTAAGACGCCTGATTTCAGGGCGCCGATTTTATCGTACAGCGGGGTCGCCGGTTCCCGTTCCGGGTCTGTAAGACTAAAAACAAGCGGCGTATTGGCCTGGCATGTCTTATCGCGCATTTCGAATGTACCGTAGATATACGCCTGCTTATGCTCTTTAAAAAAATCCACCAGGTAATGTTTGTTAAAAAAAACCACCTGGACTTTATCGGTCCCGATGTGGGCATTGACTTTCAGGATGGAAAGACGACGACCGAAATGGCGCGCTAAATTGAAATTGTTGACCTCCAGGCGATAAAGCTTTTTTACCCCCATCTCCACCCCGGCGGCTGCTTGAGAGAAATCGATATACAGCGCGGGAAAATGAAGCAGCAAGTCGAAAACGGAGGAGATGCCGTTTTTATTGAAAATTTGCAGGTATTTGTCCCCCACTCCCTTGATTTGATTTACCGGTGAATGGAGTTGTAAGGCCAAATGGATAAACGCTCAATAAAAAATGGTTATTTTTTTGTAATCCAGGACTACTTTTTTGAGGCCGGGGAAGAGATCGAACCAGTCGAACATGGATTTCTTAATCTTCGCGCCGCCCTGCGCCGCGCCGAAAGCTTCATCCAGCAACTCCGGGGAAAATTTGGTCCCGTTTATTTTTAAGTCATCGAAAAGATAGCGCATGCGGTTGTTTTCACATTCGATCTTGCCGCTGAACGCCACCTCGATATCCCTTAAAAATGCCGGTACTTGATCGTATTGCTTGCCGGCCAGCTTTATCTTCATCTCACCGTCGGCAGAATTGTTTTTATCCAGTTTCAACTTGATGTACTTGACCTCAGGGGCGTAATATTTCGCATAGATGAGATTCAAGTACGAGTTTAATTCATCCTGGGAAAAGGAGATTTTTCGTAAAAAGGGGGTTTGCCTTTTTTTTTGGGCGATCCGTTTTAAGACTACATCCACCCGTTTGGCCTGGTCCGCTGAAAACTCGGAGGTTGCTCCCGACAGGATAAAAGGAACCAGTATCAATAAAAAGATTATTATTTTTTTTCTCATAGGTTTCACTCTTATATTCACAATTAAATTCATGGTGAAATTATAACCTATCTGCCCTGGATTTTCAAACCATTAGTAAAAAAGAGTGTAATGGCCCGGGAATAGATTTGATGTTCTTCTTTGAGAATGCGCTGGCTCAGGGTTTCTTCGGTGTCGTTATCTTTTACTTCGACGGCGGCCTGGAGGATAATCGGCCCGGTATCCACGCCGGGGTCCACCAAGTGCACGGTACAGCCGCTCACTTTAACGCCGTAGTCCAGGGCTTGCCGCTGGGCGTGCAGCCCGGGAAAGGAAGGCAGCAGGGCGGGGTGGATATTCATAATCCGGCCTTCATAAGCGTTCAGCAGTTCCCGGCCCACGATGCGCATGTAACCGGCCAGGCATACCAGGTCTACGCGGTATTCTTGTAGTATTGTCACGATTTTTCGTTCGTAGACTTCTTTGGGTTTAAGTTCTTTGGGTGAAACGAAAAAGGCGGGCAGCCCGAATTCCCTGGCCCGTTGCAGGCCGTGGGCGTCTTCTTTATCGCTGATGACCACCGCGATTTGGAAACCAGCGTCTTCTTTCAGCGAGGATCGGTAGATGGCCTCGAAGTTGGACCCCCTGCCGGATAAAAGTACTGCCACTCGTCCTTTTTTATTCATCGCATTGCTTTTTATATTAATCGCTGACGCGCTGACGCGCTGACGCGCTGACGCGCTGACGCGCTGACGCGCTGACGCGCTGACGCGCTGACGCGCTGACGCGCTGACGCGCTGACGCGCTGACGCGCTGACGCGCTGACGCGCTGACGCGCTGACG
>JAPKZK010000095.1 GCA_026393835.1 Candidatus Aminicenantota bacterium | reverse complement strand
TAATTAATGATTTCAGATAAAATTTCATTTCACAAAAGGAGGAAACTATGTCGGAAATGCAGCCGAATAACAAAAGAAACCTGGTCCCAGTAGGCGCTGGGCTTGCGGCCATATGCTTTTTCCTGCCCTGGCTTAAATTTTCATGCTCGCCGGAGCTAAAGGTAAAGCAAACTCTTTCCGGTTATGACCTGGGCCGTGAATACTGGGTGGTATTTATCGCCGCAATAGTAATTCTTGGGGCGTTTTTCTACTTCAATCGCTCCAACGACTTTAAAAAAGCAAGGCTCATTGCTTTCTGGGGGTCCTTGCTGACGCTGGCATTTATTCTTTTTAAATACTTCGCCGATTATAAATCCGGGATTAAAACCGAATTCGGCGTTATCGATCCGGCGGATATCGGTTTTACCATTGAATATGGCGGTTATGGAATTTTGATCGGATTTATAATGGCATTTTTCGGTTCTTTTCACCTGGACGATCAACCTATTGATGACGAACACCGTGGCTGGCCATGATGGACAATAAAGATTACCGGATCGAAAGGGTATTAGGAGGCAGGCCAATTGTTTTCTCCCTTTTCCGGCCCCGATAAGTTCCCTACAAAATTCGACTTCGATTTAAATCTCTTTTGCTGCTGAAGGAAACAATAATATTTACTATACCGATAACTCTTCCAGTTTCGTAATCCATTCACCAAAATGCTTGCATTTTTCTTTTAGACATGGCAAACCAATGCTCTGAACCACACTGGGGCCGGCGATACTTTTGTTTTTTTCATAGAATTTAATTTCTTTAATGATACGTTTGGATGGCGCTGTATCAGGATGATCATCGATTAATTCCGGATTTTTCCCCCAGGCCATTTCCACCAATTTTCGAATGGCCGCTTCTTTGTCCGGGAATTCAAGGTTTAATTTCTCCGGGTCTGCAAAAATTAATGCTTCGAACTCATGCAACTGGATATAAGGAATAAACCGGTAGTCATTTATATCCTTCTCAAATGCGTCTTCAAGCACCCGGACTTTTTCGTAAGGGTCATTTTTCTTACAGGCATCCTCGTACCCAGGAAAATCGTTGGGTAATCCGTACAAATCAAACATGGTTGTAAACTTCCATTCACTGGAGGAGTTCTGCTTTAACCATGCCTGAATGTCCTTTTTTGTTTTTTGATAGGTGGTTATCCCACCCCTGAATCCCTTGCTTGTTTGAACACTCCTGGGAAAAGTGTCGATATCGAATTTCGAGAGATAAACGGCTAATGTATTTTTAACAAATTTGAGTTCGGTCTCACCTTCTGTTGTAATATTGAGTTTAATCCGGGTCATGGACGGCCTCTACCAAACGCGGCGACTGCGTCGCGATGATAACCTGGGAATATTCGGATGCGCTGTGAATCATTCCCGCCAGGGCAGATATCGCCACCGGGTGCAACCCCAGTTCAGGTTCATCGATAAGAATCGCGCCGGGTATTAGCTCCGGTGGTTGCAGCAGCAGCGTCGCCATTGCCATAAAACGCAGCCCCCCATCGGATAATTGGTGCGGCCCGAACCGATAGTCGCTGCCGCTCTCATTCCAATCCAAACGAATTTGATTGTCATTCAACGGGGAAGGCTTCAGGATAAAATCACCGAATTGCGGGATGATCATTCGGATATGCCTGACAATTCGTTCATAATATTTTTCCCATTCTTTCTTGTTCCGCATCACGTGAAGAAACGCAGCCAGGTTCCCGGCGTCGCTGCGAAGATATTCATGATCTCCTATATAACCGAAATTCCTGATTTTTGCCAGGTTGGAAGTATCGTGAAACTGGTACACGCGACATGACCGAAGTAGATTCAATAGAATTTTACAGGGTTTTGATTTCTTTTCTTCCTGGGATAATTTCGCGTTTTCGGGCAATTTCGATTCGCTGTGACCGGCGCCTAAATTAATTTCAAACGGTTTTGGAGGGTGATGTTGGACTTGCCGCCAGCACACATTTTCCTGGGTGAAAATCAATGTATCGCCGCCGGCATGAGCAAGTGTGAAATCATAGGTATCCGTATTTAACTTTTCATCTTCAAATATTAATTTTGCACGAATGACCGGGGTGGTCTTGGCGCCATAATGGAGCAAGCTATCCGCATAACCTTCTTGCCCGATAAACACTTGAAGACTGCCGGTTGTCATGTAATTCAACAACTTAAAAAAAGAAACCAGGTTGCTTTTACCGGCCCCATTCGCCCCCAGTAAGACGGTTACGTCGCCGAACTCGATGGATTGGCCTATGCTGTCAATGGATTTGTAACCATTGATTTCGATTTTTTTTAATTTCATACGATTTATATTCGCTTCTGTCGATTGGACGGCCATTTCAATCCTCCTGGGAAAATAGTCCACGGTTTACACTGATTGCGGGAAAAGAAACAGGTTGAGATAGAAAAAATATCCGGATTTTCATAAGGCTATTATACTACATTGCAGACCAAGGATGCAATAATTAATGATTTCAGATAAAATTTCATTTCACAAAAGGAGGAAACTATGTCGGAAATGCAGCCGAATAACAAAAGAAACCTGGTCCCAGTAGGCGCTGGGCTTGCGGCCATATGCTTTTTCCTGCCCTGGCTTAAATTTTTATGCTCGCCGGAGCTAAAGGTAAAGCAAACTCTTTCCGGTTATGACCTGGGACACGAATACTGGGTGGTATTTATCGCCGCAATAGTAATTCTTGGGGCGTTTTTCTACTTTCATCACCCCAACGACCTTAAAAAAGCAAGGCCCATTGCTTTCTGGGGGTCCTTGCTGGCGCTGGCATTTATTCTTTTTAAATACTTCGCCGATTATAAATCCGGGATTAAAACCGAATTCGGCGTCATCGATCCGGCGGATATCGGTTTTACCATTGAATATGGCGGTTATGGAATTTTGATCGGATTTATAATGGCATTTTTCGGTTCCTTTCACCTGGACGATCGCCCTGTCGAAGAAGAACGACGTGGCTGGCCATGATGGACAAACGGAAAACATGCCTTCCTGAACGAAACCTTTCGCACGTTTGTGCTTTTTACTTTCGATTACCATCACAACCACTGCTGGA
This sequence comes from Candidatus Aminicenantota bacterium, assembly GCA_026393835.1. GTDB lineage: Bacteria > Acidobacteriota > Aminicenantia > UBA2199 > UBA2199 > JAKAGC01. The sequence goes on along the minus strand of JAPKZK010000095.1, from coordinate 4,343 downwards.
CGAGCTTGAAAACCTGGGTTGAAGGATTACTCCCGGTACTCAAAATCGGGGTCTGGTTATTCTCGTGATAACTGTTTAATCTCCGCGCATTCTCGATTGCACGGGAAAGGTATGGCTTTAATCGATCGAAAACGGATTTGTTTTTCTGATAAAGAGGTATATAACTGTTTTTCAATTTTTGAACTACCTGCCCGGCGCTCATAAAAGCAGTGGAAAATTCAAAATGCAAAAGATACCACACCTCAAAACAGGGATTTGAAAGGACAATTTCAATTTTGTCTCTTCCTGCTTCACTCCTGGCCTTTTTAATCATATCATTATTATTCAGATCAGCATCAAATACACACCAGATACTGTCACCCCTCTTTAAATCGATATCATACGCTGACTTTATCTTATTGGCGAATCTCACCAGGTTAACCGGGTCTGTATAACTACAATTAGGCACTTCGATTCTTATCCCGTTATTCCTCTCCCTGAACTCCTTAAAGTAGAACCTTTCGGTTTTTTCTCCTTCACAAATAATCAAAAAAAGCTTGCGCTCTTTTCGCAGGTTTTCCTTTCTTTGTTTTAGCACAATCTTCTTTTTCATAAAATATTTCCGCCGCCCATGAAAGGCACGGCCCCATATCTACCGGCCAAATAACCTTTTTCAATGTTTTGATCCTTTCGGGGACTGAATTCCATTAAGGAATATAAATCCGTACTGCCGTTTTTGGGATTCTTTTCGGTAAACCAGACCTGGTCTCTCCTCAATAGATTCAATAAATTGGTATCGTGCGTTGTGAAAATAAGCTGGGCGCCATTTGCATTCTGAACCGGACTGTGAAAAAGAGCCACCAGGAATTTTGTCAAATGAGGATGCAAACTGACCTCCAATTCATCGATAAATAGCACATATCCATTCTTTAATACATCGATGAAAGGCCCCAATAATGAAAAAAACTTCTGGGTGCCATCGGATTCTTCTTCAAATTTGAAAAAAAGATTCTTCTCGTTTCCCTGCTTATCGATGCCCACATGCTGCGTGTGCAGCGTAATGATCTCAGTACCGGGAAACGTATGCCGCCATTCCCGCCACTCCCCATTACCCGCCGACGGCATATCCTTTTGCCGCGGCGCTTCTTTTGAAACTTTTATCTCATTTATCCCCAGGTCCGCCTCCAGGAGATATCGATTCACTGTTTCAATCATACCGGGGTTTTGAGAAAGCATTTCCGCGGTAAAACCCAGGAAACTCATTTTCTCATGACTGGTTACGACCCGGAGATGTTTCCTCAGCCACTCGAAGGGAATCGCTGTTTTTTGATAGTTCCACTGGGTGGCGCTTGAAAGATAAAGAATGTTTTGCGGCGTCCGGGAAGACAGTTCTTTTTGTTCCTTTTTATCCGCGGTAAAGGTGTACCGGTGGGTATCGTTTCTTTCAAAAATAACCGCCTGTCTCCCCCTGGGGAAATGATAAAGATATTCTTCGTGAATTTTTTGTTTGTCCGCCGAGAAACCGTAAGCATACCTGACCCTATCGAAAATAAAAACGATTTCGAAACGACTGGGCTGAGCAATACAATTTTCATCCAATTTAAAAGGGACTATTTTGATCTCGTCGCCTTGCTGCATCTTATGGGAATGAAGTATGAAATGTTTGAAAAAGGAGATGGCCTTTAAAACATTGGATTTGCCGGATGCATTGGCCCCATAAACCGCGGCGGTTTTCAATAAGGGCATGGGTTTAAGGGAAGGGGTTTTAATGAGACTGTGATCGTTGGTGGTATCTTTGGAAGCCAGAAGCGTGAGTGTGATTTTATCTTTAATTGAAAGAAAATTTTCGAAACTAAATTCAATCAGCATTTTAAACGCTCCACTCAAAACTTTTGTTTTCCTGTATCTTACCTTAAATTTTGAGAAAAATCAACAAAAATCGGGAATAAATTTTAAAAAACACCATTCGTAATTATCCGAATGAATGTTTCGATATTGAATATTGCAGTTCCAACCAAGCATGTCCTGAATCCACCGTCAAGTATTGTCTTCGACGACCAAAAACCTTTTCGAGAAAAGGTTTCTGGACTTCCAAAAGCTTTTCATTAAAGGTTTTTTTCTATTATTCTCTTCGCGTCCCTTCGCGCTCTTCGCGGCTCATAAAATTATGCGGTGGATTCAGGATGTGACGGAACGGTTGACGTTGCCCACTCTTTGTTCTATAATCTTGCCATGACGGACAATAATGATTACCGAATCGAAAAAGCACTGGATGACATCTCAAAACTGAGGGGCGCAGACGCCTCCAATATCCAGGTGGTGAAAATCGACCGCTTCGACGGCGAGTTCGGCGAATACCCGGATAAACTAGCCGACCAAGTGAAAAAAGTCTATAAAGACAAAGGCATCGATAAACTCTTTTCCCACCAGGCCCAGGCCATCCAACAGGTGCTGGACGGCAACCACGTGGTGGTGTCGACTCCCACTGCCTCGGGGAAAACTTTGATCTACAACGCCGTCACCCTGGACGCCGTCACCCGCGACCCTTCGGCGCGCTCCCTTTACCTCTTCCCCACCAAAGCCCTTTCCCAGGACCAATTGGCGGAACTTTTCGAATTGAATAAATTAATGGGCGATAAACTGGGTCTATTCACCTATGACGGCGATACCCCCCAGAGCACCCGCCAGGCCATTCGCAAAAAAGCCCAGATCGTGTTGACCAACCCCTACATGCTCCACTCCGGCATCCTGCCCCACCACACCAAATGGGTCAACCTGTTCGAAAACCTGAAATACGTCATCATCGACGAGCTGCATTATTATACCGGCGTGTTCGGCTCCCACATGGGAAATATCATGCGCCGCCTTAAACGAATTTGCCGTTTCTACGGATCGAATCCCATTTTTATCATGTCCTCGGCCACTATTTCAAACCCCGGGGAACTGGCGGAAAAAATAATCGAGGAAAAGGTTTCGGTGATCGATAAAAACGGCGCACCCAGGGGCGATAAGTTCCTGGTCTTTTTCAACCCGCCGGTGGTCAATAAAGAACTGGGCATCCGGCGCTCCTACGTGGCCGTCGCCCGCCAGGTGGCAGGCATCCTTATAAGAAACGGGCTCCAGGTAATCACCTTTGCCAATTCCCGGCTAATCACCGAAGTACTGGTAAAATACTTAAAAAACGATTTCGAAAAAAACGTCACGGATTCCGGTAGAATCCGCGGCTACCGCGGCGGGTATTTGCCCCACAAGCGCAGGGAAATCGAACAGGGCCTGAGAAACGGTGAAATCCAGGCCGTGGTTTCCACCAATGCCCTGGAACTGGGCATCGATATCGGCTCCCTGGACGCCACGGTATTGGCGGGATATCCCGGCACCATTGCTTCCACCTGGCAGCGCATCGGCCGCGCCGGCCGGCGCGCCGGCAAAGCCATCGGCGTGTTGGTTTCCTCTTCCTCGCCGGTGGACCAATTCATTGTCAACCACCCGGAATACTTTACGGGAAAATCACCGGAAGTGGGCCGCGTCAACCCGGACAACCTGACTATCCTGATCGAACATATTAAATGCGCCGCCTTTGAACTGCCCTTTGTAAGAGCGGAATCCTTCGGCAGCGAAAACCTGGTGGAAATCCTTAACTACCTATCGGAAAACAGGATATTGTTTCAAAACAACGATAAATGGTTCTGGACGGAACAAGGGTACCCGGCGGATGCGGTGAGCATCAACCGCGTCAGCTCGGATAATTTCGTGGTAGTAGACCGCACCGAAGGGGAAAAAGTGATTGCTGAAGTGGATTTCTCTTCCGCCCTGGAAACCCTGCACCCCAAAGCCGTTTATATGTTGGAATCGGAGCAGTACGTGGTGGAAGAGTTCGATTATGAGAACCGCAAAGCCTTTGTCAGGAAATCCAACGCGGATTATTATACGGACGCCATTACTTATACTAAGATAGCGGTGCTGGATATTTTCGAGCAAATGAATGGCGAGAATTACGATTTTTTCCACGGCGATGTGCATGTGTTTTCCCAGGTAGTGGGGTTTAAGAAGTTAAAATTCTATACCAATGAAAACGTGGGCGCCGGGGACCTGCAATTGCCCCAGCAGGAAATGCATTCCACGGCTTTCTGGATCACCATCAAAGATCATTTGCTGGAAACAGTGAATATTTCCACCGAGGAAAAGATCGAAGCCATTTCCGGGATTGCGTATTTGATGCGGCATATTTGTGCGGTCATGTTGATGTGCGATGTGAAAGACCTGGGCGTGGCCGTGGAGGATAATATTACCAAAACCGATATCAATCCGCGGACGGCGAAATGGGGTGAACGGCAGAATCTTATCTTGAGAGAATTCGAGCCCAA
>JAPKZK010000108.1 GCA_026393835.1 Candidatus Aminicenantota bacterium | reverse complement strand
CTTTAACAAGGACATACGCGAAATCATTCGGATAAGCAAAGAGTATGATGCAGAGAAAGTTCTTCTCTTCGGTTCCTGTCTTGAAGAAATCGAATCGGCAAACGATATCGACATTGCTGTGGAAGGAGTTGATCCAAAAAAGTTTTTTGAAATGTACGGGGAAATCATCAGGGCAGCTTCAAGCGAAGTTGATTTAGTCCCCCTGGAGAATGTAAGAGAACATTTTGCCAATCGTATTTTAACAAAGGGAAGGCTGATCTATGGAAAATAAATATGACCAGTTAAAGTCCGATGTTTACGATGAAATAATTGCGATAGAACAAACACTTCATGAACTGTCTACCCTCAGAACACAGATAGATATCAAGGAGATAGATAATGTCCAAAAAGCAGCCCTAGGAACCTTTTTAATGAATTTCTACGTCGGGGTAGAGAATATAATAAAACGAATTTGTAAAATATACTATCAAAAAGTTCCCATGGGTCGCAGTTGGCACAAAGAGTTACTTGAGCTATCCTTCAACCCACCGAAAGGGAAATTGCCTATTTTCGAAAAAAGTATAGTGGAAAAGCTAACTCCCTACCTTGGATTCAGGCATGTATTTGTTAGCGGATATGGATTTAAATTGAGAATAGAGTTGATGAGTTCACTTATCGATAACGGCGATTCTGTTTGGGCCGAAATAAGAAAAGAGATTGATCGATTTTGGGATGCCCTGGACAATTCCCATTCGGATAAATAACGCTTAAAAGATTAAAACATGGCCTGATAAATCAAGCCCCTACGGAAATTCGTGGTAATTCGCGGCATATGTGGGCTTCTTTTTCTTCATCATTCATCATTCATCATTCTGCATCCAGTTCAATGTCCCAAAGGGCCGGAGGTTTGCGCAGAAAAATAAACTTGGGCGAACTTGAATAAAACGAGAAAAACATTTATAATAATACCGTAGATACAAAAAAACCAGACAAATGAAAAAACAAGAGTATCGATGCCTGGAGGAAGATAATGAGCAGCAGATCGATTTCAGTAAATTTTGATGATGAAACATATCGAATTGCCCAGAGATTGGCTAAGCTCTCAAATATATCCATCCCCGAGATGATCAAAGAGATGATAAAAAAAAAGGGGCTTACCTCCGACCATAAGATTACCAGGGGAGTCAAGAAAATCAGCGGCATTCTAAAAACCGATGAAGACTACAAATCCCTGAGAGAAATGATTGTAGAGGAAAGAATCGGCCGGTATGAAAATCTTCATTGATACCAATATTCTCCTCGATGTACTTACAGGAAGGGAACCCTTTTATAAAAATTCAGCCATTATCTGGAGTATGGTGGAGAAGGAACTCGTAAAGGGGTATATCTCAGCTATATCTGTCAATAATGTCTATTATATTGTCAAAAAGCAGAAGGGACAGAGCGAAGCAGAAAAAGTTGTCGACAAAATCCTGAAGGATTTTAAAGTAATATCATTGACTTATGAGATATTGAAACTTGCAAGAACAATGAAGGAAAGAGATTTTGAGGATATAATCCAGTATTTTTCAGCATTACAAACAGGATGTGATTTCATTATCACAAGAAACAAAAAAGACTTTCCTAAAAAGGAGCTTGAAGTCGATGATCCTGGCGAATTTATCGAAAAATTCGATGAAATACTGGAGAAAATAGAATAATTGTTGATTCATCAGGTCAGGCAATAAGTGTTCCTGCTTATGAGGCCGACGCTGTCCCGCTATTTAGCAACACTTTAAACATCAGGGATTGGTTTCGGTCAAATAGCGTAGATTCTTTAACTTTTTCCGCCAATTCATCATCCGTCCAGGGTTTCTTCCAGTAAAAGGCGATAACCAAGGCAGCTTCTTTCGCAAAGAGATCATATTGACTATACATTTCCTCAATGAACTGAATCGAATCGGCGTCCGGTTCGGGAAGCGGCTTAAACTCCCGGTCAATTATAGGCATTGCTGAAATGGCATACCTTGCCGTACGTTTAACATCGGGAAGCGGTGAATTTTTCCAGAGATCCAGCAGACGCGAAAGAACATCCGGGTGATGTCCCGGCGTCCATGCACCGGACTCTACCAAAAAAATAAAAGCCCAACAGGCGGCAAAATGAAGGTAGGGGATTTCTGAGTAAAGAGAAGATAAAATCGCATCGTCCCATGATTTTAGCAGTCGTTTCCAATCGGAAGAAAGCTTTTTGGGAGGAAAGTAAAAGGTGAAAACCGAGACAACCAAAGCTCCGATTGCCTTTTGAAGCGCATTATCATTTTCCAGCAGTTGCGTGATCTCATCATAAAGCTGTGGTTCAGGTTCTGTTTGATCCCTCCACATCCACCCCATCCGTCTCAAATAGATATCACCTAATGCTCCCCCCAGGGAGTGCAAATCCGTATCTGAACTTATATACGCATCCCGTATCACTTCCAGAAGTACGTTTCCATATCTACCTCCGAATAGCGAAAGAATAAGAGAAGATGGGGAACCTGTCCGTCGTGCAATCCACTCCAATGCCTCTTCCAATAATTTCGGCGCCAATTGAATTTCATCAAGAATACATTGTCCCAATAGAAATGCGGATTTCTCTGGGGAAAGCTCTTGAAGAGATTTATTTAGTTTTTTACATTGTTCAATCAGATATTGAACCAGGGGCTGCACGTTTCTACCGGCTAATACCGCGGCCAGGGGCACAACCTCTTTCCATTTTTCATCATTTAAGTGAGGTTTGAGGACGCCCAGCAGGGTGTCGTCATCTTTACGTTCGGGATAATAACCTTCAACAATGGCACGCGCGGTTAAATATTCCTGAAAAGTTAAATGCCGGAACTCATACATGGGAACCAATGTACCGTTTTCAATATCATACCCACTTAACATCAGCAGACTGCTGCGGTACTCAATCCTCTTGATGAATTCCGCTACACTTTGACGAGTATAACCCAGCACCTCCGGCATTTGTTCCCGCGCCAATGTCAGGACCTCGTTCAACCGCCGCAAAGAAATACGCTGAATACCCTCTTTCATCATGGTAAACGCGATGAACGCCAATTGCGGGATGGCTTCATCCAGTTCCATGGGTGCGTGGGCTTCAACATTCCAGGTCATTAATAACACTTCGATGGCCTTGCCATACAGCACACTCCGCCTGGTGGGAAGCTGCCCCACCCAACGCTTGACTAAAAGGAGCGTGGTCAGCAGCAGGGGATTTTTTGCCAGTTGCCGCACCCGATCCGATTCGCAGATGGTCTTAGCCAGTTTTTCCGCTTCTTCGCGTACTTCGGGCCTATCGCCCATCACTTCCTTGTGCCAGGCTAAAGTCAACCGTTTGATATCGTCATTATCGAAATCCGCCACCCGGTAATGCCGGCACTGGGCGCTTAAAGCGCCGCCCACGATTCTAAAACCCTCCTCACGGGAGGTCACTACCACACTGACATTGGGATAAGTGGCCAGGAAGGTGCGTAATTGCATGACAAAACCAACCCGGCTGCCCTCATACGAAATTTCATCCAGGCCATCCACCAGGAGCAGTACATTACCGTTCCGCAGGGCGCGATTCACCAGCAAGGAAAAAGCCCCTTTCCAGTCATTCATCTCCGCCCGCGCTGCAATAGCGCACAAAATATCGCTTATCGGTGATGAAACCGCCGCACCCAGTTGCCGACACCGGATCAGCAGCGGCAGCCAATCTTTATCAGGCAATTTATCCGCAATAAGGGCGCGCCGTTCCGGGAAAGCATAGGCCACTGCCAACCGTTTAATAAGGGTGGTTTTACCCGCGCCCGGGGCGGCCAGGATGGCCAGGCGTGTGCACTCCGAAAGAACCCTGCCTACAGGGTGACGTTCCTGTTTCTGCGGCGCTTCTTTGTCGAGTACGTCCCCGGCCGAAGCAAGCAAATCCTGCTTCTGTTCCTGTTCGGTGGAAATTACCAGATGCAGGGGGACAAAAATATTTTCCAGGTTGAGACGCCGTGAGCCCACTTCCTGGTCGGCCGGCATCCTTTCCAAAGTAATATCGCCGCATTCCTGTTCCAGGTAGTGGAGATATTTTTCATGTGCTTCTTTCACCTGTTTATCCAATATCGACGGATGTCCGGGTGGCGGTAAATATTCAAGGGTATGAAGGTCGCCGCCCACTAATTGGTCCGAAAGAATAACGGCCCGGGCCGGTTCCTGCGCCAGGGCTTCCCCATCCGCATGGATCAGCGCAAAATGCGTCTTCTGTTTATTTTGTAAGAAATAGATTACCCATATCCAACCCGTATCATGGGCAAGGAGTTCAAAGGACTCATCCGCCTTTAGGTTTTCCCCATGTCCGGCGGCGCAGTGAACAGCGCATTCCATTGCTTTTATCGGCGTCACAATAATTTTCACCCGGATCAATTCGTCGATCACCCGCTGCCCATCCATGAGGATTACCCGGTTACCGGCCTCTTTCTCTTGCTCGATGGCCGATTCCTTAAAACCCGAAAGAGAAACAAAATAGCCCTCTACGCCCATATCGGGGGATTTTCTTTTCTCTGCGTCCAGCGCGCCGACAAATTTGTTGATATCATCGCCCCCGGATTTCTCTTTGGTAGCTTTGCATTCCGCGAACATACGTTTCTTTTCTGTCCGGTGGCCCGCTTCAATATCCATTTCACGGCCCGTTTTGTGAATATTAAAGCGCGGATTATCGTAACCCAGTACCAGGAACAGGTCTTTCATCAGCCGGTTGAAAAGGTCTCCCCGTTTATTGGCTTCCTTTTCCAGGATGCGAATGTTTTTAATAGACTCCATCATCGAACTCCTTATGGTAAAACAAATTCTACTGGAAAATCATTGGATTTGCAAGAGAGAATGATTCGTTGTCGTCCACTTTCGGCGCTTTTTCTCCGAAATCGCATAAATAAACACGTGACCGGGAATAAATAATATATCATTCGGACTACATTTCGCTTTATTCGAAATAAAAAAAGCGCCAATCGCATCACATTATACATCCATCGAAATAAACTATACACCATTCGCATTACATCGTACATCCTTCGCATTACATCATACACCCTTCGAAATGCATCGTCCATCCTTCGCATTACATCATCCATCCTCCGAACTACATCGTACACCCTTCGCAAGACATCGTCCATCCTTCGCATTACATCATCCATCCTCCGAACTACATCGTACACCCTTCGAAATATATCGTACGAAACACGCACTAAACTACACACCATAAGAAATAGTTCGTACACAATACGGAATAAATGATGCGCGTCTCGAATAAAACTATACACCATTCGCAAAAAATCGTACACCATTCGATTTATTTTTCTGCAAACAATACGCTAAAATACTCTGTTTGAAGTATTTCTCTGCCTGTCCCTTTATTCTCTCAAACAATATAAGCCTTCGATACTTATTCTTCTACAAATATCTCTGCCAGGTTGATGCTTAAACCTTCAAGTGTGAAACATGGGATTATTTTTTCTTCAGTATAATATTCAGGTCTGCCGTATTTTCCGTTTTCTCCCAGGATGAACACTTCCACGGTTTTGTCATCGGGCGAAACCAGCCAGTACTCCTTGACCCCGAACCGTTCATACGTATAAAATTTAATCACCCGGTCTTTCTTTGAAGTGGCCGGGGAGAGAATTTCAATAATCCAATCCGGCGCCCCCTTGCAGCCTTTGCTATCCAATTTAGAGCGATCACAGATCACGGAAATATCCGGCTGTACCACGGTGAGGGTTTCATCTTCGTTTTGATTGGCTTCCGGGAACCTGATGTCGAAAGGAGCGGCGTAAACCTGACATTTCTTATCCTTCAGAAATTGTGCTATCTCAGTAAGTAATGTCCCGGAGATATCCTGGTGATAACGATTTGGGGTTGGCGTCATATCATACGGGACGCCATCGATAAGCTCCCATCTCTCTTCATCAGGCCAGGTCATGTAATCCCCATATGTAAATAATTCATTATTTTTCCTCAAAACTATTGCCATAAATCCTCCAGTGCATGAACTATATTTTAACCGATAATATTTTCGATTTCAAGTCCATACCATTATTGTTATGGATGGTATTTATTTTGCCTGCCCCATAACCGCCCTTAAAAAAAACGTTTGCGGTCGGTTAACTCAGCTTTCCAAAATAGCCGCGGCGCACGAACCACTTTGCTAATTCCAACAAAGGCGAAACCGTGAAGGCCAGGAAAATAACAATGGCCCAATCGGTTAACGACAAACTGTATGTACCGAATGGTTTTTGCAGGAAGGGCACATAAACGATCAGGACCAGCAACATCAATTCCCAAAGAATCGCACTGTTTAGCCACCTGTTGGCAAACGGTTTATGCAACGCCGATTGATGGTCTGAACGGAAGTTATAAGCCTTGAAAAATTGGATTAACACCAGGGATACGAATGTCATGGTCATGGCGTGTTTGACAGAGCCGCCGAACTTAAATTCCCAGGCAAAAAGTCCGACGTTGACGATGGTTGACCACAGCCCCCCTATAGCCATAAGAATAATGACCGGCCGGGTAAACAGACCGGTGCGCGGGTTGCGCGGTTTGCGGCGCATTAAGTCGGCTTCCGGTGGGTCTACGGCCAGGGCTAACGCCGGGAGTCCGTCGGTGGCCAGGTTGACATACAGAATTTGAACCGCGCTCAAAGGGAGCGGCAGCCCGGCAAACGTAGCCACGGCCATAAGGCCGATCTCACCGATGTTGGACGAAATTAAATACATAAGATACTTTTTGATATTTCCAAAGACGCCGCGCCCCTCTTCCACCGCGGCGACAATGGAAGCAAAATTATCGTCGGTAAGCGTCATGGCGGAAGCTTCTTTGGTGACATCGGTGCCGGTAATGCCCATGGCAATACCGATGTCGGCCTTTTTCAGCGCCGGCGCGTCATTCACCCCGTCCCCGGTCATGGCGGCAATATGGTCTTTCTTTTGCAGGGCCGCCACCACCCGTAATTTGTGGGCGGGAGAGACGCGGGCATAAACTTCGATATTCTCTACTTCTTGCTCAAACTCCTCGTCGGTCATGGCCTCTAATTCTGCCCCGGTCACTGCCCGGCCATTTTTGAGGATGCCCAGTTCTCGGGCGATGGCCTTCGCCGTCAACGGGTGGTCGCCGGTTATCATCACGACTTTGATGCCGGCCAACTCGCACGTCTGGATGGCGGCGCTAACCTCGGGCCGCGGCGGATCGATCATCCCCACTAATCCGAGGAAAGTCATTTGGCATTCCGCTGTTTCCAGCGCCGCGCCCGGTTTCGAGGCGACGGCCAAAACCCGCAGCGCCTGGTTGGCCATCTCACGGGCGGCTTCAATAATCAACGTTTTAATTCCCGGGGTGAGGGCAATTTCTCCACCTTTATCCAGGTAACGCGTACAGGAGTCGAGGATAACTTCCGGCGCGCCTTTGGAATAAGCAATGACGCCCCCGGCCCCGGTGTGCAATGTAGTCATGCGCTTGGTTTCAGAGGTAAAAGGGATTTCATTTACGCGGGGGAATTCTGCGTCCAGGTCGCTTTTATGCAGCCCGGCTTTGGCCGCCGCCGTAACTAACGCCCCTTCGGTGGGATCGCCTTTGACATGCCAGCGGTTGTCCGCCTCGCTGTGAACGATATGGGTATCGGAGGCCAACGCGCCTGCCTGTAATAGTTGTTTCAATTGGTCGAATACTTCGACGGCCTCGCCGTCAAGGAAAAACTTACCCTGCGGGTCATACCCGGCGCCGGAGATTTCCAGTGTTTGCCCGGCCACAAAGATGGTACGTGCCGTCATTTCGTCTTTGGTCAGGGTGCCGGTTTTATCGGAACAGATAATAGAGGTGCTGCCCAGCGTCTCTACTGCCGAGAGGCGGCGTATAAGCGCATGACGTTTTACCATGCGCTGCACACCGATGGCCAGGGAGATAGTGACTACCGCGGGCAGGGCTTCGGGGACCACGGCCACCGCCAGCGCAATGCCGAAGATCAACATCTCGATAAAAGGTTGTCCGCGAAAGAGACCGAGGACGACGATGACCCCCACAAGCGCAAAGGCGACCAACGCCAGCATGCGGCCCGCTTTGTCCAGGTTCTCCTGCAGCGGGGTTCTCCCGGTTTCAACCGTTTGCAGCATACGGGCGATCTTGCCGAACTCGGTATCCATGCCGGTGGTAACGACTACACCGCGACCCCGTCCATAGGTGGGGGCCGTCCCGGCAAAAGCCATGTTTTTGCGGTCGCCCGGCGTTAAATCGCGACTGTCCAGTGGGGCGGTGTGTTTTTCCACCGGGACGGATTCGCCGGTGAGGGCGGCTTCTTCGATTTGCAGGTTGATGGCCTGGGTTAGCCGGACATCGGCAGGGATTTTATCGCCGGCGCGCATGAGAATAACATCGCCAGGTACAAGCTCGCGGGCCGGGATTTCGATTTCTTCCCCATCGCGGAGAACGGTTGCCGTGGGCGCCGCCATGCGACGCAGGGCTTCGATGGCCCGTTCGGCCCGGAATTCCTGTACAAAACCCAACAATACCGCGAATAGTACGATGACGGAGATGGCGATTGCTTCTACGCTGTGGCCCAGGAAAGCCGATAGCGCTGTTGCGATAATTAAGATAATAATCAGCACATTCTTGAACTGCTCCAGCAGTAATGCCCAGGGCGATATGCGTTTAGCGGCTTGAAGTTCATTGGGACCGTATTCCACCAGGCGGCGGGCGGCCTCTTCACTCGCTAAACCGGCGGCTTTGGTATTCAATTGCAAATACACATCGTCGATTGACAGCGTATGCCAAACAGTTGTTGACTGGTTCATGGCGACCTCCATAAATATATTCTATTATAAAATGATTTATTACATTAAGTTCGTTATCGCGCTATAATAACAGAAGAATCGAATTATGTCAAACAATCTGGCTGCGGCGCCCCCCATGCTGGGGAAATTATTGGAATGCCCCTTTAATTTTCCTCATTCCTGGGTTACTTGTTACTTGTTACCTGTTACCTCATCGATCCAGGCCAGGTATGCGGGGTTCCCTGCCGTAATAGGTAAGGCGATGATTTCCGGCGTTTCATAGGTATGCAGTGCTTTTATACGCCCTTCGACCCTGGGGTAGAGGTCTTTGCGGGTTTTGACGGCGCAGACCCATTCTTCAGCCTGTTCGATTTTACCTTTCCACTCATAGGTACTGGAAATAGGACCCGAAACCTGCACGCAGGCGGCTAACTTTTCTTTTACCAGCGTCACCGCAATTTTAGCGGCCGCGGCCCTGGAATCCGTGGTGGTTATAATTTGTACATATTCGCTCATGGTTATCCTTCCTGTAAAAACCGTATCTTAAATCAAAAAAGAAAAAAAATCAAATTCCGACTTCCAATTGACAAAGCAATTTCAATTGTTTACGATATTCCTGTAAAGGAAAAATGACGCCCCGAAGCTTTTCTTCTGAACCGCAAGGCTTAAAACAAACTGCAAGACCTGGAAAAAATTCTAAGCGACCTGAACCTGCAAGATATGTCCGGTAATATTAACTTCGCCGATATTACCGGCGGTACTTTCGGCAAAGAAGGCGGTACAGCCGCGCCGCTAAACTTGAATCTCATTGTAGAAAACTGATCGTAATGCCCCATCTTCTTCGTGTTAATTCGTGCCATTCGTGGGCTGTTTTTTTTCTTGCATTTTTAAGCGGAATATATTACCATATGAATCCACAAAATATAACGGAGGAACAATGAAAAAAACAATCATAGTTTTGTTAGCAGCAGCATTAGTCGTTTCTTTTGCCGCCCGGTTGACGGGACAGGAAAAGAACCCTCATAGGCTTTATAAACCTGCGAATACGGATATCATGCGCGCTTTATCAATAAACCCTACAGAGGATCAAATACAGAAGGAAGAGTACCTCAGGGTCAATAAATTGCAAGCGCAAAAACATGCCAAACAAAGGGCCGCGGCCCGGACTGTCAAAAGCGACAAACCCCAGTACACCTGGGTTGAATTTGTGGAAGATTCCGCTTCCTGGCGCTCCGATTACAGCGGTAACCTTGTCTGGTCCGGGGCCTGTCAAAATACCGGCACCACGGGTGCGACCTTTGTAAAGGTCGAAATCGACGTCTATAACAGTGGAGGTTTCTACATCGGGAGCGCCGAGACCCATGTGTGGGGCGGGAGTAATGTCGAATTGGCCGTAGGCGGGGCCTACACCAATGCCCTAAGGCCCAATCAATATGGCTTTTTCAGCGTCAGGACCAACATCCCTTTCGCCAGTGCATATAACCTCAACTACACTATCACCGATGATCCTTACGACTATTACCTGACGTATGCAGACCTGGATATAAATCCCGTTTATTATGGAAGTAATAACGGTTATTTGAATTTTTCCGGGGAAGTGGAGAATCACAGCGCTTTCTACGTCGCGTATGGCACCAAGGTGTTCATGGCCGCGCTGGACCCTACCAACAGTTATGTGTTGGATGTGTATTTTGCCGATGTCGACGGCGCAACTTACAACACCGATCCACGCGCCGTATATCCCCATACCAGCGAACCTTTTTCCCTAACTTTCCAATTTGCCCAATACAGCGAATCTGCCGGCGGTTATATGGCAGGTCTCTTTTTCTATGAAGCACTGACCGACACGACGGATGGGGAATATCCTTTCGGCGCTTTTTCGACGCCCGTGGACGGTTCCACCGTAGCCAGCAGCGTTGCCGTAACCGGTTGGGCATTGGATGACACCGGCGTGTCTTCCGTAAAAATATACCGCGAAGAGGGAAGCAACCTGGTTTATATCGGGGACGCCACTTTTGTAGACGGCGCCCGCCCGGATATCGCCGCGGCATACCCCTATTACCCCCTGAAGTCCAGGGCCGGTTGGGGTTATATGATGTTGACTAATTTCTTACCCGGCGGCGGCAACGGTACTTTTGTACTTCATGCCATTGCTTCGGACGGTTATGGCAAATCAACGGACCTGGGCGTCGCCACCATTTACTGCGATAATGCCCATGCGGTTAAACCCTTTGGCGCCATCGATACCCCCACACCGGGCGGCGTCGCCTCCGGGGGCCAATATCGAAACGTCGGTTGGGTGTTGACCCCAACGCCCAATATTATTCCCATTAACGGCTCCACTATCGAGGTATACGTTGACAGCTCGAAAAAAGGCAATGCGACTTATAATGTTTATCGCGCCGATATCGCCGGCCTTTTCCCGGGTTATCCCAACAGCAACGGCGCCCTGGCCTACTACAAACTCAATACCTACGGTTTATCCAACGGCCTCCATGTGATTTTCTGGATCGCAACGGATAATGCCGGCAATGCCGACGGGATCGGCAGCCGGTTCTTTTCCGTTTCAAATACCCTTACCAACAGCGCCGGACTTGAATACCAAAAAGCCGCGCCTCAGCCTTTCCAGCCCACACCTGCCCTGATGGATTCTATTCCCACTGCCGTCACGGCCCCGGTCCTGTTTAAAAAAGGGTACCGCGACGATGTACCATTCCAGGATGCCCCCATGGCCCCCGAACTCACCCCCAGGATCGATATCCACGAACTGGAACGGGTGGAATTGCAACTCCCCAACCTCTATGCCGGTTTCCAGGCGGTGGGCGGGAAATACAAACCGTTACCGGTGGGTTCTACCCTCGATACCGATAAGGGAATGTTCTACTGGTTGCCGGGTCCGGCTTTCCTGGGTGAATTCAACCTGGTATTCATCATGAAAAATCCGGATGGTACATTGAGTAAAAAGAATGTTACCATTGCCGTTAATCCGAAAATTTACAACCAATAATAGATAATTAACAACGACAACGGCCGCCCCTTACTTTAGCAATTAGCAAAAAAAACAGGGGCAGCCGTTGTTTGTCTCTACTCATTGCCGCTGTCGACCACATTCACATTTACTTTGAAAAACCGGTAATCTTTATATGTAAAAACAGTCCTGGAGTTTTCCAGTTCTTCTTGCGCCGCTAGTTTAACTTCGCTGATCTCCGTCCGGCTGGGGAAGCGGATATTATTACTCTGAACCTCATACCAATGGATATCCACAACCTTGAGACCGGCCCCCTTTTTCCTGGCCGTCTCTTGCAGCACATCGATGCCCCTCAGCGACCGCGGGTCCAATTCGATTTTCACTACCGAACCGTCTTGCTCATCCACCCACACCACGCCGTGGTTGATAATCCCCCCCGCCGGGTTCGCCGGGTTCTTGGGTTCAACATTAATCTTGAACGTTTCCACTTCCCCCACCTTCTCTTTTGCCAGTAATCGGTACAGGTATTTTTTTCGGTTCTCCCGGTCCATCAAGGCGCCCGGCATCAGGAAAGGATAATTAGAGAAGAAATTAGTCAATACCAAACCATCGTCGCCCTTCCCCTTCCCGTCTTTGGCGATTTCCTTCCGTTCTTCGGACATTCTCCCCTTTTCATCCATGATAATCTGGTACTCATGGCGGTAAAAGTCGTTCTTAATCTCTTTTCCTTTAATAAAATAGATATCGGAAATCTCTTCCCGGCAGGTAAAATAGAATGTCGCTTGCTTTAATTTTTCGCAGTAATCGGCTGTTTTTTCCAGGAGGGCGTCCAGGTTATTCTTTTTATCGACGGCCCCGGTTTTTTCATGGGCCGGGATCATTAAAACCGGTTCCCCCTCCTCCCGGTTGTCTAACACGGTCTCTATTTTCCGGCTAAAGGCCGCGGATTTACCGGTTTGTCGATCCAGGGCTTCCACGATCAAGGTATATTTACCGCCGTGTGGGAAATTCAGCTTCAGCGAAGGAACTATTGCCGCGTCCTCGGGTTCAAATACCCGCTCAAAGGATATTATCTCGCCTTGTTCGTCCACGGCCGAGACCTTGACCCGGATGTTCCCGTACACCTGGTAACCGTCGTAAAGCTGCCGGTAATTTTTTAAAGTAAATTCCAGGGTGGCATTAGCCGGCGCCGGTGTAAAGGAAAAACGGTCGATGGCGATATTATCGGTCTCCTTTAAAATCATCTCCCGGTTGTATACCAGGTTGATGCGCTTTAGCGCGGTTTTAACCTCGATGTCCCTGGTCCTCTGCCCCTCTTTTGGGGGTTGATAGGTTAACCGGTAATAGATATCTACTTTCTCCATGGCGCGGGCCAGGGATTTGTCCGGTTTATTGCCCTCGATCACCGCGCCGCCGGTGGACCGGCTGATATTCCTGAAAACCTCTTGCCAATCGGAATAAACATGATCTAATTTTAAAAACCGCGAATTCAACCGGTCTGGCGGGGCCATGTTGGAAAGCAAGAGATGAAACGTGGCATTGGCGTCCAGGAAAGCCCGGCGAATTTCTTCCAGTATGGCCAATGAACCCGCGGGTTTATCGATCTCCCTGGAAATCGCGGCAAAAGTTTTTTGGAGCTCAGTATAGTCTGCCAGGGCGTCCTGTTTTTCCCGGATGAACCTATCGGTATCCAATTGGGGAACCAGGTCGGGTTGAAAAAAAACCAGTCCCCATTTTTCGAACTCCAGCCCCTTTAAAGACTCGGCAATGGCCTTTAACTTATCGACATTCAAATTAATACGTTTCGTTTTATATTCATCCCACAGGCGTTTATAGTTTGCCGCAAATTGTTCCAATACGTTTCTTCCGGCGGCGGACCCGGTTTGCGCCCCCGGCGCGGCCCCATCGTTCACCCGGGGCAATTGTTCTTCCAGGTTCCCCAGTAGGTTTTCCATACTATTTACAAACGCCGCGCGGTCCATTCGCGCGTACCCGGTTACTTCGTCCAGCTTACTTTTCACCTCCGACAGCGCTTGCGGGACCTGGTCCGGCCGGGTAATTTTGAACACCCGGTTCCCGGTTACCAGTAACACATAATCGCCCTCGCGGTAAACCCGTTTGAAAAAGAAGTCCAGCGTCTCCTTGAGCTGGGGTTCCGGTTCGGAGACCCAGAAGTAAAAAAGGAAAATACGCGCCCCCGGCGCAGCGGCATCGGGCGATTCGGCGGTTTCGGCCTTTTCGGCGCCGATTTTTCGTTTCACTTCCTGAAAACTGGTAATTTCTTGTTTTTTCCCGTTCTCATAGAGGGTAAAATCACTCTTTTGCAAGCCGCCCACCAACTGTTCTTTTTTCAAGGCCCGCACAATCACCTCGGCATTGATTACTTCAACATATTCTTCCTGGATTTCCCGGTTCCCCTTTTCTTCCTGGGGGTTCGCCGGGAGGCCCCCGGCCAATAAAAGAAACAGCGCCGGGAGCAATATAAGAAGCGGCTTTTTCATTTGCATTTTCACACCTGCTTATACGTTTTTAAGAGGCCCATTGGGAAAAACATTTTTAAAAAAACTTCCATATTTTTTTCCCATCACGTATTATATAATATATTATATGGAATATTATATGGTATGAAATGCAAAAAAACAAGTGTACCCGGAGGTTGCCATGAAGAAGAAAGAATTGATCTTATTTTTATTATTCACGGCCGTGCAAGTCTTACCTGCGCAGCAGCGCTTCACCATGGAAGAGGGCGAGACGTCAAAATTCAAAATGGCCAGGCAGCTTTACGAAAGGGGAAAACAACTGCTGGCCGGGGAAAGTTACGACAGGGCGGAGAAAGCCTTTAAAGATTGCCTGGAGATATTCCCCAAATTTTCCTATGCCCGTTATTACCTGTCTCAATTGTATTATTATAGGAAGGATTATGTAACGGCCCTGGCCCTGGTTGAAAAAGCAAAGGAAGACTATGAGTTCATCTCCGATTATTGGGTCAAGTTCCAACTGCAGTACCTGGATATGCTGAGGCAGGAGAAAATGGGATTGGAAGAAAAGATAAGAGATATCAAGGACATTATTGCCGCGAAGAATTATAAAGCCAGGACCCCGGAGGAGCAAATAGCCGAGCAAATGGACCTTGAAGGGCAGCAATCCGGGGCGGAATTGGAACTCAGGGAAGCGGATGAAAAGATTAAAAACACCATCCCCACTGCCCCGGAAATGGCGGCAAATTTTTATTTTCTTCACGGCAATATTCTCTTTAAATTGAAGAAGTACAATGGTGCGTACGCCCAGTACCTGGAAGCCGTGCGCGTAAACCCCGCCTTTGGAAACGCCTATAACAACCTGGCCAATCTGAATTTCATGGGCAGGAGATACAAGGAGGCCCTGTTCTACCTTGAAAAAGCGGAAAAGTGCGGCGCAGCAGTGAACCCCAAATTCAAAAAAGATGTTCTCCAGGCCCTGGGCGATTAATGGAAACGTTGAAGATAAGGGGTCATTGGTCATTGGTCATTGGTCATTGGTCATTGGTCATTGGTCATTGGTCATTGGTCATTGGTCATTGGTCATTGGTCATTGGGTCGTCCGGGGGGAGGGTTCTGAGGGATAAGAAAGAAAATGGGCAAGATTTTCGAGAGACATAATATCTCTACGTCCTCTCTTATCCCTCAGAGAGTTGACAATATAATATAATATTTTTTATTTAATTTCAATAGGAAAGATAAAAAAAATTTTTTTTTATCTTCCCATTACGTGGGCGCGCGGCGCGCGGCGCGGGGGGCCATTTTGTAGAACCGTACCAGAAAAGTCCGTCCCGGACACTTTCCGGCTCCGAAGCTGTAATGTGTCAGAGTATAATGGGAGTTTTCTTTGACTCATACGGTTTATAAATAGATATATAAAAACTTTATGGTGCAGAGTTTGCACGTGCAAGTGGACCATTTGCACGTGCGAGGGCGCCGTTTGCACGTGCAAGGGCGCTGTTTGCACATGCGAAGGCGCCGTTTGCATGTGCAAGGGCACCATTTGCAAGTGCCAGCGGTGTATTAGAGCTATTACAACACCAGTCTTTGCACATTCAAGGGGTGTGCCGGAATCCGTAAAGGCCGTAAATATATATGCATGGTCCTCATTTGTGCTTGCAAGCCCCTGGTATGACCGCGCAGGCCTCGCGTTTGACCGTGCAAACGTCGGGAAAGAATATTCCAGGGATAGGTTCGTATGCACATTCATATTAATGATTCAAAAAAGTCTGTATCAATTACAAGAATTCCTATACCCAACTATTGACTTCAATGCGATTTCAATATAAAATGCAAATTCAAATGAATCAATTGTAAAAGTCTGTAACTTTCACTTAACATTTTACCTTTCTAGGAGTTTCAATCATGATCAAAGTCAAAAATATCCAGGGAATTTTGTCTTTATTACCGGCGGCGGCATTTTTTTTGGGAATTGCGGCAGCCCTGTCCACTCTGCCTTTGTACGGGGTCAGCGGCATCTACGACCGCATCGGCATTATCCCGGAACACGGCCTCCACGGTGCCGTCCCGGAAGAAAACATCGACCTCTTTACCGGTAATCTAACCTTACGGTTTCAAGATATCCGGCTGCCGGGTCCCAATGGTTTCGATACGGTGGTCTGGCGGGTCTACAACTCTAAAATCCAGAAAGACCGCCTGCCCGGCAGCGCCTGGGGCATGCAGCAGGACCCTTATTCCTGGGTGGGCATCATGCAGCAGGACCCTTATTCCTGGGTGGGCATGGGCTGGTCCATGCATATGGGCATCGTCCATAACTACCTGTCCACCGAACCGGTGATCGAATTCCCCGATGGCCGCTTTGAAACCGCTTACCCCAATAACTCCGATTCCTATTACTACACCCGCGATTTTTTAAGGTACGATAAAACCAACTACAAGCTTTATTTTAAAGACGGTACAGTCTGGACCTTCGGTCTTTCCAAAACCATTGTCATCCAGGGAATCAGCGAATCGGTCCGGGTGGTGACGTCGATTGAAAATTCCTACGGCCATACGATTTCCGTAATGTATCAAAGCGGCAGCCTGCCGGAAATGAAAAGTATTACCGACAGCCTGGGAAGAACCATTAACTTCATTCTAACCGGGGACTGCCTTTCCCGCATTTCTGTTAAAAATACCACCGGTACCCTGGTTTATTATGATTATACGGTGGGAACGTTCTCCAACAGCGGTTACTATAAGCTTACCGGCTATGACCCGCCTGAAATTGCCGCGTCCACCTATGAATACGACACCGGGTTATATGACCGCTATGAATTGACCGCGGTAAATACTTCCTATGGGGGCCGGTTCGAATATTCCTACGTGAACCATACGTTCTATTTTTACGTCCAGTCATTGGATACCCGCGTGGTGTCGCAGAAAAAGATGCGCACCGCCGCCGCCGCCGCATTCAACACCTGGACTTATACCTACCCGACTTATCTTAACACCGGCACGGGAACCGTTACCGTGGATGGCCCGGTATATGACACAAATGTCACCTATCACGCTTATTCGTCCGCCTCGCCCTGGAAGATCGGGTTAATCAGTAAAAAGAGCTTCAGCGACGGCAGCTATTCGGAAGAAACGTTGTGGACATACCGGGAGATTTCCTATCTTACCTGGTTGGTGTTGAACGTCAACCTGGGAACGATTAAAGCGCCCTTGATACAAAAAAGCATCGTCACCCGGTTAGGGGATGCGGAAAGCACCGAA
>JAPKZK010000105.1 GCA_026393835.1 Candidatus Aminicenantota bacterium | reverse complement strand
TTATCGGCGAAAAAGGAAACCACATAGCAGAGTGTGGCTTTTTTCTTCTTATCGACGTAAATATACGTCCCATATTTCTCGTTGCTAAAGTTCCATACCGCGTTGATGTCTTTTGCCTTATGCTGTTTTTCCATTCGTTTTAATGCGCTTTGCGGGTCCAATGTACCGGGGATATTAAGGATATCCTTCGGTGTATCCAATACCACGGACCCGTGGAGTCTAATAACTTGACCTGTATGGTCCCTGCTTACGACGGTTTCCATACCCCAGACCGGGATACCCTTATACATTTGCCCGTAACGGGAATGGGTGACGCTGTTGAAATCCGTTCTCTGCCGGACCATGGTGAATTTTTCATCTTGACTCAAACCGAAAAAGGCGCCCATAGCCGAGTTTCCATGGCCGCCCTGGGTATTCATCTTATGGATATACCCGGGGGCATTGCTTGAGAGAAAATCGATTTTTTTGGCTGCCCATACGCTTGAAGCCATTAAGCAGCACACCACAAAAACCAGTGTTAAAGTAAATAAAGCTTTACTTCCCTGTTTTTTCATTTGTGAATCCTCCTTATTTTTGAATTTAACATTAAATACGGATCGAAAAAAGGTAATATATCGCATTGTGAGTACAGTCTAGTTTGATGTAATGTATTTGTCAATACATCGAAAGTTGTATTTTCGGTATGAAAATAATTTTTTTTTTTATTACAACCATTTGGCGTTAATTCCAGCAATTCTCATTTCGACCTATAAAATAGAAATTTTAATTTGGGCAGACACTGATCCGGATCAGGGGGCATTGCATTTGCCGGCGTTCGATGGTATATTATTACTTAAATTCATTTACCGAAAGGAGTACGGTCATTTCTACAGGAAAACGTTTGAATTGCTTCTTTGTTTCCGATCTGCACGGCAGGATCGAACGATACCAAAAACTCTTCGATAGGATGATTCAAGAACGGCCGGATGCCCTGTTTATCGGCGGCGACCTGCTGCCTTCTCCCTTCCGGTCTGAACGGGGCGTGGGTACGTTTCATCAGGATTTTATCATGGATTTCCTGGTCAAAGAATTGAAACGGGTCAAAGAATCCCTGGGAGAATCCTATCCCCGCGTGTTCGTGATCCTGGGCAACGATGACGGCAAAATGGCGGAAATAGCCATGTGGGAAGCGGAAAAAAAAGGGGTGTGGACCTACTGCCACTTCCAACGCATCCAGTGG
The DNA here is from genome assembly GCA_026393835.1 of Candidatus Aminicenantota bacterium. Taxonomy (GTDB): domain Bacteria; phylum Acidobacteriota; class Aminicenantia; order UBA2199; family UBA2199; genus JAKAGC01. Next base: position 37,523 of record JAPKZK010000105.1, on the reverse strand, counting down.
GGCGATTTCACGGTGTACGGGTACGCCTATGTTCCGCCGACGCCGTTCCGCTTAAAGGACTGGGAACGCTTCGACGTCACCGATTATGTGAGACCGGGATGCATTGCACCGAATCATGAGCTGGCGGTCTTTACCGTCCGGGTGAATGAGAATGAATTGCGCAGCGCCACCATCGAACACGACTTGAAGAAACTAACCGGCAATGAAAGCCTGGAAAAATCGATTTTCCTGTTCCATTCGCCGCCCCACCGGAGCAAACTGGACCGCGCCGGCCTGGACGGCCGGCGAATTAATGACTTGCAGGTGGATGTCCATGTGGGTAGCGCCGCTATTCTACGCTTTATCGAAAAACGGCAGCCCCTGCTTACCCTCCACGGCCATATCCATGAATCCACCCGCATTACCGGTTCCTGGAAAGATACGTTCCGGCAAACCATTTCTTTTAATGCTTCCCATGACGGGCCGGAATTGTCGCTGATACGTTTTGATCCTTACTGCCTGGAAAAAGCCAGCCGGGAATTGATTCGCTAAAGAAGCGCCGGGAATTTTATTTCTTTTTCCGCCAATTTTTCAACCCTTTTAAAAAAGCAGGATAATAGAGCTCATATATATCCATATCTTCCTCGGAAAACCGGTTCGGCTGAGTGGAACAAAAAAGCAGCAGGGTTCTTAACTGATCCCCGTGAAAAAAGGGTTTGACAAAATAGGAACGGACTCCGTGCGGGATAAAAAGCGCCCAGTCGATGGGTTTGGTGCTCTCCAACGTATCTCCTAAGATGAGAAAATCCAGCCGGTTCTCCCAGATAGCCTGCGAGACAGTGCCTTCAAAATCAAAGGCAGCGCCGGGTTTTAAAGTGGCAAAGACCTCCCCCCCTTTTCCGCGAGCGTAAACGATCACCTTATGCTTTTTTACGTAAACATCCGCATACATGACCGCATCGAATAGGGGGCCGCCCAGTTGATGCTCCAGCAGGGTATCCAGTATCTCTTCCATGCCATATTTCTTTCCCATGGCGGTCAGCAGGGATTGCATGAATTGGTCCCTATCTGAGGGCAGCAGAAGGGAGTCCGAGACTTTTTTCTCTGCGACGTTGTGTTGGTGAATCGAGATTTTCAACAGGTTCCGGCCCCTGAGGGACAGCCGTCTTATTTTAACAGACGCCTGGATAGGAATATTACCTTTTTTAACCAGGGGCAGGTTGCCCTCCCAATGACCTTCCAGGGAACAGGTTTCGAATATACCGGCGACATGGGATTTCTGCTCGCCGGAATAGAGGGCCTGGAATTTGATGCTGATGAATTCCCGGTATGTATAACCGAACAGTTCGTAAGCAAGCGTGTTGCGGGAAATAACCGCCCCGGTTTCCAGGTCCACCAGCATAATCGGGAGATTTTCGGATTCGATCATGGTCTGACGTTCAAGGTCTTTTTCCATGAGGTGACTTGCAAAATCCACGTCCTGGGTGATGTCCCGGATGTGGCCGTAGTAGAAGGACGGTTCCACGCCCCCCGGGGCGCCCACGATCCTTAACCACCAGCAGCCGGGCTGTTTCTCCTGTTTATCCCGGACCCTGAAAATAACTGAGGCCTCTTTGCCTTCACGCATGGAGATTATAAACAATTTGAACCGAAAAAAATCCTCTTCCGCTACGACCTCCTGCGCCCAAACAAGGTTTTGAAGCAGTTTCTCTACGTCGTTGTTCCCGGCCAGGCCGTTAATTGCCGTGTGATTTAGAAATTCGATCTTTTTCTCATTGATTCTCATCCGCCAGAATAATCCGGCGGCAGCACTGATAAAGCGGTTGAACTCCCCGGGTTTCAACGGGTTCTCATTCGCACCTGCAGGTTTTCTTTCTGTCATGGGCCATACTCCTGCCTTATAATTTATATGATTTCCTTCTTTTTGTCCAGGGGTTAGGAAATTTTTATTTATGCCTCCGGCGGCCAGGGGGCTTTTTTGCCCCCTGGCAGGGGGGACCTACATGCGGATATACAGAGGGAATCAGCTTCCTGGTATTCTGCCACACCATGGGCATTGTTAATAGGCTCCCCGCGCCGCGGGGCCCTGGACCCTTGAAAAATTTTTGATTAGTGATATTATTAAATATTATGTTGAACATGAACTGTTTCTTTGTCTCAGACCTGCACGGCGGCATAGACAGGTACCGGGCGCTCTTTAAACAGGTGCTGGAAGAACTCCCGGACGCACTCTTCATCGGCGGCGACCTGTTGCCTTCCCCGTTAAAAAAACTGGCGGCCCCCTCCCTGGATATCTCCCATACCGATTTTATTAACGGATTCCTGGCAAGAGAACTGAAAAAAATAAAGGAAACCCTGGGAGAGAGATATCCAAAGATATTCGTCATCCTGGGCAACGACGACGGCCGCATGGAAGAAGCCGCTATACTGGACGTCGCCTCGCAAGGCCTGTGGCAATACTGCCATAACCGCTGTATCCCCTGGGGAGATTTTACTGTTTACGGGTATTCCTACATCCCCCCAAGCCCTTTCCGTTTAAAAGACTGGGAACGATTCGATGTCTCCCGCTACGTGGACCCCGGCTGCACAGCCCCCGACGAAGGAATCCTCTCCGTACCGGTCCCGGAACAGCAATTAAAATGGGCCACCATTACCGAAGACCTGGAAACTTTAACGTCGGAAAAAAATCTTGAAAATGCGATTTTTCTCTTTCACGCGCCCCCGTATAAATCCAGGCTGGACCGCGCGGCCCTGGACGGGAAAATGATCGATCATGTTCCCCTGGACGTGCATATCGGCAGTATTGCCATACAGCGGTTCATCGAAGAACGGCGCCCCTTGATAACACTCCACGGCCATGTCCATGAATCCACTCGCCTTACCGGGTCATGGCGGGATCAGTTCGACCGTACGGAATCTTTCAACGCCGCCCACGACGGCCCGGAATTGGCATTGATCCGTTTCGATCCTTACTGCCCGGCAAAGGCCGCCAGGGAACTTATACCCGCTTATTAATTCTCTTTCAGGATATCGTCGTCGTAGATCATTTCAAGGCGCAATTTATGCTTGGCCTCTTCCTGAGCCAGCATCTTGAAAGTGGATTTCATATTCTCATCGGTACTCAGATCCGACAGGTTACTATACAGTCTAAAAGCGATTTTTTCACGGTGCATGGCCACCACCAGGGCATCCTGGTAATCCATATCTAATGTCGCTTTGACATCGATGATGTAGTCGGAAATTTTAAGATCCGTGATTTCATTTTTCGAAGGGGTTAAAGCGTGTCCCTTTTTCACCCCCAATAGAAACTCTTTATGTTTTAACTCTTCGGCGGCCAATTCTTCAAAGACCTGTTGAATTGGTTTACCGGACAGCCTTTTGGCCCATTCCGCGTAAAACCGGTTGGCGTTTTCCTCGCTTTTAACGGCAAAGTCCAGCACTTCATCGACATTCATAAAGGTAATTTTTTTGATCTCGCTCGATACCTCGCTCATTTCATTATCTCCTGGTTATTTATTATGCAGCGGTTCCCGCGGGAATCGTACCCACGTAGGGATTGATGCCCGGCATCCGCGCCGCCATTTCCTTGTCCTGCAGCAGCAAAGACGGTTGGTCGCCGCCGATCATTTTTAATTTTGCCACCATCTCCGTGAAATTGTCTTCTTCTTCCACTTGCTCGTTTACAAACCACTTCAATAAATTCTGGGCCGCATAGTCTTTCTCATCTACGGCCTGGTCCATCAGTTTATGGATACAGTCGGTGATATGTTCCTCGTGAACCAGCCCATCTTGAAAGATATTTAATGACGATTCCCATTTCCTCTTGGGTTCCTCGATACGGGGAAGCGCCACCGCGCCGCCTCTCTCAAGGATATGAGTGAAGAACCTCATGGCATGGAACATCTCTTCCTGCGCCTGGCACTTCATCCAGTGGGAAAATCCCTTGAGATTGATGGTTTCAAAATAAGCGGCCATGGACAGGTAAAGGTACGATGAATATATCTCTTCACCGATTTGCTTGTTGAATGCATCTTGCATTTTATTCTTTATCATTGTATCCTCCTAAATCATTTAATTAAATTGTTCATGGAAAATATAGTGGTTTCGGATTTTTTTGTCAAGGCTTTTTTGCCGGTTTTAAAAATTTTCTCCGGGGGTTGACTTCTTTCCGGAAATTCTTTATTATTGGATAGAAATCACTGAATAGGTAGGATTAATATAGGATACAAAATGATACATGCTGGATTTAATGAATTAAAAAGAGCTTTTTTTGTTCATTCAAACGCGAGCGTCGATAAGGATTCGATATCTTATAATCTACTGTTGTTCTATGCCGTCGAATCGGGACTAAAATCCATTTACTTGAGATGGAACAATATTCTTACTACCGAGAAAATAGCCGATGAAAAGCTCACTAAAAGTCATAATTTATCGAATTGGGTTCAAAAGCTTTATTTACCTGCAAGTGTAAGCGGACCATGCCCGGAATTTAAACTAACGAGGAATAATAAGCAAGAGCATTATGATGTCGGTCAGGTACATCAAGCCTGGCGCTACGGCATCGAAATAGATCAGAATGATCAGGAAAAGCTTATCCGGTGGTTAGAAACCGTTAGAAGTTTGATAGAGGAGCGTATCTAAAATGATTCCATCCGATGTACGTTTATATACCTGGATCGATGTCGAAGACATATTACTGCGAAAGCAAAAAGAAAACGATTGGCCGGAGTGGTTAGTGTGGGCCCGGGCCTATTGGGATGGATTATCGCTGGGCATCCGGGAAAATACAGTACCGTCAGCCAAAGAGTGGCTGGCCGAACAATTCGCTCCCAGGTTCGATCTGGAAAAATTGTGTCTAATCCTGGAAAGCGCCGGTAATAAACAAAGACTCATGCAAGTGATACTGGAAGAAACGGATGAGGAGCCGAAGAAGCCCCGGACTATGCCCAGCCTGGCAAGACCTTCAGTGGTTTTTAAGCCCTATGAGCCCGAATACCCTTCTTCACTCCCGCCGGAATATCCGCCGGTGGTGGCTTTCCATTCATTTAAAGGGGGGGTGGGGCGTACGCTCCATGCGCTGGCGTTTGCCCGATCGTTGACTCAAGATAAAAGTAAAAAGAATCGCGTTCTCCTGGTAGACGGCGATCTCGAAGCGCCCGGGTTAACCTGGTTGCTTTATTCAAGGATTTCCAAACCGGAAATTTCTTTTGTCGATTTGTTGGCGCTTACCCATGGCGATCCGGACCCGGAAGCAGGGGAAAGCATCGAATTGGCGGTGGAACGAATAAAAGATATGCTCCTGGATGGAATTTATGTATTACCGGCTTTTAGGGCTGTTTCTCACTTTAGCTCCCTCGAAATTAAACCAGAACATTTAATCAAATTTTCAAAAAACCCTTATATTTTGACTACAATCCTTGCCGAACTGGGTAGAAAACTGGAGGTAGATGCGGTAATAATAGACCTGAGAGCCGGTCTATCCGAACTTTCCACCGGGCTTCTCCTTGATCCGCGTGTTTATAAAGTCATCGTTACCTCTCTCAGTGCCCAGTCCATAGAAGGCACATGCCAACTGTTACAAATCTTAAGCGAATTAAAAAACAACGGGAAAAGCAATTATACTCAACCTTCGATTATTATTACCCATATCCCTGACTATGAGTTAACAAAAAAAGAACTTTTACCGGACATAGAGCCCAAATTATTCGCGGCGGCAAATATTTTGGAGAATGAACAAGATGAGGAACCTGTGGTGCCAATCTTATTACATTCGGTTTTCAATCAAAAATTAATCGTTCTACCCGGAAATTGGAATGATGTGATGCAGATTATCCAGGACACCAGGTTGGAAGGTATATTGAACCAATTGAAGAATTGGCTCCCGTTAGCAAGTTATAAAAGTAGTTCCCAACTCCCGGGAATAACTGAAAGTAAGCTGAAAGACAAACGAAAAAAATTGGCTGATTTTTCTGACAAACTTATCGTTGCTGAAACCAGCGGTATGGAAAAATTCCTGACCATTTCCCCGCTGCGCAACCTGGCTTCGGATTATAGGAATAAAGTACCCATTGCCGTCATTGTGGGCGCTAAAGGCGCAGGAAAAACATACACATATCTCCAGATAGTCAGGAGAACAACCTGGCAGCGTTTCGTCAAGGATGCAGTAGATTCGGATGTAAATATCGACGCCGCTGTTTGCCCGGTATTGTATGGCGTGAATATCATTGATATAGAAGGAATAGAAAGCAAAAAGCTCGAATTAACTAAAAAATTAGCACAGGGGCCATCGTCAGGTAGCCAGGAAATCAAGCATTATTTACGGGACAATTTAACTAAGGAGCTCCACGAAGGCCAGTGGAGAGATTGCTGGTTGAATACCATCGCCTGGAGCTGCGGCTTCGAAGCCGGCAAGGAAAGCGCCGGGAGAAATTTCAACGATTTCCTTAAAAATAAAAAACAGTTTATCGTTGCTATATTCGACGGATTGGAAGATTTCTTTCAAAACCTCTCATCCAGGGAAAACGAACAAACCGCCCTTCGTTCATTACTCCAGGATGTACCGGAATGGCTGGAGCAACAGCCTTCCAGGCAGATTGGACTACTTGTTTTTGCCCGTCGCGACATGGTCATGAATGCGATAAAACAAAATTTTGAGCAGTTGACGAAAAGATACTCACCATATGCACTGAAATGGGATGAAGAAGAAGTTTTGAGGCTGGTGGCCTGGATATCAAGGGAATCGGGTGTGCTGCCTGAAATTGAGGTGAAATCCCTGCAAGATATGGAAATACCTGCACTGGTTGATCTATCTGTGCAACTTTGGGGTAGAAAGCTCGGCCAGGACCAGGGAAAAGAAGCCCGAACCGCTGATTGGGTTATTTCCGTACTATCCGATCTTAACGGCCAGGTTCAAGCCAGGGATATCGTCCGCTTGTTGCAGAAATCGGCAAGGGATTCCATCCAGGATAACTTCTGGATGGATCGCATCCTGGCGCCGCTGGCAATCCGAAATTCAATCGAGGAATGCAGTAAGAAAAAAATAGGGGAGATTATGTTGGAAAACCCTCCTTTGGGAGCGATCCTGGACAAACTTAAAAATGACACAGATATCGATGCGAAAGTAATCCCCTTTACCCGCGAGGAAGTCAAATTGGGAATAGAGGACATCAACATCCTGGAAACCAATGGTGTAATACTAAGAGAAAACGAAGAATATTATATGCCTGAAATTTTCCGTCTCGGTCTCGGTTTTAAAAATACAAAAAGGGGTCGCTACCGAGTTCTTTCCCTTTCGCGCCGCGCCAGGAGATAAGTTTAGGCACGGTTGATTTTTTCTTCGGAAAAGGGTACAATCTACTTTAATAATTTGTTGGATACTCCAGTGGTCGGTTTGATGCGGATTAAAATAAATTAATTACATTAAAGCAGTTGACAAACGACACTGAATTGGTTATATTGTTGACTGGAGGATAAAATGGAGTTAAAAAACTATTTCGACTATAATGCGACAACACCGGTGGACCCCAGGGTAGTAGAAGCAATGCGGCCCTTTTTCACTGAAAACTTCCATAATCCCTCATCCTTCTACAGCCAAGCCGGGGAAGCCCTTCAGGCCATAGAAGTCGCCAGGGAACAGGCGGCGAAATTGCTTAACGCCCGGCCCGATGAGATTTTCTTTACCTCCGGGGGCACCGAATCCGATAACCTGGCCATCCAGGGCGTCGCCTCTATGTATAAGGAAAAGGGGAATCATATTATTACCTCTGCCATCGAACACCCCGCTGTTTTGAAAACCTGCCAGTTCCTGGCCAAAAAAAAGGGTTTTGAAGTCACCTATCTGCCGGTGGATGAAAAAGGCTATGTAAGCCCGAAAGAATTGAAAGATAGCATCAACGACACTACCATCCTGGTCACCATCATGCACGCCAATAATGAAATCGGTACGCTCCAGCCCCTCAAAGCATTGGCAGAAATCGCCCACAGCCGGGGCGTCTATTTTCATACCGACGCCGTGCAGAGCACCGGGAAAATCCCGGTGGATGTAAAAGACCTGGGCGTGGATATGTTGAGCTTTTCTTCTCATAAGATATACGGCCCCAAAGGCATGGGGGTCCTGTATATTAAGAAAGGCGTCAAAATAGATCCGCTGTTATTTGGCGGCGGGCATGAGCATGGTCTTCGCGCCGGCACTGAGAACGTTACGGGCATCGTGGGCATAGGAAAAGCCGCGGAAATCGCCCTGGCGGAAATGCGGGAGGAAGAAAAAAAATTAAGACCCCTGAGGGACCGGCTCAAAAAAGTGATCCTTGAAACCATCCCCGATGTGCTGGTAAATGGCGACCCGGAAAACGGGCTTTACAATACCCTGAATGTATCCATCAGGCACATCGAAGGCGAATCTATCCTGGCCCTGCTGGACGGGCATGGGTTTGCGCTCTCTTCCGGCTCCGCTTGTTCTTCCAAATCCCTCGACCCTTCCCATGTGCTGCTGGCCATCGGTCTGAAGCATGAAGACGCCCACGGCAGTTTGCGCATAAGCCTGGGAAAATACAACAGCGAAGACGCGGTGAACAGTTTGCTGGAAACATTGCCGGTAGTTGTCCAGCGACTGAGAAGCATGTCGCCTTTCTGGACCAATAAAAAATGAAAGTTTTTGGCTATATAAAGAGGAGTATAGAATTATGTACAGCAAAAAAGTGATCGAACACTTCCAGAACTCGAAAAATTACGGTAAAATCGAAAACGCCGACGGTATCGGGAAAGTTGGAAACAAAAAATGCGGCGATGTGATGTGGATCTATATCAAGATCGAAAACGGGCTCATCGCTGATGCAAAATTTGAAACCTTTGGCTGTGTGGCGGCCATTGCCACCAGTTCCATGGCCATCGATATGATGAAAGGAAAACCGGTGGAGGAAGCCCTTGCTATCACCAATAAAGCCGTGGCCGAAGCCCTGGACGGGCTGCCGCCGGAAAAAATGCACTGTTCCATCCTGGCTGAAGAGGGCATCAAGGCGGCTATCGAAGATTACATGAGCAAAAAGAAAAATAATTAACTGTTGTCTTCGACGACCAGAAACCTTTTCGAGAAAAGGTTTCTGGACTTCCCAAAGCTTTTGTTTGAAGGTTTTTTCTTCGCGCCCCTTCGCGTTCTTCGCGGCTTTTATTTTTTTTATCCCATTTATTCCAGCGGCGCCAGTTGGACGGAAAAATGCCTTAAATAGGGGGCTTCCCAGGTAATTTTTAATCCCCTGGCGTTTTCTCTTTCTTTAAAGGTTTCGATGATGGTTTCGCTGGCATAATCGAAATGGCTCTGGGTATACACCCGCCGCGGGAACGCCAATCTTACCAGTTCCATGGAAGCCGGGATCATATCGCCCGTGACTTTGTCCGTTTTCCCGAACATGAGGGAACCGATTTCCACGCTGCGAATACCGCCGTTTTTATATAGTTCGCACACCAGCGCCTGGCCGGGGAATTGGTGGGCCGGGATGTGGGGGTAGAAGGCCGCGGCGTCGATGTAGACCGCATGGCCGCCGGTGGGGCGAATGATGCTGACGCCTGCTTCCAATAAACGTTCCCCCATGTATTCGGCCGTCCTTACCCGGTAACGCAGGTAATTTTCATCCAATACTTCTTGCAGTCCCACGGATATTGCTTCCAGGTCTCTCCCGGCCAGTCCGCCGTAGCTGGGGAAGCCTTCGGTCAGGATCAACAGGTTGCGGGCGTGCATGGCCAGGGTATCGTCGTTCATGGCCAGGAAACCGCCGATATTGACTATGCCGTCTTTTTTTGCGCTCATGGCGCAGCCATCGGCATATGAAAACATCTCCCGGGCGATTTCAAGGATGGTTTTATCGCCGTAACCTTTTTCCCTTTGTTTGATAAAGTAAGCGTTTTCGGCAAACCGGCAGCAGTCGATAAAAAACGGGATATTGTATTTCCGGTACAGCCGTGATGTTTCTTTGATGTTTTCCATGGAGACCGGTTGGCCGCCGCCTGAATTATTGGTAATGGTTATCATGCCCAGGGGGACATGTTTATGGTTTTTGTCCAGGAATTCTTCCAGTTTTCCCAGGTCCATGTTTCCTTTAAAGGGGTGGTCGCATTCCGGGATTTTGCCTTCGGGGATCACCAGGTCTACGGCTTCCGTGTCATGGTATTCGATATTGGCGCGGGTGGTATCGAAATGGGTATTATTGGGTATTTTTTGACCTTTTTTATTTTTTAATACGATTTCGAAGAGGATGCGTTCGGCGGCCCTGCCCTGGTGGGTGGGGATAATATGTTTAAAGTCGGTGATTTGTTTGACGGTATCTTCGAAATGGAAAAAGCTTTTGCTGCCGGCGTAGGCTTCGTCGCCCACCATGATGGCCGCCCATTGTTGGTCGCTCATGGCCCCGGTGCCGCTGTCGGTAAGGAAATCGATCAATATGTTTTCCGCCCTGATTGAAAATACATTGTAATGGGCTTCTTTTAGATATTCGAGCCGTTCCTCCCGGGTAGTTTGTTTGATATGTTCCACCATTTTAATTTTAAAGGGTTCGATGGATGTTTTCATGTGTTTGCTCCTTAATCGTCCGTATCAACCAGGGCCTGTCCGCGGTTCTTTTTGGTATGGGGGTGTGCGTAGAGGTACCGTTTGATTTTATGGGTGGCGGTTTTCACAAAAGGCTCTTTTTGTTCGTAGATGCGGGCCAGTTTTGAAAAGGAAGATAGTTGGGTATTGACACATTCCCTGGTATCGGCCAGTACTTTTTCAATGAATTCCAGGCGTTGGCGTTCCGTTTTGCCGTGGGTTTCGGCGTCTACCAGGTCGTAATCGAGGTAGACCCAGGCTTCCAGTTGGTCGTTGTTTTCGGTCACCAGGGATTCCATTACCTGGGGGCAGGCGTTCAATTTTTCTTCGACGGCTTCGGGGTAGATGTTTTCGCCGTTGGCCAGGAGGATCATATTTTTTGACCGGCCTTTGATATAGAGGTTATTGTATTTGTCGAAGTGGCCCAGGTCGCCGGTTTTAAACCAGCCGTCTTTATCCAGCACTTCGGCCGTCAGTTCCGGGTTCTTGTAGTAGCCTTTCATGATGTTGGGGCCGCGGGCGAAGATTTCGCCGATGCCGGTTTTGGGGTCCGGGTTAACGATTTTCAGTTCGCATCCGGGGGTGGGCTTGCCGGTGGAAGTGATTTTGATGGTTTTATCGCCTACGGGGCCGCCGGCCAGTAATGGGGCGGTTTCGGTCAGTCCGTAACCCACGATATAAGGGAACCCCGCGGCGTTGAAAAATTTTTCCGCTTCCTGGTTGAATGAGGCCCCGCCGACGGACATAACTCTTAATTGACCGCCGAAAAAGTCGAGTAATTTATGATTTATTTTCTTATAGATTTTTTTCTTCAGGCCCGGGATTTTGGTGATTAGTTTGATGGCCAGGTTTTTTCCCAGCACCGGGGCCACCTTTTTTTTGTATATTTTTTCCAGGATTAGGGGGACAGAGCAGATGGTGGTGGGTTTTTCAACCTTGCATACTTTTTCCAGTACGCTGGGGGTGGGGGCTTTGTCCAGGTAGACGATGCGGGCGCCGCTGAACAACGGCAGCAGGAACCCCAGGGAAAATTCGTAGGTATGGGAGAGCGGTAAAACCGAAAGGAACGTATCCCCGGGTATTACTTCCACCAGCATTTTTACGGCCACCACGTTGGAGATCAAGTTTCGATGGCTCAGCATTACAGCTTTGGAATGGCCGGAGGTGCCGGAGGTATAGATAATGGAAACCGTATCGTTTTCCGAGGCTTTCCTGGAGACCAGGCCGATGTTCCCCGGGATTTTTTTAATAAAGTCGATGGCTTTCTCGAAGATATCGGAAAGGAATTCTTTATTAATTTCGCTTATCTTTTGGGTATCCGTTTCGATGTCGTCCATCATGATAATGGATTTCACTTTGGTGCTTTCCAGGTCGCCCAGTTTTTCCAGTTGTTTAAGGGTGGTGAAGAGGATTTTGGCTTCCGAGTCCGACAGGATATGGCGGATATCCGCTTCCGGGAAATCGGGTAGGATAGGGACGGCGGCGGCGCCGGCGCGGACAGCGGCAAAGTAGGCGATGCCCCAGTGGGGGGAGTTTTCGCCCAGGATGGCGATGCGGTCGCCTTTCATGACGCCCCGGTCCACCAGCAGTTCAGAGATGCTTATCACTTTATTGAGGAATTCACTGTAAGTGATAGGGTGTTCGAGGGCTTTGCCCACTGCCGGCCGGTCGCCGAAACGTTTCGCGGAGTATTCCAGTACTTCGATTAGGGTATCTGGGTACTGTGATTTGTCCTGGTTTAAAAAATCCGACAATGTTTTTGAATATTTAATTTCGTTTTCCATAGTGAAATTTATAACTTATTTTTTTTTTTTTTGCAAGAGCCGCGAAGAAAAAAAAGCCCTGGTGGCCTGGTAGGGGTTTGATTCATCAAACCCGAAAGTTGAATCGCTTGTGCAGGGCTTGATAAATCAAGCCCCTACAATGAATGGGGCCAATATTTTCATGGTCTTCGGGCGAGGGTGCATACGGCCTCATGACCGACTGTTTTTATTGAATTTATTTGTTCAATTCCCGGATTTCTTCTTTTGTCAAGCCGGTGGATTTGACGATAATGTCGATGGATACGCCGCTGTTTAACAATTCTTTTGCGATATTTAATGCTTTCGATCTTTCGCCTGCTTCGATTCCCTCTTCCCTGGCATATTCGACCCGGCCGCGTTCGTCCTGGATATATATTCCTTTTTTGTCATAGGCGTCGAGTTCTTCTTTGGTCCAGCTTAATTGATTGGCCACCTCGAAGGCTTCCCGTATTTCCCTGGGATATTCCATTTCTTTTGGTATGAGGGTCATGTCCCCGGCATTTTTTACGAAATATATCCATTTCTCTTTTACGTCGGACAACTCTTCGAGGCTTTTATTAAATTTGGGTAATTCGACGAAGTTCAATTCGAAATCCTTGAAATAATGGCTGTTGGTGCTTTCTTCAAGGATGAGATGCCGGGAGGTATAATTGGAACTTTCTTTGAAGAGTGTGAAATCCAGGAACCCTAAAAAGATAACCTGGTTTAATTTTGGGTAATCCTCGGCCCTGCTGAGCTGCTGGGAATATGCTTTGCTGATATAATACATGACCCTTTTCTCGAAAGCGGTGGTATGGATGACCTGCATTTCGATGATGTAATGGATATTTCGTTTGTCCACGGCGTTGATGTCCAGGATGGTTTGTTTGAGTTCTGTGAGCCTGGGAACCTGGTAGGGGTCGGTGATAGTGATATCGATGATTTCTTTGGTTGTTCCCGCAAAGTTGAGGAGGTTATTGAGAAAGCTGATGAGGATTTCTTTTTTGTTTTCATCGCCGAAGATTTTCTTGAAAGCAATATCGTTCCTGGGGTCTGCAAATTTCATACGCTGCTCCTTTTCATGTGGGTATTATAATATTTTTATTGGTTTTTTTCAATTATAAGCAAAAAAAAATCTTGCGGGTATTGAAATATGAAGCCGTTTCCTTTACAATTGTTTTATGGAACATTATTTGCCGAAGGAGTACCGAATTCATGCGTAATATCATTAAGATGCCGGTAAGAGGAACGGATTTTTTTGAAAGACCTAAGGTGATAAAGAAAATCCAGAGATTACTGGATTCAGATCGTTCTGTCTTGATATCCGGCCCCCCTAAGTCCGGTAAAACATCTATCTTGTTCTTTTTGAGCAATAACTTGCCGGATTATTATAATTTTAAGTATGTTAATGTCGCTGCCATTAGAGAAATTGATGAATATTATACGGAAATTCGATCTGCATATTCCGGGATTAGAGTATCTTCTATTTTTTACGGATCAGATGAAGAAAAACCAATCGCAGAAAGATGGGATAACGCTTTTTATGAAAATATAATTGAAGAGCTAAAAAACTATAACCGTGAGGAATCACTGGTAATTATGATCGATAATTTCTCTGGGATGTTGGAAAATATTTATAAAAACGAAGGTCCCGATAACGTGGTTCATTTTTTGAATATTGAACAGCAACTCAGAAAATATATTGAAACCAGTAAATCCAAAGTACAGTTTATTTATTCATCTGACATCGACATAGAAACCATTGCCGAAAAGTTCAATGCGGGTCAAAGTTTTAGTGATCTTTATTCTTATAGTATTTCAACGCTGTTGAAGCTTGAAGCGGAAGATTTGATAGCGGAACTTTCAGAGAATATGAACTTTGAATTAGATAAAGCACAGTTGGATTATTTATTCCAAAAAATCCCGTTGCAATACCCCTTTAATATTCAATTGGCACTCTTTGAGCTTGAAAGTCTCTATGAGGATAGAGATTTAACCGAAATAGAATATTCCATTATAGACGAAGCAATAGAGCGTGTATTGAAACACAAAGATTTTATCGGCCCCCGTGAACTCCCTCATAAAGACGAAAAGGTAATAAAAAAATTCAAAAATATTAAACTTCAGCGGATTAAAATTCAGCATATCAAATGCTTCGAGGATGTGGATATTGGGTTTGATCCTTCCATTAATACCTCCCTTATTATCGGGACCAACGGCAAAGGCAAATCCACCATCCTTCAATTGATCGCCCTTGGCCTGAGTGGCATCAAAAACATTCCTTTTCCTTACAATTGGAAAGAAGTGGTCAAGAAAAACAGCAGCCGCGGACTTTTTGAAATCGATATCCTCTTTGATAATAAACCCATCCATTTGAAATTTGAGATCGACGGCAAAGACGATTCCATCGCCTGCTCCGAAGGAAGCGACCAACTGGAAACTATGCGGGATACCTTTGTGCTGCTGGCCTACGGCGTCAATCGCAGTTACAAACTGGAAGATACAAGACCCTATAAAGACCTGGAACCCATTGCCACATTGTTCGGCGAAAACGGCTACCTGAAACATATAAAAATCAGCGCCAACTTCGAATGTATCCAGGAGCATTTTCAAACTATTCAAATCCTCATCAACAAGGTGCTGGAAAAAGCAAACGGCGGCGACAAAGTCATACTCACTCGTTACGATTCCAGCAGTTTTTATTTCCATACCCCCTCCAACCCCGAAAAAGACATTCCCATGGAAGCCCTATCCGAAGGATTCAAATCCACCCTGGTCTGGCTCTTGGATGCTGTTATCCGCATCGTGGAAAAAGGGGGCAGCCTGGAAAACGCAACCGATATCACAGGTTTTATCCTCTTGGATGAAGTCGATCTACATTTACATCCCAGTTGGCAGCGAACCATCCTCCACAGCATTGAAACCCTATTTCCCAACATCCAATTTATTGTGACCACACACAGCCCCTTTGTGGTACAAAGCGCGAATATGGAAAGTTTGATCGCCCTGGAAATGAAAGAAGGCAGTGATAATGTTATTGTCGTGGACAAAAACATCACATCGAGTCTGAGTTACAATGCCATCGTACGGGAGATATTCAATATCCCCTTTCCTTTCAGCCGCGAGATCGAGCAGGAGATGGACAAATTCCGCGAGATGCAGGCTGCCATCCGGGATAATCGAGAAGTGGATATGAAAAAATTTGAAGAAGTAGTCATGGCTATCGCCGGAAAGGGCGTTGAACTGGAAGGAATTATGCGCAGGGAAATAATGAGCCTGGAACAGCGGACAGGGAAATCATTCGGCTTATGGAAAAAATAGAGCGCACGGAAGCACCCGGTTGGTTAAATGAGAAATGGCGGCAATGGGGCGAAGAGTGGGCTGCCAAATACGCCGAAACTAGAAAAAGCTCGTCCTTTCAATGGCGCAGGAATGAAAACAAAGGCCATGACGACTTAGTAAAAAAATTATCCACCATGACGCAGCATCATTGTTCTTATTGTGATGCTTCCCCTATGGGGCCGCGGATCCGCTGCACCATCGACCACTTTAAACCGAAAACCCGGTTTCCGAAGGATGCTTATAAATGGGAGAATCTATTTTTGTGCTGCGGACTATGCCAGGAAAGGTATGATGCTTTTGATGAGCGCCTGCTTAAACCGGACCGAGACTCGTACTCCTTTGAAAAATATTTCGATATCGATTGGGTAACGGGAGAATTGAAACCGAACCGCGATGCCTCTCCCGAAGACCAGGAAAGTGCAATAATCACTATAAAACTTTTCCGCTTAAACGATAATGGAAAACCCGACGATAGACGGGAAGAGTTAGAAGTGTTCGAGAAACTGGAAACCCGTGAGATTGATAAATTCTCCTATCGATTTTTCATCAAACGCGGGCAAATATAGCGGGCTTTTATTTCATTATTTAATGCTATTCCTTACTTATCCAGTACTTTGCGGATGAGCAAGGCGATTTTTTTACTCATCATCGGTTTCATGATAAATTCGCTGAACCCCAGAGATTTTGCGGTTTCTTCCTCCACCGAATCGCTGTAGCCGGTGCATATGATCATGGGAATACCCGGTTTGATCTTGAGCAGCTCCTGGGCCAACCGCGCCCCTGTTATTCCGGGCATGGTCATGTCGGTTATCAACAGGTCGAAATTATCCGGGTTTTCCTGGAAAATCTCCAGGGCATCCTTGCTGTTGGACACCCCGGTGACCCGGTAGCCGAACCGTTCCAGTATAGCCTTTCCTGTCTTCACCAGGGCTTCTTCATCATCCACGTATAAGATGCGTTCATTTCCCATGGGGGGGTGTACTCCCACCGGGATTTCCTCTATTTCCATATAGCTGTCATGGCAGGGAAAATATATATAAAATGTACTTCCTTTGCCGATTTGACTGTCTACCGTAATATAACCTTTATGACTTTTTACTATGCCGTGAACCACCGATAACCCCAAACCCATGCCCTGGCCTATTTCCCTGGTGGAATAGTAAGGGTCGAATATGCGTTCCAGGACTTCCCGGTCCATCCCGTGACCGGTGTCGCTGACTTTGATTTCGATGTACTTCCCGGGTTCCATCATGACGCCCCGGATGAGATTGCCCTCTTGTATTTCCAGGTACATTAACTCTATTTTCAGGATTGAGCCGGTTTCCTGGGAACGCATGGCGTGGTAAGCATTGGTTCCGAGATTCATAATCACCTGGTGAACCTGGGTGGGATCGCCCAGGATGGTATGTTGGTCGCAGATGGGATCGATGTCCTGGATTATTTGGATACTGGCGGGAATAATGGCGCGCAGCAATTTAACCGCCTCATTTACCACGGCTTTTAACCGGACCGGCCTCTGTTCCCTGGCGCCGTGCCGGGTGAAGGTAAGAATCTGCCTGACCAGCTCTTTGGCGCGATTGGCCGCTTTAAGAACTTCTTCAAGGTCGGAAAGGGCTTCATTATCCTGGGGAATTTTATATTGGGCCAACTCTGAGTACCCGATAATGGCGGCTAAAATATTGTTGAAATCATGGGCGATGCCGCCGGCCAATGTGCCGATGGCTTCCAATTTTTTTGTCCTGCGGAGCTCGTTCATCATTTGTTCCCGTTCTTCCACCGCTTGTATTCGTTCTTTGATTTCGCGTGACAATTGTTGGTTGGCGGCGGCTAATTCGGCGGTCCGTTCCCGGACGCGAATTTCCAGTTTGTCGTGGGCCTGCTGTAACTCCTCCTGGGCGCGCATACGCTGGATGGCCAGGGCGTAATAACCGGCCAAACGCTGGATGGTTTCCAGGTCGCTTACAGTATAGTCGGTTTCTTTATTGGCCAGGGACGCCTGGCCCACCAACTCCGCCCCCAACATCACGGGTACGGATAAAAAACGCTCCACGGGGATATGACCCGCGGGCGTTCCTTTAGACGCGGGGTGTTGGGAGGGGGTGTTGGTGAAAAAACTTTCGTGTGTGTTCAGGGCGTGCCCCCAGAGGGTTGGATATTTTCCATCCGGGCCGATGGGAAAAATAATTTTTCGTTTATCCTCCGGCAAGTCGCACTTATCCAGCATATGGGTAAGCGTGTAGCCCACATTGTCACCTGTTTCCGGGTCGATGGCGGACACATAACCATGCTTACTGCGGGTTAATGCCAGCACTTTTTCCAGGAGTATGCGGGTGATTTCTTCGATGGTGGAAGTAGGGGAGCTGAGCGGTTTATACAATTCCAGTAGGGCCGCATTGACGGCAAATTCATGGTCCAGGGCCTCCCTGAAAATTTTTTCTTTTTCTTTTTCTTCTTCTACCTCTTTCAGTTGTTTTTCCAGTTCCTGATATGTAAGTCTAATCATCTAATACTCCTTATTTTACTTATACGTTGTAAATTTTAACCGGGCCGATAGGGAAAAGTTATTTTAACAGAGGTTCCTATCTCCGCGTTTCCTTCCAGTTTTAAAGTCCCTTTCAACTGCCGGGTCAGCAGGGATACCAACTGCAAACCCAATGTTTGCCAACGTCCCCGCCGGTTGCCAATACCCCCGGGCAGCCCCACGCTGTTATCGCTGACGGTTAACGTCAAGGTATCCCCGGATTCGGAACTAAATACGATGTGAATTTCTTTTTTACGCCCGAAAAGATCAGGAGGAAAAGCGTGCTTCAATGCATTGGTAAGTAATTCCGTAAGAATCAAACCCATGGGTATCGCCGTTTCCATGGTTAAGGAAATGGAAGTTAAAGGTTTTTCTATTTTAATAAAGGGGGTGACGCTGTCAATCTTACTGCCATAGGCGCTAAAAAAATAATCCAGGAGCTCTTCGATGTATTTCACGCCGTCGATCCTGGCTAGGTCATGGGAGCGATAGATATTTTCATGGATCAGCGCCATGGAACTGATACGGTCTTTGCTCTGCCGGAATAATTGTAGGGCCTTTGGGTCTTTTAGGCCCTCCATGGCGTCCAACTGCAAATCCATCAGGCTGGAGATGATCTGCAAATTATTCTTAACCCGGTGATGAATTTCCTTCAGGAGTACTTCCTTTTCCAGGAGGGATTTTTTGATTTGCTGCTCCGCCAGGTTCCGTTGGGTAATATCCCGGTTGATACTGAGGATGGCGATTTTATCGCGGTAATTAATCACCGAAGCATTGATTTCCAGGTGCATTTCAGACCCATTTTTGCGGTACTGGACCGTTTGGAAATTGAGATAGTCCCCTTGCCGCAGGGTTTCCCTGACTTTGGCCTTTCCCCGATTAACATTCTTACTTATTTTTTCCAGGGACATGCCGATGAATTCGTCCCGGGAAAACCCGTAAATTTCACAGGCCCTTTTATTCACATCATAAACGATTTCCTCCTCCGGGCCAAAAACAATGATGGCGTCATGGGCGCTGTCATAGATATTGCGTATTTCCTTTTCAGAGGCTTCCAACCGCTGCGTACGCTGCCGAACTTCTTCTTCCAGTCGAATCGTATAGCGTTTTCTTGAAATATAAGTGGAAAGTATGTAAATGGTATAGATAATAAAAAGAGCCGGTAAGATGTACAGCAGGATATAACTCCATACGGTTTGCCCGGCTGCCGGGCCGTCGGCGGCGGCATGGGTTCTATATGAATCTTCCTGGCTGGGGAGTCCGAGGCAGCACATGGAGAAAATGAAAAGGGAGTGAAACGCGCCGGCCCTATTCATGGTTTGTATTTTGAGTTTTAGCCCGGGCATGATTAGTTGTCATTAACTTCTAACTTATCCAGGGCGTTTTTCAAATCGCTCATTTTGTAGGGTTTAAGCAGTACATCGCTAAATCCTTCCAGCAAAAGGTCTTCCCGTTCCGTACCGTTGGAAAAACCGCAAATAGCGATAACCCGCGCCCTGGGGTTCAATGGTAATATTTTTTTCAAGGTTTCCTTTCCACCCAGGCCTTTTTTATTAATCAAATCCAGGATAACCGCATCGTAAGGTTCGCCTGCTTCCCAGGCATTTTTATAGGCCTCTAGCGCTTGTTGTCCTTCATCGAAGGTTTCTGCTTGAAAACCCATGCGTTCCAATAGTTTCCGGGTTACATCCTGGATAGCGGGGTCGTCATCCATTATCAGCACTTTGGATACAATGGGGTGGGGGGGAGATAGGATAACTTGCCGGTCGGAAATATACGGGCTTTCCGCCTGGAATGTGGGAAGATAAACCTTGACCTTTGTTCCTTTGCCCGGTATGGAGGAGATATGAATATGGCCGTCGTGTTTCTGGATGATGGAATAACAAATAGTAAGCCCCAGGCCCATGCCTTTATCGACGCCCCGGGATTTGGTAGAGAAATAGGGGTCAAAAACTTTACCCAGGTATTCCTGGGGGATGCCAATCCCCCTGTCTTCGATGGTAATTTTGACGTATTGGCCTTTTTTTAAGGGGGTATCTTCCGGGGTGTTTTCGATGTTCTGGGCGGTAATGGTAATGATTTTCGTTTCACTTTCCGCTTCTACGGCATTGAACAACAGGTTGGCGAAAACCTGTTTCAGTTGACCGGGGTCCCCGTCCATGGGGTGGAGGTCGGGTGGAATCCGGAGGTCGAAAAAGGCTTGCTGCGTGGGAAAGGTCTCGAGGATGACTTCCTCTAATAGAAGAGGGAAAATGACTTTTTCTCGGTGCAGCCACCCGCCTTTGGAAAATGTAATGAGTTTTTGGGCCAGGTCCGCGGCCTGGAACGACGCTTTTTCCATTTTTTTCAGCATGCCGGTTTGGGTTGGGGTAATATTGAGATCATCTCTCAGCATGGATATATTCCCGATGACTACCGAAAGCAGGTTATTGAAATCATGGGCGATGCCGCCGGCCAGGATTCCGATGGCTTCCAGTTTTTCAGCGGTTGTTAGTTTCTTTTCCAGTTTTTTTTTGGCGGTGATATCGGTGATAATGCCGATGTACCCGGTATTTTCCTGGGGATCATCGGCGATGGGAACGGCGTGACCAAAGACCCAGTTGATTTTACCCGCCGGGGTTTGGAAGCGGTATTCCATGGCAAATCGGCCGCCCGGGCGGTTCAATTTATCCCAGGCTTCGCAGACAAGGGCGCGATCGTCCTGGTGGAGCGCATTCTTCCAGCATTCTCTCGCGGTTGCCGTCGGCGCAAGGCCGGTAATTTCACACCAGCGCCGGTTCACATAGCTGCAGTTGCCGTCTCTATCGGATTGAAATATACCCACCGGGGAATAGTCCGCTAAGGTACGGAACTTTTGTTCGCTTTCTTTCAACTTCTTTTCTATTTCGTGTTTATGAAGGGCAATCTCAATGGTAGTATATAATTTATTGATGTCGAAAGGTTTTAGGATGTATCCGTAGGGTGAAGCGATTTTAGCCCGCTGCAGCGTTTCATTGTCCATATAGGCGGTAAGAAAAACCACGGGTATATGCAGGTGGTCATAGAGATATTGGGCGGTTTCTATGCCGCCCATATTGCCGGGTAATTTGATATCCATCAGGGCCAGGTCCGGTTTGGCTTCCTGCGCCAGGCGAATGGCTTCTTCGCCTGAATCGACCGAAGCGAAAACCTCATAACCCATCTTACTTAATTGATTTTCGATGTTTGTCGCGACAATCAATTCATCTTCGACAATTAAAATCTTTGGTTTTTTCTTTTCATTTTCTCCCGACATTTTTTTGTCCCTCCCAGGCTTTTCACCAGATTAAATAATGTAATACCATTAATTCTCATGCTTCGTCCTTACATTATGAAACAATAGAGAAAATAAAAAAAAAAGTCAAGGGGTATTTCATTTTTAATGCTTGAATTATTGTGTTTATTGTGATAATCTATACGCGTGTCGATTCAATTAAAAAGGCTAAAAAGTATGAAGTACGATGAAATTATATGGAACAGTCGGACAGGCAAAAGCGTGGCGATTAAAATCTATCAATAATAATAGGAGAAAAAACCATGAAAACAAAAAAAACAGACAAAAAGCTGGTATTAAAAAAAGAGACCGTTTCCATCCTGACCAACAATGACCTGCAAGCTGCCAATGGAGGAGCAACATTGGTCAGCCGGTGTAACTCCAAATGCTTGACTTGTGAGGTTGGAATTATTTGCTAACTAGTTACTCCCGTTACACCCTTTAACAATTAGCACGAAAAAACGTAAGTCCGCAGATTATACGTTATACGATTCTACATTTGCACGCGCCGCGTGCCCAGTAAAAAGACTTCCGTAGGGGCGAACCCGTGTGTTCGCCCAAAATTGGGCTGACACGCAGGTCAGCCCCTACGGAAATTTCTAAAAATTTTTCTTGATTTGAGGCTTTATTTGTATTATAATCATAAAAAATTCGGCATAATAGTCGATAAGGAGGATTCGAAAATTAATGCCCGGCGTTCTTCATACAAGGAGCGAGAGATGAGGGGACAAACCGAAGAAACAAACAGCACATCTCCCTCGGACGAAATATTGGAAACCGAATCCCGTCTTTTGGCCGGGATATCCCATGAATTTCGTACGCCTCTAACCCTGCTTATTACGGCGCTGGAGGAAATGCATTCTACCTGCAACGGCAATGGCCCTAAACGAAAACTGTCCCTGATGCTGCGCAATGCCCAGCGGCTATTCTTTATCATTAAGCAGGTGCTGGCGTTATCTGAAATCGGTAGAAAGGAATTATCATTAAAAACCGACCTCCACGATCTCATAACCTTTTTAAAAGGAGTCATTGCTTCTTTTGCTGTATTGGCCGAGGAAAATGAAATCGAGTTGATCCTTGACACCGAAAAAAAAAATATCATCCTGTATTTTGACCCTGAAAAGATGGCAGAGGTGATGTGTAACCTGGTTATGAACGCTTTGAAATATACTCCTGCCGGCGGACAGGTCAAGGTATCGGTTCACCGGTCCGCCCCGGATGCCGTGGTCATATCTGTTTGCGATACAGGGCCCGGGATCCCCCCGGCGCAATTGGAGTCGATATTCGATTGCTATTATCATTTGAGCAAACCCTTTGAACTTCAAAAAAAGGGCTTCGGTATCGGGCTCTACCTGGTCAAGGAGTATATCACGCTCCACCGGGGCACAATCCATGTGAACAGCAGTGAAGCGGAAGGAACCGAATTTGTTATACGGCTTCCCATTGAAAAAGAGTCCTTACTACCCGGTGAAATTGAAACGCCCCCCGGTTCGGCTTCGCGAGAAAAAGCCGGCAGTGAAATTTCCGCCCATCATGCTTTCATGATGCAGTTGGAAAAAGAGGAAGCGCGCCGGCCCGGCGATGAACTCCCCGATATTGCGACAAACCCGCGGGGGCGGAATATTGTGCTGCTGGTGGAAGACAACGTCGATATGCGCACATTTATCAGGATATTACTGGAAAAGTATTATATCGTAGTGGCGGTAGAAAATGGTCGGGAAGGTATAGACACGGCCAAAAAAATGATCCCGGATATCATTGTCAGCGATATAATCATGCCGGTAGTCGATGGTATCGAATTGTGCCGGGTGTTAAAAAAAGATATCGATACCAGCCATATCCCGATTATCCTTTTAACGGCCAGTGCCGCGGATAGTGAAATAATCCTGGGCCTGCAAGCCGGCGCCGACGACTATATTATCAAACCCTTCAATGTTGAAGTGCTGCTGGCCCGGATCAAAAACCTGGTCAACCTGCGGCGTCAACTCCATGAAAAACTGGAGCGGCGGATGCGCTTTCAGCCGGAGGAGATTTCGTTATCGGAGTTGGAAACTCTATTTCTCGATAAAATACAATCGTTGATCGAAAAGAACTTATCCGACCCTGGTTTTGGTGTGGATCAATTGGCAACCGCCCTTGATATCAGCCGGCCCACGCTGTACCGCAAGATATTTGCTTTGACCGGCCAAGCCCCGCAAAAGTTTATCCAATCCTATCGACTCAAACGGTCCTTCGAACTGCTGAAATCCCAATATGGCAATGTCACTGAAGTGGCTTATAAAGTAGGTTTTTCCAGCTCCGCTTATTTTACCAAATGTTTTAAAGAGACATTTCACCGGTTGCCGTCCGATTTCCAGCCCTTTTGAACCGGATGCTCCGTATTGTATATTGCCCTCTCTTTTGTTATAATAGGAAAGAAACAGGCGACGCAATGAAAAAAAGATTTAATATAACAGGTGCATGCATACCGGAAGAACATTATATGGTGGATATATCCGGAAAAATAAACGAGATATTTAAAATGGTTGAACAGGGCGATTATTTTGTGATTAACCGCCCCCGCCAATACGGGAAAACCACCACCATCTATATGTTAAACCGGTTACTCAAAACTTCCGGCGACTATTTCCCGATCATCACAAGCTTTGAAGGCATCGGCGAAGAGGGTTTCGACAACGCGGCAGTATTTATCGACGCTTTTTTCCTCTTACTAAAGGAAGAATTTTCATCCTCCGGCGATGACAAACTGGTGAAATTTATCGACTCCGAACCTCTCCCGGATCGTATCGATAAACTGGGCCTGTGGATCGGCAAACTGGTTAAAGAAACGGGGAAAAAAATCGTACTCATGATCGACGAAGTCGATAAAAGCAGCAACAACCAATTATTCCTGGATTTCCTGGGCATGCTGAGAAACAAATACTTGAAGCGACGCGAACCGGGACAACCGACTTTCCACAGCGTGATATTAGCAGGTGTCCATGATGTCAAAAGTTTAAAAATCAAATACAGGAAGGATTCCGAAGCCAAATTTAACAGCCCCTGGAATATTGCCGTTGATTTTGAAGTGAACCTTTCCTTTTCCGCCAATGAAATCAGGACCATGCTTGAGGACTATACGAAAGAAGAACAGGTAACACTCGATATTCCCTTTTTTGCCGAACAACTGTTTTACCTGACCTCCGGCTATCCCTTCCTGGTCAGCCAGTTGTGTAAAATCATCCATGAAAAAATACTTCCTGCCAAAGAAACCAGGAATGAATGGCAGCCGGGAGACCTGGAAAGAGCGGTTCAAATTTCTCTTAATACCGATAATACCAATTCCGACAGCCTTATTCAAAACCTTGAAAATAACCCGGACCTATATGAATCGGTTTTCGATATAATCATGAACGGGGCCGAGTATTCATTTAATACAGATAACCCACTCTTTCTTTTCGGTAAGATTTACGGCGTCTTAAAAGATGAGAAAGGCAAGGCAAAAATTCATAACCGTTTGTATGAGCAGCGTATTTACAATTACATGGCTTCGAAGCTGGAAACATCAGGAAAAGCGATATGGGATCATTTTACCGCTAAATATCTCAATGAAACCGGCGGCCTGGATATAAAAAAAATCCTCCTTAAATTCCAGGGTTTTATGAAAGAAAACTACAGCCAAAAGGACCGGGAGTTTCTTGAACGAAACGGCAGACTTTTGTTCCTGGCCTTTATCAGACCTATTATCAATGGCCGAGGATTTGATTTCAAAGAGGTCCAGGTTTCCGAAGAAAAACGATTGGATATCGTGGTCACGTTTGATAATAAAAAATACATTATCGAGCTTAAAATATGGCGCGGCGAAGCGTATCACCGGGATGGTATCCGGCAGTTGTGCGGTTACCTGGAGGCGCAAAATGAAACCACCGGTTACCTGCTGGTTTACGATTTAAGAAAGGAAAGCGGTCTTATTGGGAAAAACGAGCTAAGTGAAACGGATGGAAAAAAAATTTTTGCCGCCTGGGTATGAAACAGGCAGCTTTTTCATTCTTTGTGACCGGACCGCACCGTGCCGGTGAATCAATTTTGATACTTTTGAACGATTTTTTATAATCGTTTCGCTTTAACAGCGATTTACCCACTATTTTCAGGATGCAGGCGAAGACTATAAATGGGGACGCCGTCCCCTGAATCAATTTTTATAAAAATTTATACGGGATTGATATCTTATACCACGGATGCTCTTTATAATTAATCAGGAAATAAATTTGGGGTTCAAAAACATGAAATCTTTCCAGTTTAATGTGGCTTTGTGTCTTGAGAAAACCGCTTTTTTTGTCCTGGCGGCACTCATAATTCTATACGCTGCCGCCGGCGTAACCGGCAATGATCCCGTAGAAACACCAAAAGACACAAGCTTTACCAATGTTCCCATCGAAAAACTGGCCGCTGAATTCACGGAAATCCGCCGGATCAAAGGTCATTTCGACGGCGGGAAATGGAACGCTGAGGTGGACCGCTGGCAAGGCCGCAAACATAAACTCATGATTGAACTGGAGATTCGCCTCTCTAAAGGTAAATACCAAAAGAGCGATATCATCCGGTTACTTCAACCGCCGGACCAAATTGCCCGCAGCGGCGATGATTTATTCAAATGGATAACCGAACTACCGGGAAACAATACAATAACCGCAGCCCCCGTTGAATACCTGGTGTATTATTGGCGTGGGACGCATGATTTCCTGTATTTCACTTGTATAGACGATGCGATTGTCCATTCCGGCTGGTGGTATGCCTGGGAATAAAATAAACATAAAAAATAATATAATATAAGGAGAAAACGATGAAGCTTTTAAGATGTATTGTGGTTTTAGTTTTGGTTGTGATGTTTTCAAGTTTCGGACTGGGTAAAACGGCGCTTTCCGGTGAAGTTATAACCCAGGACAATCCCGGCGATTTCCAGGAAGCCCGGTTCTTCCGTGTCTATTTCACCGACCTGGACATGGCCCACAAAATCGTGATCTCGATGGACGTCATCGAATCCAATTACGAGACCGGTTATGTGATCGTGCAGGTTTCTAATGAACAAGAATACAATCGTTTGTTAGACACCGGGTCGCAGTTGGAAGAAATTTGCAACCCCCTTGAGGATAAAATTGCTGCGATACAGGAAGCGGCGTTGTATCAAATCGAATCGATACCGGGCTATACCTGCTATCGAACAGTTGAAGAGGCCTTTACCACTGCGGCATCCATTGCAGCCAATTACCCGGGTTTAGCTACCTGGACCGACATTGGGGATACCTGGGATAAGGTCCATGGGTTTGGCGGCTATGACCTGATGGTTTTGAAGTTAACCAACTCAGCCATCGAGGGGCCAAAACCGAAGATTTTCTTCACAGCCTCTATCCATGCCCGTGAATACACTCCGGCGGAACTGTTGACGCGCCTGGCGGAATACCTGGTGACCAACTATGGGACCGACGCCGACGCCACCTGGATGCTGGATTATCACGAAATCCATATGATGCTGCAAGCCAACCCGGACGGACGGAAGAAAGCGGAGACCGGGCTTTCCTGGCGAAAAAATACCAACCAGGACTATTGCGGTCCCACCAGCAACTTACGTGGCGCCGACCTCAACAGGAACTTCGTGTTCAAGTGGAATTGCTGCGGCGGTTCCAGCAGCGACCCGTGCAACCTTACTTATCATGGCGCCTATGCGGGATCGGAGCCGGAGACCCAGGTTATCCAGGATTACATGGTGTCCGAATTCCCGGATCAACGCGGCCCCCTGGACACGGATGCGGCCCCCCCGGATACCCCCGGCGTGTATATCGATCTCCACAGCAGTGGGAAATTGGTGCTGTGGCCCTGGGGCTGGACATCTGCTACATGCCCTAACGCCACACCATTTCAAACCTTTGGCCGCAAGATGGCTTATTTTAACGGCCACACCCCCCAACAGTCTATCGGCCTCTATCCCACTGATGGAACCACCGAAGATCATATCTACGGTGAACTGGGCATAGCGGGTTTTTGTATAGAATTGGGAACAGCGTTCTTCGAGAGTTGTACCTACTTTGAAAACACGTTGGTTCCCGCGAATATGCCCACGCTATTGTATTCCATTAAAGTCGCCAGGACGCCATATATGACTCCCGCCGGTCCCGACGCCGTTAATGTCGCCCTCAATTACGGTTCCACTCCCATCGGCGTACCTGCCGGGGCCAGCGTTACCTTAAGCGCGTCTATTAACGACACCCGATACAATAACACCAATGGAACGGAACCGACCCAGAACATCGCTGCCGCGGAATATTATGTGGACACACCTCCGTGGGTAACGTCTCCCACACCTGTGGCCATTGCCATGTCTGCTTCCGACGGCGCCTTTAACGGTACCATCGAATCTGTTACCGCTGCCATCGATACCACGGGTTGGGCTGAAGAGAAGCACATTCTTTTCGTTCGCGGCCAGGACGCCAACGGGAACTGGGGCGCCTTTAACGCGGTATTCCTCTATATTAACAACACCGGGGATGAAGATGCGCCGACTCCCAATCCCATGACCTGGGCCGTTGTACCCATTGCCACGGGTCCCAACTCCATTACCATGACCGCCACGACGGCTTCCGATCCCAGCGGGGTGGAATATTTTTTCGAGTGTCTGGCGACAGGCGGCCACAGCAGCTCATGGCAGGCGAGTCCCACATACACGGATACCGGTTTAACCCCCAGCACATCCTATACGTACCGGGTCAAAGCGCGGGACAAATACATCTACCCCAATGAAACCGGCTGGTCCACCGAACAATCCGCGGTCACCCAGGCATTACCCGAATGGACGGTCCTGACCTATGATGATTTCGAGGTTAGTTTCGGGAATTATACCGACGGCGGCGGCGACTGCGCGTTATATACCGGCGGCAGCACCTATGCCCACCAGGGTACGAAGGCGGCGGATATCCAGGATAACAGCGGAACCGCATCCTCTTTTTACCATACCAACGGCATCGATGTGCATACCCCCGGGTACACCCAGATAAAGGTAGAATTCTGGTTCAAAGCGGCCAGCATGGAAACGGGTGAGGATTTTTGGGTCCAGTATTACAACGGCTCCACCTGGACTACCGTGGCCACCTATGTGAGTGGTACAGGTTTTAGCAATGGAACGTTTTATAATAAGACGGTATTGATCGATGAGACAGCGTACACCTTTCCGACGGGTATGAAAATCAGGTTCATGTGTGACGCCAGCGATAATAACGATGACGTCTACATCGATGAAGTAAGAGTTTCGGCCAAATTGTAAAATAATCAAAAGCTTTAGGGAGTTCAGAGCCCCGCGGCGCGGGGGGCCTATTAGGGTTTTAAAAAAGCCCCCTGGCCGCCGGAGGTATAGGGGCAGACAAGTAAAATAAATCGAAAGAAATGTCAATTCTTGTGGGGAAAAGGAGCCCTTCGGGCAGTAACCTAGGAGTATTTGTTCTTTGCTCCTCCCTAAGGAGTGTCCTTGTTCCTTACCTGGGAAAAGCATCTCTTGTATATTACCTTTTCCTCTGATATAATATCAACCGAAACAGGTGACGCAATGAAAAAAAGATTTAATATAACAGGCGCATGCATACCGGGAAAACATTATATGGTGGATATATCCGGCAAAATAAACGAAGTATTTAAAATGGTTGAACAGGGCGATTATTTCGTCATCAACCGCCCCCGCCAATATGGGAAAACCACCACCATTTACATGCTAAACCGGCTTCTAAAAGCTTCCGGTGAGTATTTCCCGATCAACACAAGCTTTGAAGGCATCGGCGAAGAAGCATTTAAAAGTGAACTCCTGTTTATAAATCGATTCTTTTCTCGCATGAAAAAGTCGTTTATTGCGTCAAGCGATCATGATCTTGCGGCGTATATGAATTCCATTGTCCCACCTTCTCACCTGGAAGACCTGGATTCATGGGTGAGCGAACTTGTAGAAAAAACCGGGAAAAAAATCGTACTCATGATCGACGAAGTCGATAAAAGCAGCAACAACCAATTATTCCTGGATTTCCTGGGCATGCTGAGAAATAAATACTTGAAACGCGACGAACCGGGACAACCGACTTTCCACAGCGTGATATTGGCAGGTGTCCATGATGTCAAAAGTTTAAAAATCAAATACAGGAAGGATTCCGAAGCCAAATTCAACAGCCCCTGGAATATTGCCGTTGATTTTGAAGTGGACCTTTCCTTTTCCGCCAATGAAATCAGGACCATGCTTGATTACTATACGAAAGAAGAACAGGTAACACTCGATATTCCCTTTTTTGCCGAACAACTGTTTTACTTGACTTCCGGGTATCCCTTCCTGGTCAGCCAATTGTGTAAGATTATCCACGAAAAAATACTACCTACCAAAGAAAATAACCACCAATGGCAGGCGGGAGACCTGGAAAGAGCGGTTCAAATATCTCTTAACACAGACAATACCAATTACGAAAGCCTTATTCAGAACCTGGAAAATAACCCGGAGCTATATGAATCGGTTTTCGATATAATCATGAACGGGGCCGAGTATTCATTTAATACAGATAACCCAATCATTCTTTTCGGCAAAATTTACGGCGTCTTAAAAGATGAGAAAGGGAAGGCAAAAATTCATAACCGGGTGTATGAGCAGCGTATTTACAATTACATGGCTTCGAAACTGGAAACATCGGGAAAGGCGATACTGGATCATTTTACCGCTAAATATCTCGATGAAACCGGCGGCCTGGATATAAAAAAAATCCTCCTTAAATTCCAGGGTTTTATGAAAGAAAACTACAGCCAAAAGGACCGGGAGTTTCTTGAACGAAACGGCAGGCTCCTATTTTTGGCCTTTATCAGGCCGATTATCAATGGCCGGGGGTTTGATTTCAAAGAGGTCCGGGTTTCCGAAGAAAAGCGGTTGGATATCGTGGTCACGTTTGCTAATAAAAAATACATTATCGAGCTTAAAATATGGCGTGGAGAAGCCTATCACCAGGAAGGAATCCTTCAATTATGCGGTTACCTGGAGGCGCAAAATGAAACCACCGGTTACCTGCTGGTTTACGATTTAAGAAAGGAAAGCGGTCTTATTGGGAAAAACGAACGAATTGAAACGGGTGGTAAAAAAATCTTTGCCGCCTGGGTATGAAATAGGCAGTTTTTTCATTTTCATCTGCTTTCATCTGCCCCCATTATATCATCTAGAAATAGGGAACAGTCCAATTTTTTCCCCTTCCTTCAAATCCCATTTTGTACGATTTTCATATTCATGGAACGTAGTTGATATTCCCCGGTGTCAAAGTGTCAGATTTTCATATCATTTTGGAATGTGGTTGATATACTTTCAAATGGAATGGCCGCATAATAGTGGCGTATCATTTGACACGTCAAAGAACGCATAGGCAAATGATCGGAGCCTTGATCGGGTATTAAGGCTTTGTGGTGTGGTTGTTGGTAATAGGAAATTTTGATATGCCGTAGGCCTATGAAAGGTAAGGTGACAATCAGTTCCCCTGTTTATTTGTTTAAAAAAATTTGGTATGTTAAACTTTTGACAATACAAAAATTTTAAAAAGGAGGTTTTTTATGAAACATTCAACAGCCAATCAAGATCGTTTTAAATTGTTATTAGAAAATTACCTGGACAGGAGAGGTCTAAAAAGATTAAACCTGGAAACCCCCGGGACAAATTCCCTGGCAGCCTGGTTCCTGGGGCCCAAAGCCGAGAACCGGGAGTTCTTTAAGAAACTTCTATCAATGGGCGTCGATGCCCACTGCCGGGACCGTAAAGACTATTTTCCCGGCGATCCCAAATATATCACCGATTATCGGAAGGATGAAGAATATGTCGCCAGCCTGGAAAAATTGGAACTGGATTTTAATGAATTACTTGATGAACTCATCGGTTCCGTCCCTTTTTTCAGCTATCGCTACCAGGCGCACATGAATTGGGACTTAACAATGCCCGGGTTATTGGGGTATTTTTCCGCCATGCTTTACAACCAGAACAATGTGGCTACGGAAGCTTCCCCAGTAACATCCCAGTTGGAATCCATTGTCGGCAATGATTTATGCAAAATGCTCGGATTTGATGTTCCTCCAGTGGATGATACCGAAGCCATACGCCCCTGGGGGCACATAACCTGTGACGGCTCCATCGCTAATTTCGAAGGCATGTGGGCGGCCAGGAATTTGAAGTTTTATCCGATCTCGTTGGCTAAAGCCGTCAAAAACGACTTCAGGATGGCAAATGCTAAAGGATTAACGGTTGAATATCTAGGAAAGCCGGAAGTGTTAATCAACCTGGATACCTGGTCACTGCTCAATTTAAATGTGGACATCGTCCTGGGTATTACTGAAAAGATTGTAAATGAATATCACATCAGTTCAGATGTGATATCCAACGCCGTGGAGCAATACCTTATTCAAAGTATGGGTTTCATCAAATTTAACAGGGAATACCTGGCGGATATTCCCCAGCCCGTGGTAATCGGCACATCCACCAAGCACTATTCGTGGCCGAAGAATGCGGCTGCCCTGGGGATCGGCAAAAATAATTTCATCGATATTAGTGTGGATGAAGATGCCAGGATGTCTATTCCTGATCTTAGAATAAAATTGGATGCCTGCTTCGAACAAAAACAGCCCGTTATAATGGTGGTGGTCGTCCTGGGCTCAACCGAACAAAGCGCAGTGGACCCCCTGGAAGAAGTTCTTAAATTACGCGATGAATACCGAAGAATGGGGATGGAGTTTGTAGTTCATGTGGACTCCGCCTGGGGTGGATATTTCGCCAGTATCTTAAGGGGAAAAGCTGAGGATTTACCCACAATAACCGACAACGACCCGGACAAACAATACACCCCGGCCCTGGCCATGAGTGATTATGTTACCCGGCAATATGAGTGCTTACCCAAAGTCGAGACAATTACTATCGATCCCCATAAAGCGGGATATATTCCTTACCCGGCCGGGGCATTATGTTATCGAAACAAAAGTATGCGCAACCTCATCGCTTTCCTGGCGCCGGAAGTGTATCATGGCTCACTGGATGCCAACATGGGTGTTTTCGGCATCGAAGGATCTAAACCGGGAGCGGCCGCTGCCGCCGTTTATCTCAGTCACAAAACAATCCGGCCGGATGTTTCGGGATACGGGAAAATTTTGGGGCAGGCGCTTTTTAACAGTAAACGATTCTTTTCCGCGGTGATTACCATGGCTGATGAGAAGGATCCATTTATCGTTGTCCCGGTGCAGCAAATTCCCGCGGAAAAAGAACAGCTCCCTCCGGAAGAGATTGAAAAGCAACTTCAATATATCAAGACCCATATTGTGGCAAAACAAAACAATGAATTGATACGGGATGAAAAAGCTATGGCCTTGCTGAAAGAGCTGGGTTCAGACCAGATCATTATAACTTATGGGTTCAACTTCAAGAGTAAGCAGGGTAATTTAAATACCGACCCGGTAAAAGCCAATGAGTTTAACCAGAAAATTTTCGAAAAATTCAGCTTATCACCGGATAGTGACCGGGTTAAAGAAACTCCGCTCATTATTACCACTTCGGAATTTGACCCCAATGTGTACGGAGAAACCTTTGTCAATAATTATATGCGGCGTTTGGGTCTGAACACCACTGAGCCAACCCCAACCATGAAATTTATTTCATCCACCACCATGTGTCCATGGTTAACCGCCACCGAAAAAGGGAATTTCATTCCAACACTGATCGATGTTTACAAAAAGTCGCTCCTGGATATTGTGAAAGAAATGCAAGGCAAAAGCAATGAGTAATGCGAAAATAACCAAAATATAAATTTTATAGGAGGAAAAAAATGAGTAATAAAAAGTCAATAAGGATGGATAATTTAGCTTGTACAACAATCATTGTCGGAAAAAATGCAACGGTAGACGGTTCCGTTATCGTTGCTCATTCGGACGATGGTCTTACGGATGCTCGCGTCATATTTGTTCCTGGAGGAAAGCAAACGAAAGGAGCAAAACGGAATGTGTATTATGACAATTGCAGCCTTGGGTCTAATAAGGAATTCAACTCCACCGATATCAGACGTTATATCGGCGACGACAGGGGACCCGGGTATCAAACACAAAGCGAAGGCCATGCGGAGAGTAAGCGGTTGGGTCACATAAGCCTGGATTTCCTGAAAGACGTCTTAGATAATCCCCCAAAGGAGACCTATTCCTATTTCGATGCCAGTTATGGTATTATGAATGAACATGGTTTAATGATCGGCGAATGTACCTGCGGCGCAAAAGTTCAACCGGACCCGGAGAAAAATAAAAGAATTCTTTACACCGCCGAACTTTCCCGGGTAGCCCTGGAAACATGTAAAACAGCCTTCGACGCCGTCAAGGTTATAGCCTATCTCATCAAGGAATACGGCTATTACGGAACGGGCGAGACATTATTGCTGGGCGACGCAGACGAAGCCTGGGTAATGGAAATGTGCGCTTATGTCTTGAAAAATGATAAAGAAGTTGAAAAAAAATCCGGCATATGGGTGGCGCAGCGCGTTCCCGACGATCATTTTTTTGTGGCGACCAATGAATTCCGCATCCGGGATATTTATCAGAACCAAAAGGATGAAAAGGAACTTTATCCCGAACAACTCTATTTTGAATCCGATCCCCCCAAAGAGACTAAAGAAACCATCGACAAAATTTATTACTCCGCCAACCTCTTCGCTGTATGCGAGGCCATGGAATGGAAGAAAGACACGAATTCCAGACAACTGGATTGGTTACCCACGGTAAGTAACGGCGAATACGGGAACCCCTATTATTCTTTAAGGCGGGTATGGCGGGCTTTTTCCAAAGTAAATCCATCATTGCATCTGTCGCCAAAAGTGCAAGATGGTTATACCAGGCATTACCCATTCTCGATCCCGCTGCCCACAGACCCAACAAAGCCAAATTCGAAAGAACCCGTTAAAAAGTTGAGTATAGCGGATATAGCCACTGTATATCGCGATCATTACGAGGGTACGGAATTCGATTTAACGGTAGGATCAGCAGCCGGGCCTTTTGGTTGCCCGGTCCGTTACGCTGTTAACCCTGACCAGGGAGATGAGTTTAATTTAAACACCTACAAACCCGAGGGCGCCTGGGAACGGTCTATCTCCATTTACCGCTGCGGAATACTGTGGATAAATCAAGCGAAGAAATTGAAAATAGAAAATAAAGAAACTGTGGTGGGCATATCATGGATAGGATTGGATCGCCCGGCCGCCAATTGCTTAATGCCCTTTTATCCCCAAATCAAGAAGGAGGATGATTTTCCTAAATCTATGCAGACAATGAATTTGCTTGATTTTAAGTTTAATGGAGACAGCGCCTGGTGGGCATTTAACTTCGTCGCCAATTATATCAACCTCAATTATTCCTATATGATGGTAGAACTTACAGCCTTACAATCAAAGCTGGAGACCGAGGCCTTCAAAAAAATAAACGAGGTGCTTTCCAAAGGGAATACTGAGGGTCTGATAGACTTTTGTAATAAAAATTCAAAGGGAGTTATCGATGCCTGGTGGAAATTGGCAACAGAGTTAATCGTTAAATATAATGACGGCTGCCTTACCACCGGCCCGAACAATGTCATGGAAAAAATCGATTACCCGAAACATTGGTTGAAGATCACCGGCTTCTATGACGGCCCGACAGAATATTAATTGAAGTGGTTTAGCGTAGCGGATGGGGTTTGAAAGTATAGCCCGGGAAAAACTTTTACAATACAAATATTAAATAAGGAGAAAACGATGAAAATGAAAAAGACGTTGGTTGTCTTGTTAAGTGTGTTAGTTTTAACCATGGGGTACTTTAAAGGCTTTTGCGCTGACGAGGAGGCAAAACAAACCCCTTTGAAAAAAGCATGGGAATTGGGTACCAGGTTCTCAACCCACCCCGAACTGTATCAAAAATGGTATAACGATCTTGAAAAAAGGGTAAAAGAAAAAAAAGATAGAGGTACAGCCTGGGACCCTGTGATTATCGAATTCAACAATTTAATCAACAGCGACCCCATCATACGAATGTACATCACTAAAATGATCGAGCAGAGCCACTGCGTGGATTCGGAAAGAAAGCCCCATTTAAAAAACATCGATGACATGTTGGAGAAGATCGATGCGGTTTTAACAACGGCGCCTAAATATGAGGACAGCGGCCTGGTGGGTTTCCCCATCAACGCCATCCTCATCGATACCATGGCAACCCCTGCCGGGTACGCCGCATTTCGCAATGAAAAAATAAATTCCATGTTCAAAAAGATTATTGATAGATGGGCCACGTACCTCAGGAGTCCTGAATCGCGGGAAGTAATAAAAACTTCCTGGAATTGTCCGGAAGCAAAAGAGAAACTGAAAATGGAGCAATATAAAAAATACAACCCTAAAGATCTCTACTGGGGGTACGATTCTTGGAATGATTTCTTTATCAGGGAATTAAAGGATGGACAGCGTCCGATTGCCGAACCCGGCAATAATAAAGTAATTGTCAGCGCTTGCGATTCACAAATTTTTCAAATCTATAATAATGTGAAAAATTCCGACAGGTTCTGGATAAAATCCCAGCCCTATTCCCTGGATGACATGTTTGGCAATGAAGGCAAATTTTACGTCGATCAGTTTAAAGGTGGGGACGTATACCAGGCTTTTTTATGTGCATTTGATTATCACCGTTGGCACAGTCCTGTTTCCGGTACCATCAAAGCTGCATATTTAATACCGGGCACATATTATTCGCAAGCGGAAGCTGTTGGTGTAGACCCCAGCGGTCCGGATTTATCGCAAGGCTATATCGCTCAGACAGCGGCCCGGGCGATGATACTCATCCAGGCCGATGATCCTGCAATTGGGTTAATGGCCGTAATGCCCGTCGGTATGGGAGAAGTATCCTCATGTGTTTTTAATGAAAATACCAAACCCGGAAAATGGGTCAAAAAAGGTAATGAATTAGGCTATTTCCAGTACGGCGGCTCGACTCACTGCCTCATTTTCAGACCCGGCGTCATTAAAGAATTCACCCTTCAAAAAGATGCTAAAGTTAAGATGGGCCGGCAAATCGCCGTCGCTAATTGAATTACTCCCTGGTTTTGAAAACGACATCCATGGAGTAGAAAGGGTAGAAAAGGGAGGTAAGACAGAGTTTAAAATTTATTGCCTCGCAAAATAAGGAATCGCAACCGCAAGTAAAAAGAAACAGGGGGGGGGGGCGGTGCGTGCAAAGGGGCAAATTCGGCGACACGCCGATTTCAACCTGCACGCGCCGCCTCCCCGCTGACCAATGACCAATGACCAATGACAATTCCTTCAAATCCCTTCCCAATGACCAATGTCAATTCTTTTGCGGAAAAGAAGTCCTTGTTCCTTACCTGGGAAAAGCATTTCTTGTATATTACCCTTTCCTCTGATATAATATCAAGCGAAACAGGTGACGCAATGAAAAAAAGATTTAATATAACAGGCGCATGCATACCGGAAAAACATTATATGGTGGATATATCCGGCAAAATAAACGAAGTATTTAAAATGGTTGAACAGGGCGATTATTTCGTCATTAACCGCCCCCGCCAATACGGGAAAACCACCACCATCTATATGTTAAACCGGCTTCTAAAAACTCCCGGCGACTATTTCCCGATCATCACAAGCTTTGAAGGCATCGGCGAAGAGGGTTTCGACAACGCGGCAGTATTTATCAAAGCATTTTTCCTTTTGTTAAACCAGGAATTCAAATCCTCAGGAAATACGGACCTTATGAAATTTTTAGAATCACGACCGATCCCGGACCGCACCGATAGTCTGGGGGTATGGATCAGCGAACTGGTAGAAAAAACCGGGAAAAAAATCGTCCTCATAATCGATGAAGTCGATAAAAGCAGCAATAACCAATTATTCCTGGATTTCCTGGGCATGCTGAGAAATAAATACTTGAAACGCGACGAACCGGGACAACCGACTTTCCACAGCGTGATATTAGCGGGCGTCCATGATGTCAAAAGTTTAAAAA
>JAPKZK010000094.1 GCA_026393835.1 Candidatus Aminicenantota bacterium | reverse complement strand
GACAT
The DNA here is from genome assembly GCA_026393835.1 of Candidatus Aminicenantota bacterium. Taxonomy (GTDB): domain Bacteria; phylum Acidobacteriota; class Aminicenantia; order UBA2199; family UBA2199; genus JAKAGC01. Next base: position 10,359 of record JAPKZK010000094.1, on the reverse strand, counting down.
AAGTGGATTTTTCGGTAAAGCCTGAAAGCACCACGATCATTACCCGTGAATTGGAGATGGCTTTACTGATCTCATCCAGCCAATTTTGACCGGCGGCAATATCCCGGTGAGCTGCCCAGCAAGGAATCTCCCTGGCGTTCAATGTATCATAGATATTATCGACAACCTGGCGGTCGGTTTCATTCTCGTTGGAATAAGAGATAAATACCTGTTGAGTCATGTTTTAAGGCCTTTCACTGCTTTAGTCAACGGTCATATCCTCCTGTATTCACGTATTCGCCGCCGGGTTTGCATTTTTTTGCGATGCTATAGTTTAACCGAAACCGAGTTTGATTTCAATAGTAAAACGGTTGGATTAACTTCCCATTTTTTCTTTTACATACTCTAAAAAGCCCCCTGAATCCATCGAATTAGAAATTCTCAGCAACCCTCTTGAGTTTTTGTCGTTCGGCTTCGAGGTGGTCGAGGTGGAAATAATCGTCATATGCTTCGGTTTCGCTAATTAGCCCCTCTTCAATCCTTTTATCCAATTCAAAGACATCTTTCACCCCGTATTTTTTGGCAATTAGAAAGATGTCGGCTTCGATTGCCGAGATTTTTTGTTCAAGGTGTAAAGAGAAAAAAAAATCTTCTTGATTTTTGGGGCAATTATGTTATAAAATCTGTTCCAGGGAAAAGGAGTAATTGAGATGAAACATAAATCGTCCACGAATCATCTTATTAATGAAAGCAGTCCTTACCTGCTGATGCACACCCATAACCCGGTCGACTGGTACCCCTGGGGCAAGGAAGCCCTGGAAAAAGCCGGGAAAGAAAACAAACTTCTCATTATCAGCATCGGCTATGCCGCCTGCCATTGGTGCCACGTCATGGAAACAGAATCTTTCGAAGATCAAGAAGCGGCCCGAATAATGAATAAATACTTCGTTTCCATAAAAGTCGATCGCGAGGAACGACCCGATATCGACCAGGTTTACATGACCGCGTCCCAACTATTAACCGGCAGCGGCGGCTGGCCCCTCAATGTCATCGCCCTGCCGGACCAACGACCTTTCTTTGCCGGTACTTACTTTCCCAAAGAACAATGGATTTTGCTGCTGGAACAGATTCGAAAAATTTACCGGGACAACCCCCAACGAGTGGAAGAACAGGCGGATTCCCTGAGCCAGGGCGTCCGTTCAGCGGGTGAAATCCCCTATAATCATGCCGAACCCCAATACGATCCCCATATCCCGGAGCAAATATTCGAGAATTGGCAAGGTTCCCTGGATTATCGATGGGGGGGCGAAAAACGCGCGCCCAAATTCCCTTTGCCTGTGGGGTACCGCTATCTCCTGGCTTATTACTACTTCACGCAAAAAGCCGAGGCCCTGGAAGCGGTCAAAATCACCCTGGATAAAATGGCCATGGGAGGTATTTATGATCAAATTGGCGGCGGTTTTGCCCGGTATGCCACCGACGCCCAGTGGAAAGTTCCCCATTTCGAGAAAATGCTCTACGACAACGCCCAACTGGTAAGCCTCTACTCTCATGCCTATCAAGCCACTGAAAATCCCCTGTACAAGGAAGCGGTGCACGAAACCCTGGAATTCGTGGAAAGGGAGCTGACTTCGCCGGAAATCCCCGGCGGCGGCCGCGGTTTTTATTCCTCCCTGGATGCAGACAGCGAAGGTGAAGAAGGTAAATTCTACCTCTGGACAAAAGCCGAAATCCAACAGGTGCTGGCCGGCGATGCCCCGTTAATTTTCGAATATTACAACATTACGCACCAGGGTAATTGGGAAAATGGCCAAAATATCCTGTACCGTCTGAAACCGGACACGGCGTTTGCCGCCGCGAAGAAAATCAGTTTGCGGCAGTTGGAAGAACAGGTGCGAAACGCCAGACAAAAGTTATTTGGGGCGCGTTCCGAACGGGTCCGCCCGGCCCTGGACGATAAGATATTAACCGCCTGGAATGCGTTGATGCTTACCGGGTGCCTGGATGCGTACCGCGCATTTGGCGAAGAACGGTTTTTAAATCAAGCGTTAAAAAACGCCGGGTTTATTACCGGGAACATGATGGCCGACGACGGGCGATTGAATCGAAATTACAAGAACGGCAAGTCCACCATAAATGGTTTTTTGGATGATTATGCCTTTACCATCGAGGCGTTTATCTCGTTGTACCGGGCAACGTTTGCGGAGCATTGGCTTTCACTGGCCAGGGAATTAATGGAATACACTTTGGCCCATTTTTATCATAAACCCGGCGACATGTTTTATTATACATCCGACCTGGACCCCGGTTTAATCGCACGCAAAATAGAAGTGACCGACAATGTCATTCCTTCGTCAAATTCCCGCATGGCCTTGAACCTCTATCTGCTGGGCGAATATTTTTCCCATGAAGAATATATTTTGAAAGCCCGCCGGATGTTGAATCATATACAACCGGCTTTGCCAATGGGCGGTTCTTATTATGCCAATTGGGCCCTGCTGTTGACCTATTTCCTATTTCCACCCTTCGAGGTTGCCGTAGTGGGGAATGATTGCCTGCAAAAACGAAAAGAGTTGGAGCGCCGCTTTCTCCCAAACATGATACTCATGGGTGGAAATACAGGGGGGGATCTGCCGTTTCTGAAAGACAAAAACCCGGGTGACAAGACATTTATTTACATTTGCCGGGATAAAAAATGTATGCTTCCGGTAACCGGGGTTTCCGACGCATTAAAGCAAATGGATTCGGCAACTTTGCCTGTCCCTTTTTCTTTTTCCCAAAAGGGTTGACATATCCTCAATAAAATATAATATTAGAATTGGAATTAAAAAAAAATCAAAATGACCAGGAGTTAAAAATGTTGGCAGTGAAAGCACATTATAAAGACGGTGTTATAGATATATTGGAACCTATTCCAGTAGTGATCAAGGAAGCCGATCTCAATATTGTCGTTATCCCCAGGAAAATCGTCAAATTGAAAAGGGAACGGGATAATGTCTTTACCGGGGAAGATAAAAAAGCCTATGAAGCAGCAATGGTAGATTATGAAAAAGGTGAATATATAGAGATGGAGGACTACATAAAAAAAAGGGGATTAAGTGTATAGGGTTTTAGTCCATAAAAAAGTAGAAAAATTTCTTGATTCAAAGGATGACAAATTTGTCTTATCATTCTGGGATAAAATCAGTCGAGAATAATCAGCTTTTTCCCTTTGAAAGAACCTCAAAAAATCTTTTAGGCCATTTTTTCTTGACGATCGATCATCAAAAAGTGTCTGAGCTAATTTTTCCGCAAGAAAACATCGCCAAAAAATGTCTGTGATAACTTTTTGGCTTTGAAGATTCATCAAATAGTCTCCGGAAAGGTTTTTTTTTACAAAAAAATCGCGCCAGAGTCTTTTTTGCGACTTTTCATTTTTGGAAATCTCTTCCAGAGTCTCCGGAACGATTTTTCGAAACAAAAAAGTTGCGCCAGAGTCTTTTATGCGATTTTCCTGTCGAAAAACGTGATAACGGATTGTTTTTCGCGATTGTTTTCTCATATAAATCTTATTTTTATGGGACAGGCGTCGCCTGTTCGGGGGACTCTACCAATTTACGCCTTGCGCAATACCTTTTCGGATAACCTCTTGCCGATTTTATCAGGTTTCATTTTTCTAATCACTTGATGATTTAGAAAAGGCACAATATTCAGCCGTGTAGGCTTAACTTAGTGACATTCTTGCCTGTCATCGTCCCTCCTCCTTATTCAGTTTTTACTAGAGGATAATCTAGAGGCTAATTGTTGACAACGGTTGAGCATGCGCCACCGAATTCATTTAAAAAAATTTATTTTTTTTCATACACAACTATTGACAATATCTCATGAATGATCCAACATTAAATAGGAGGAAAAAATGATTAAAGAAACGAAACATTACGACGCCCTGTTGAGCGATGAAGAACTGGCTGCAGTCAAAGGCGGCTGGGAACCCCCACCGCCCCCACCGAAAATCGGCGACGCCGATGACTATGGAAACGGTTAAGACTGCTTACACATTGCTCACACAGATTCCTGAAGGAAAAGGGGACAGTCGAGAATAAACATCCTGGCGAATTTTCCTGGCTGTCCCCTTTCCCTCCTTTCTTTCGCCAGTGAATCATTTTTATTCATGCGTGATACATTTTTCGCCACGGATACCGAAAAACGTATCGTTGATGAAGCGAGGTGTATCGCACGTGAACCAAAACGTTTCGCTCGCGAAACTTTTTTATCCGTTACCGAAACTTTATTGTTCACGCGTGAAGCCTTTTGATTCACGAGGGAAGCAATTTGATTCACGCGGGAAGCAATTTGATTCACATGGGAAGCTCTTTCGTTCACGGGTGAAACAATCGGGGAAAAAATCGAAAATGTTTTCCCACCGCTTTCGCCCGATTTCAAAGGGGTAAAAATTTGCCTGTCCCCTTTTGTTCCCTTTGCGGATAAGGGCCTGAAAATCGCGATCGCAGTTCTTTTTTACGTCTGTATCGAAACGGATCAACCCGTCCAGGCTGGCAAACCAGGCGACATCCCCATCGGGATAGCAATCGTTCACCTGGGTCAGAGGAATCCTGAGAAAGGTTTTTTTATCAAGTTGGTACGTCCCGTCGGGCCGTGGAACGGCCAGGATATTCCTGGATTTGGAATGGAACCAGATATGTTTATTTTTGTCTTCCACGATGTAGAATACACTTCTCCCGTTTTCACCGCCGGCAAATTCCTCCCCCAACGTTGTATCGGGGACAAAGGTTTTGTCTTTGTCACGGAAACGGAATATCCCTTTTGGGGTGGCGAACATGATATGCCCGGCCGCCCGGAAAACATACACCGCGCCCGGGGGCAAACCGTTTGCCTGATCATACACGGTAACAACGGGCCGTTGAAGCGCGCCGCCGGGAGCGCCGGGAGAGAACGCGACTTTTAAAACGCCGTTGGTCAGGGTCCCCAACCACAGGTCCACATTTTTGTCCTGGTTTGCGTCTTCGGCAATGGTCATTATTTCGTGGGAGATATTTTCAAACCTTTGTTCCAGTGTCCACTGGGCGTTTTCGTCATTTTCGTTACTTCGGACCAACGACGCCAGGCCGTTCATCAGCCCGGCCCAGATACGGTTCGGATTGGAGCGCGATTGGCGTAAGACATAGGAATGGTCCTTAACGATCAACCGGTTCCCGTTCTTTTCAACCTGGAAAATACCGGCGCTTGCGGCGGCCAGGAGCGAGTCGCCGGTGGAGAGCAGCGAGCGGCATTCCCCGGATATCCCCGGCGCAGGTAGAAATTCCCCTGTATCCGTAAGATAATACAACCCGGTGGTGGCGCCGGCATACAGTGTGTTGCCCGGGCCGTGTCTCGTCACCGACAGCACCTGCCCGGGCAGGTTCGAATGGGTCTCGTCATAGATAGAAAAGGGGGAAGCGGCTTCGATTTTTGTTATTCATTTGTCGAGGGCCAGCCACAGGTTTCCCTGGAAATCCTCGAAAACATACCACACGGTATTATCCTGGAGGCCGGAGGATTTGTCGAATACATATTTCACACTGCCGCGGCTGTCGATAATGAAAAGTCCCCCGCGAAAGGTGGCCAGGGCAAAATCCCCGGAAGATAAACGGATGCCGTGGGTAAGGTAGTATTCTTTTATAACGTTCAGCCGGTCCGCTGCGAAAGGGGTCGCCTTTACTCCATCATATAGGTAGAAGCCGTCGGTCTGGGCGCCGATGAGTATTTTACCCGGTTCGAAGTTGGCCATCATGTAGATTTTTTTGGATGCGAATTCCTTTCCGCCGGGGATGGCTTCGAAGGAGTTGTTTTCCAGGACAAGGAGACCGGCGTCTTTTTGCCGGGTATATAGTTTTCCAGCGCATAAAAAGGGTGGGGAAAAGGAAGTCCCGGGGTTGGCCGTCCAGGTCTTTATCTTGTTTCCATTCCAGAGGAAAAGGAATTTAGAGGTACAGAAATAGACGCTTTCTTTCGCGGCATGGGTTCGCCATACATAGGAGAAGTCCCTGTATTGTTTATCCAGTTGAGGGATAAGGGATACATATTGTAGTTTTTGTTCGGAATCGGGGGCCAGGAACCCGATTTCGTCCATTCCCCCGACATAAATGATGCCATTATCATCCACCGCCAGGGAGCGTGCGGTTTTATTGGGGACAGGAATTTCTCTCCAGGAGACGCCGTCGAATTCCATGACTCCGCCCTGGTTCCCGGTGTAAATGACGCCGCGTTTATCCTGTACTATCGACCAGTTCTGGGATTCGTTATTATAATCTTTCCGGCTGTAATTGCGGGTATATTTTATCCCGCGGTCTTCCTGCAAACCGGCGCGGCAGTAGAGATGCGGGGTGTCCACGGGGAACGGCCCCGCAAGGATAAACAGGAAAACAATAAAGCGCAGCCAGGATCGTCTTTTAATAGCTATTTTTATAACCCCCTTAGCCTGGAGTCGCGGGGCCGATAACCACATCATCTTCTTCCGGGTCAAAATTGTATTTCCTAATAGTCAGCGTCCAATCGTTCGCGCTCCCCGCCGGGACTTTCCATCTACCACCTGCATAGAACTCCCCTTCCGATCCCAGGGTTCTGTCTACGTCGTTTCCTTCAAAAAATGTCTCTATCCTCGGGTTTTGTATTGCTCCGTCTTTTTTCCAGACGAATAATTGACCGTTGAAACCTCCCGAGAAACTACACTTCGCCTTTGCACCGGCCTGGATGTAGTAATCTGTGCTGAGTGTGACGTTTCCCCTGAGGGTTATTTCCAGGTATTCGCACGCCAAATCCAGGGGAAAACCGATTCGTTCGCCGCCTTCGATTGTATAAAGTTGACGCAAAGCATTGGTGTCAATTCGATGCTGCAGTTCTCCAGCGACATAGTACGTGAGCATCCGGTGATACGTTACTTTGAGTATGACGCCATCCTCGGGTGCGAATGTGTTCGCAACGTAAACGGTTAATGGGTAACTTGCTAAAATGACATTTTTTCCTCCTATATTTCAAAATTTGAAATCTCTTTACAATGTTGTTTCGGCGGTCAGAACAGCAGCCGAGGCAGGCACTGTTGAAAAGGGGAATATGTCTCCTTTCGATCATTCGCAGTTTAAAGTAAAAAGATAACCTATTTACCGGCATTTTTCAAGAAAAAATTTTTCTTTATTGTCCCCTTCCCTTTAATAATCCGTGGACTTAAGCTTGTTGTCTTTGTCCGTGTTTTCCGTGGGATATTTTGTTAATGCCTCCGGCGGCCAGAAACCTTTTTGAAAAAAGGTTTCTGGACTTCCAAAAACTTTTGCTATGTTAATGAACCCATTCTCTATCTCCACCGCCCGTGAAAACAAATTCCCCTCCAGGTACTTTAATGTATCCAATCCCGACGCACTGTCGCCTTCTACAGCCGCCGCCATTTTTAAAAGCGCCATAAACCCCGGCCCTACCTCGAAACATGAACTGATTACCGGCTTAATTCCATAACCCATCGCCAGGTCCACCAACTCCCCCGTCCGCCCAAATCCCCCCAATAAGGTAGGCTTTAATATAAATGCAACTACCCCCACGGGATAAAAAATTGGCCTGTCCCCTTCTTCCCCCCCCAATACCGTGAACCTGGCCGGGGTCCGGGAGCAAAAGGAAACCTTCGACGGGATCGTTATCCATACGTATATTGTCCTGAACGATGAAGAGAAGGACTTTTAAGTTTTTAGCGCCAGGGCAATTTTTTCAACCTCTCAGGGAGGAAACTTTATTCCTGGGATGGAGTCTTCCCCCAATTCGTTGCAAAACTCTTTTTCCTGTGATATACATAGCCCGGACGAGCCGGAACCAAAAAGAATTTTAGCCACAGAGCGCACGCCATGACGAGAGCACAGAGAGAAATATTTTTAACTCTGTATCCTCAGTGTCCTCTGTGGCTATTTTTTTATTTTTTGCCAGAAAATGTCAGGATTTGACGTGTTAATAATTAGTGACATTCGGAACTATCCCATAATCCTCTAAACCTTTTTAGAAAGAATACCCGATGCTGAGTCCCACCCAGGGCAAAAAAGCGCTGGGAAAAACCATAGGGGTAAAACTTAAGCGTACTAGAATTCCTTTCGGCCTTGGTTGGTAACGCACCCCAAACGTTCCTGTAGGAACAAAGACGCTGGCTGTTGTATCATCCGTCGCTACATCCATAAAACCACCCGTCATTAGCGTCACGCCCAATCCTGCCTCCATACACCATTTCCCGTTCCCCCACACGGTGGTTCCCATTAAGGTCCCGATAAATGTCGGTTTTTCTCCAATCGGAACGAATAGGCCGCCCAGGCGAAATCCGAATCGATTGGTCAGGAACTTTTCATAATTAAGAGTAAGCCCTAAACCGTTGCCGCCAAGTTCCAGGAAAAAGGATTTAGTCCCTTGCCTGGAGTATGACCACATGGAATCCCCCTGGGCTGCGACGAAAGTAGACATGATTAATACCGCCAATGCTAACGTTAGAGTTTTCTTCATTTTTTTTCTCCTATGTCTGTATGTTTGGTTAAGGTATAAGGATAGTGCGCGGTGGTTGATTTGACAATGGGCCGAAAGTCCTTTTTTTAAAAAAGGGACTTTAGTCCCGGTGTTTTTCCGTTTCCCGGATATCGATTATGGCAATTCATTTAAGGGAGTCCACAACTCATTTAGGGAAAAAATTGGCCGGTCTCATAATCCCCCTGATACCGGCATATCGGCATGCCCTGGGTTGACAATTGGGATTTTTTGGTTTAAGATAAGTCCATGATGATAGAAGAACACGATCTAAAGCTAATCCCCTATGGGGTGTCGGATTTCAATGATTTCAGGGTAAAAAACCTCTATTATGTCGATAAAACGCGGTTTATCCGGGATATCGAAAAAAAAGGCAACTTCTTGTTTCTCATCCGCCCCCGTCGTTTCGGGAAATCGCTCTTCCTGGGGATATTGGAAGCTTACTACGATATCCACTATAAAGACCGTTTCGATTATTTTTTCATGGGCTCCGACATCCACCGGAACCCCACCAGGGAGAAAAACAGTTACCTGGTTTTTAAACTGAATTTTTCGGCGATCAACCCCAATATTTCGAGGATAGAGGAAACCTTCCTCGATTATATCAAAGAATCTGCCTATGGTTTCGTACAGAAATATGAAAAACTTTTGGATATCGATTTAAAAACAGCAAAAGAGGAATTATTCTCCAAAAAGAACGCCTCTGAAGTGATGGTGGCATTGTTAAGGTATTGTAAGATTCAAGACCAAAAAATATATGTCATCATCGACGAATACGATAACTTTGCCAATACCATTCTCTCCGAAGCCGGTGAAAAAGAATTTGAAAAAGTAACCCACGGCAGCGGGTTTTTCCGGGCTTTTTTTAATGTCCTTAAAGCGGGCACTACCGATACCGAAGCGCCCATTTCCCGGTTATTCATGACCGGCGTTTCCCCCATTACCCTGGATGACGTCACCTCCGGGTTCAATATCGCGGAACATATTTCCCTGGATTCCGATTTGAATGAGATCATGGGGTTTACCCGGACCGAAGTGGAAACCATGATCGAATACTACCGGCAAACCGGGAAAATTCGCCATTCCACCCCGGAACTGCTGGAAATTATGAGTCAATGGTATAACCATTACCGGTTTTCCCTCCGCGCCTCCTCCGAAGTATTTAACACCGTTCACGTCTTGTATTTCCTGAAAGAATATATGAAAGATTCCCTGATTCCCGATACTCTCATCGACTACAACGCCAGGATCGATTATTTGAAACTGCGTCATTTGATAGTCATCGATCAAAAAGGAGCGGTGCGCACCAATGGAAATTTCTCCATCCTCCGGCAAATCATCGCAGACGGTTTCACACATTCCTCCATAATAAAAAGTTTTCCCATCGATGAACTGACCAAACCCAATCATTTCATTTCCCTTTTGTACTATTTCGGCCTTTTAACCATTACCGGCATCGATGAAGAAAAAAAAGCCATACTTAAAATTCCCAATGAATCCATCAAACGGTTGTACTATGATTATATCAAAGAAACCTACGAAGAAACCGGTTTATTTACCATCGATTTGAGCAAATATGAAGACTTGATGAAAGAAATGGCGTTTAATGGGCAATGGGAACCGTTAATCGAATATCTTGTTCACCGGATGGATACATCGATGGGGATAAGGGATTTAATCGCCGGGGAAAGAGCGATCCAGGCCTTTTTGAATGTATACCTGGGTTTATCCGCTTTGTACCTGGTCTATTCGGAAAAAGAGTTGGAGAAAGGATATTCCGACCTGGTGTTGGAGCCGTTCCTGGCGCAATATCCCCTATTGAAGTATTCGTATCTTATCGAAATCAAATACATCAAG
>JAPKZK010000051.1 GCA_026393835.1 Candidatus Aminicenantota bacterium | reverse complement strand
GATTAACGGTTCCCATTTCCCATTAAACGCCATCTCTTTCATCAAGTCTTCATATTTGCTCAAATCGATGGCAAATAAACCGGTTTCCTCGTAGGTTTCTTTGATATAATCGTAGTACAGGTGTTTGATGGCTTCATTGGGTATTTTAAGGATTGCTTTTTTTTCTTCATCGATGCCGGTAATGGTTAAAAGTCCGAAATAGTAGAGCAGGGAAATAAAATTTTCCGGGCTCACCAGTTTATGGACAGGGAAACGATCGACGATAGTGGAATGAATGGAATTGTCTTCAATAATTTGTCGGAGTTTGGAGAAATTGCCGTTGGTCTGACCGGCGCCGGTGACGGCGTTTTTTTTGTCGATGACTATCAAATGGCGCAGTTTCTTATAATCGATCCCGACGTTATGGTCGATGAGACTACGAGGAAATTGGGAGTTTTTCATATATTCTTTCAAGAAGTATAAGACGTGAACAGTATTAAACACTTCAGAGGAGGCATGGAGGGAAAACCGGTAATGGTTATACCATTGGCTCATTATTTCCAGTAGTTCCGGGGTGGAATGACAGATTTTCCCGGTTTGCCGGTAGTATTCGATCATGGTTTCCACTTCAGGCCGGGTAAATCCCATGATCTCGTTTAAATCCGAATCAAGGGAGATTTGTTCCGCGATATTGAACCCGGAGGTAACGTCATCCAGGGTGATGGGGGAAACGCCGGTCATGAATAACCGGGAAATAGGGGCTTCGGTATCGGTAGTGCCCGCTTTAAGTACATTAAAAAATGCCCGGAAAAATCCGCTGCCGTGGGTTACTTTTTCAAATTCTTTTTCACCGGCTTCGGATAGGATGGTATTGGCAAAGTTATCGTATTCGTCGATGATGACATATAATTTTTGTTTTTTTCGTAAGCAGTAATTTAAAAGAGAATCCATTACTTCGGAGGCGCTTTTTTTTGAATCGAATTCCGCTTTCGCTTCTTTGTTGTCGATATCCAGGATATCTTGATATTTCGACACAAAAAAATGGGCGGCATTTTTAATACGGGTCAGGAATGCGGCTTCCACCAGTGAGACCTCGGGTTCACCATGGAAAAATTCAGCTTTAATACCATGTAACTGTTTTTTTCCCTGGTGGGGTTCCGGTGGATATCGGAACCCATGAAAAAATAATCGAAGCGGTCTTTATAGTGGATATCATAGTAAGCTTCCATAATTCCCAGGAAGAGTGATTTCCCGAAACGACGGGGGCGAATGAGAAATAAAAAATCCCCTTTTTCTTCGATATCTCTTATAAACCGGGTTTTGTCCACGTAATAAAGATTTTTTTCCCTGAAATCATTGAAATCGGTTTTCCCATAAGGAATACGTTTTAATTGTTGTACTTCGTTCATGGCTCCATCTTAAATCAAAAAATCCCAATTGTCAACTGTCCGGCCATGAGGTATCGTTCAGTTACCTGCACCGATTGAAAAATAGCTGTCGCCGGCATCGCTCAAATTTAAGCCCGCATCCACACTGGATATTTTTATTTTAAACTTTGTTCCCTGCGGATGATTGGCCGGAATGGTCCAGGTGTATTTCCCCGTTGCCGCCGGTGTGCTTGCGGAAACAACTGTTTTCAGTAATGTCCCTTTGTACAATTCGATCTTGATGTTGTCGATGCCGCCGGAGCGCCACGTGATGTCAACACTTTTTTTCACTTTCCATATTTCGCCCCCGTTGGGTGAAATTAAGGCGATGGAAGCGGCCGGTTTTATAGAAAACGTTTTGGATAAATCTTTCGCGATAACTCCCTGATCGATGCAGGTCACTTTCACCTGGTAATCGCTTCCAGTTGGCATTCTATCCGGTATCGTCCAGCTATAAGTGTGCGAGGCAGCCGGTAGGGATGGGGCAATGACGGCAAAGGATTTTCCGCCTTTGTAGAGTTCGATTTTAACATTATCGATTTCAAAAGAGTCCCATGAAATAGTACAGGCTGCTCCCATCTTTATATTGGCGCCCAGGGCGGGCGCGGTTACGTTAACGCTTCGCGCCTTGAGATCGAACCCGGTTTTCAGGTTATCGGGTTGAAATTGCATTGACCCGGCTGTGTCGTACGTTTTGCCGGTGGTACTGTTTATTAGTTTGAATTTGATTGTTTCTCCACCGGTATTCCCCAGGATGGTGGCGAAATAAGAGCCGTCGGTTTTGACCGGACTGAGGGACCTGCCGTCTTTTTCACCGTTTGGACCGATACCGGCCAGGTAATAACCGTTGGTATTAATAACCTGTCCTTCAAGATAGACTTTCCCAACGGCCACCATGTTGTACTGGTTGCCTTTAATAACAGGCCAGGAAACCGCCTGCGTTTTCACCGCGGTTGCTTTATCCCTCGCTTGATCGGGGAATACCGAGACTCCCTGGGGGTATTGCAGCACGCCGGGCTGGTTCATTAAAATGGTATAACCTTTATTGGGTTCCATTTGGGTTAGATCGCCGAACAGGGTTGAACCGATTTTAATGACGGATTGGGTTTGACTCTTGACCTGGCTCACCGGGGTGATAATGGAATTGACCGCATCTGCCACGGGCTGTGAAAGGGTGGGGAGATATGCGGTCCAGTTCCAGCCGGTTATCAATGACAGGGGTGTATTATAGGGAACGGTCAAGCCGGTGACGTTGAAGGCGTAGGCTTGATTGGTTTTGACCTTGTACATAATGCCGTTGGCAATCCCGCCCATATCGGTCAAATCTCCGATCCAGTTGCCGCCGGTATAAATGGCCGCCTGGTTCTGGCTTTTGATTTGTTCGATGACGCCGGGAGTTCCGAAAACAGAATTAAACGAGGTATCGTCCGGCAGCGTATTGAAGGATATCCAGTTCCATCCGTTTACCAACGCGAGATTCTGTCCCCTGGGGCCGAAATGAAGGGGAAGGCCACTGTAGACGTCATCAGCGATGAAATTGACGGATTCTCCGCCGTCGATGGCGGGGCCGGAGGGAAGGGGCCACAGTTTGAAAGTGATGATTTCGCCGGAAATTTCATTGCTGCCGATGGTGATGTAATAGTTTCCATTGGCTTGCACGGCTGCGATGCCTCGACAATCGGAAGTATCTCCGGGTCCGAAAGCGCCGAGCCAATCGCCTTCTGTCGCCGGGTTATTGCCGGTATAGGCTTTCCCGTAGACGATCATGTTGTTTTGAAATTCATCCAATGGGACCCAACCCGCGGGGTTGGAGTGGGCGAAATTGGCGGTAATCATCATATCGGCATTCACATTGGCGACGGTTAAGGGGTTGTCGGCGGCGGTCACAAATCCATTGGTTCCTGTCCAGTTGACAAAATTATACCCGCTGTTGGGAACAGCCTCGACCGGTGTGCAATTATTTCCTTGCATGACTGTCTGGCTCGTGGTCCCGGTCAAGGAGCCGCCGTTCCCGGCGGCAAAGTTTACTGTATAAATCGAATTACCGGAAATCTTTGCTACAAAGGCATCATAGGCGCCATTATAAGACAAATCCGGCCCTACGGTCACCGGGAACGTGGTTTCCGTGGAGCCGGAATACCCGGTCACATAGGCGGAACCAGATCCATCCACGGCGATTGCATAGGCCACTTCACCTCCTGATCCCCCGATGTATCCGCAATAATCCAACGCAGTTCCACTGGCATTCACTTTCGCCACATAAATGTCATACCCCCCATTGTGGGTGAGATCCGGCCCATCTATCACAGGGAACGTGGCTTCTTTGGATAAAGTACTCCCGGTTACATAGGCGCAGCCCAATGCGTCGACCGCGATCCCATAGCCAAAATCAAAATCCGAACCCCCGATATACCCACAGTAATCGAACGCGGTTCCATCGACTTTGACTTTGGCCACAAAGGCGTCATAATCGCATCCACTGTAGGTTAGATACGGCCCTACAAACACCGGGAAAGTGGTCTGGTCGGAATCAGTATACCCCATCACATAAGCGTTTCCCGATGCGTCCACGGCGATTCCCATACCTTTTTCAAAACTGGCTCCCCCGATATATCCACAGTAAACGAGCCCAGTTCCATTGGCTTTGACTTTGGCCACAAAAGCGTCATAACTTCCCCCATTGTAGGTCAAATCAGGTCCTCCGGCCACCGGGAACGTGGTTTGGTCGGAATCAGTATTCCCGATTACATAGGCGCAGCCCGAGGCGTCCACAGTAATTTCCCAAGCCTCATCAAACCCTGGACCTCCGATATATCCACAATAGGCAAGTCCGTTTCCGGCGGCATTCACCTTTGCCACAAAGGCGTCTTGCCCCCCCTTATGGGTCAGGTCCGGCCCGACAGTTACAGGGAATGTGGTTTGGTCGGATTCAGTTCTTCCGGTCACATAAACGCAGCCCGAAGCGTCTAACGTAATCCCCTCAGCCATATCCATATTTGCACCGCCGATATACCCGCAGTAGTCCAGGCCGGAGCCGTCTGTCATAACTTTAGCCACAAAGACATCATAATCACCTCCATTATATGTTAAATCCGGTCCTACGGTTACCGGGAACGTCGATTCGGTTGAAGAAGTGATCCCACTTATATAGGCGCATCCATCCCCATCCACAGCGATCCCAACGCCACTATCAACTGATGATCCCCCGATAAACCCGCAATAATCCAGTCCGGTTCCATCGGCTTTGACTTTTGCCACAAAGGCGTCATAATTCCCCCCATTGTATGTCAAATCAGGCCCCACGGTCACCGGGAACGCGGTTTCGTTGGATGATGAACACCCGGTCACATAAGCGCAACCCGAGGCGTCCACGGCAATGCCATAGTCGACAACTTCGCCTGAACCCCCGATATACCCGCAGTAGACAAGAACCGCCGGGTCTAGTATCAATGTCTGTTTGGGGTCGTATTTTCCTATGGTAAAGCCATAAGTCACGGCCGGGGCATCGTCGGTTTCCTTTCCCCTCTTTTCACTCTTTCCGCTTTCAACGGCATATTTTAACGAAACGGTTTCCCGTTTCCCGGCGATCTCCTGCCACGCCTCCGGCGTATCGTCGAGAAATCCTCCCATCGGGGTTTGCACTTCCAGTTGACCTTGACTGTTTTCTTTGACGCTTTCGGCGCCCCGGTAAGCCAGCTTGATTTGAGAGGGATCGGCGCCGGGATGCACAATAAATTCATATTTCATTTTATTTACGGTGCCGTAATAGACCAGATCGATGCCCCGCCACAACTCACGGTAAATGATTTTCGCCGCCGCTTGCAAACCCGCGTGCCACTGTTCGGGTTTCCCCTGTAAATACGAAACCTTCGTTCCGCTCTGTTCCAAAGACTCCGGTTTCACGTTCTTCCCGGCATTCACAAACTCCAGTTTGACGACCCAGCGCCGCGAAGGTTGTGAAGGTTGCGAAGAATCTTTGGAATCCAGTGAATAGGTTATGCCTTCGGAAGTAAAATAAACGGTCTTATCTTTGCCCTGGATATAATAATATACTTTTTTGTCCATCTGGCCTTTATTAGGGATAAAGTACAGCGGCATTTTGCCGTAATCTTTCTCGATTTTTACATTGGCTTGATTGCGTCCATCGTTTACGGACGGGGACAAAACATTCCCTTGCTGCGCCCGGAAATCGGATGATGAAACCGCAATAAAGCATACAATCAACGTCACTAACACTAACCGCCACTTATTCATGTATTTGCCTCCCTTTTTTGTTTTATTCAATATATTACCTTCATCTATGGCAATTGTCAATAATAAACCGGGAAAATTTGATAGGGATACGGGACAGGCCGATTTTCTGCCAAACAATTAAAAAGTAAAAATGGAGACGGAGCCCTTCGGGCAGTGAGAATATTTAAACCTCCAACCACTGTTCATCGTCCGTGTAGGCGATGCCTTTCTCTATCATATAGTCTTCGGCTTCTTTGACAAATCCTTTCCGTGAAAAAATAAAACCCAGCACCGGGGAAAGGTTCTCTATTTCCTTAATCCTTTCGAACTTTTCAAGAAAAGCAACCGCCTCTTCCCTGGAAAACTTTTTTGTATCCCGGTTTTTAACCTCTCCGATGATAGAATAATCCCCGGGAGATTTGGCCCGCGCCAGGATATCCACACTTAATCCCCTGCCGTATTCCACCACGGCGGTGTATTTCCAAACACTCCTGTATTCACAAAAACCGAAACCCGGGGGCAGATTATGGGTGAGCGATTTTAAAAGGGCGTTCTTTTCATGACCATGATACATCAATTGATCCACTATGGCGTATTCGGCATAGTAGCCCTTATGATAGTTGTATTTTCCCTGGAGTTTGTAATACGCCGCCTTCTGCTCATTTAAGGTTTTTTGATACTCTTCTTTTATCTGTTCCGGGTCAAATATCTTCTCTCCCGGTTCAAAATGATCGATCTCTTTCTGATAGACGCCGCGAAATACTTTATCGAAAATATTATCCTGTACGCCCCGGTAATCAAAGTTTGAACTACCCTGCTTAATGATATCGGCCTTGACCAGTGCTTTTAGTCTGTTCTCCAATTCCGCGTCGGTCATCTGCAGGTGTAATTTATCCAATAACTCTTTGCGGGTTACTTCGCGGTCTCTATTTTTACATAGATACAGGACAATGTTTTTGGCGTTTTTATCATTGACCCTGTTCAATGCTGTGGCAACATATTCCATCCAGGTGGATTTAATCTCTCCCCGATCGCTAAGAGTCTCAAATTCCAGGGTTTGGGCCAGTCCCTCGACGCCGGTGAGATTCTTGCCCGGATATTCGGAACGTAAGATGGCGCTGATATAAAAAGGACTTCCTTCGGAGAGTTGGGCGATAAGATAGGCGGTCTCGTCGGTGACCGGCGCTTCGAAAAACTGGGAGTATTTGAAGACCATTTCAATGGCTTCGTCTTCGGACATATTTTCAAGGGGCCTATACTTGAACCTTGCCGGCAGCATCATAATCAAGAGGTTCATGAGCCACCCTACCCAACTGCCCGAGACCAGCAGCGGGGCGATTTTACTCTCGGCGGCGCCTAAATAACCCCCGGCCATTCGGTCTGCCGGTTCTTTCAAACCTTTGTCCCTATATATCATGCTGTTTAAGAACTGGAATTCATCGATCATTTGCACGATAAATTCCCCCCGCCTGGCGGCTATGGTACGCGGGATGTCCCTTACCATATTCCACAGGATATCCAAATTTTCATGGAGGTATGCATGCGCCACGCTTTCAATGAACCCGGTCAAATACGCTAGGTTTTCTTTTTTCGCGATATCGATCACTTTATCGAAGTTATCTTTTTCCTCCGGGGCCAGGTATTCGGGGTTCCTGGACTTGAAAGCAATATATTGGTAAATAAAGGTGAGGAAAAACTCCTTGCAAAAATCCCCTACCCACATGGGGCTCTCTTTGATTTCATAATAGAAAGGAATCACCCCGTCATTTTTGTGAAAAGTGATATTGAACAATCGTTCCATGATGGCGGTTTTTCCGTTTTTGCGGCGGGCTAACATTGCCGTACTTTTGGATTTTTCTTGCTTAATGTCGTCGATCCATTTGAGAAAAAAAGCTAATTCTTCCTTTCTGCCGATAAATAACTCCGGCTTGCCGATTCTTTCTTTTAATGCATATTCCATAATTATTTTATACCATAGATAGGGATAAAAATCAAATCGTAAAGGCCCACGAATTACACGAATTTTCACGAATAAAAAACACTCTTCCACTGATTACACAGATTACACAGATTGTTTTTTCTTCCCTCATGATGCGAGCCTCGCCCGGAGACAATGAAAATTTTTGCCACCAAGGCCCCATGACGCCAAGAGGGAAAAGATAGAAGCGAAGAAGAGAAGAAGCGAAGAAGAGAAGAAAAAACCCTTGGTGTACCTTTGTGCCTTGGTGGCTATTTTCATGGCAGGGGAAAATGTCGGGAAAAATCCGGGGCCTCCTTTCCAATCACTGCATTCTTACACGTCCTTTTGCTATTCTTACGGCCTTTTTCACCATCCCTACGCGGTGGGCACGTCGTTTTCATTAGTGGGCAGATCGTTTTCCATGGTGGGCACGTTGTTTTCACTGGTGGGCAAATCATTTTATCTGGTGGGCACACCATTTTCATTGGTGGGCAGGTCGTTTTATGCGGTGGGCACATCGTTTTCATTGGTGGGCAGATCGTTTTCCAGGTAAAAAATGGGGAGGAATGATAATTTTTCATGGAAAACTATTGACAGGCCGGGTATTTTCGTAATAAAATCCTTTTCCGGGTTGTAAAGGATTTAAAGAAAAGGAGTTGAGCAATGTCTAATAGAGAGAATTTAGATAACAAGATGGCGGAAATAAGCGCCATCGATGACAAACGTACTAAACGGCCGAAACATATCCCGTCCGACGCCTGCATCCTGGAAGCAACTACGCTTTATCATTGGGCCATGGAAGATAAAGAAGCGCTGATGGCCCACGGACTGTCCTGGGAACTGGTGGAAGACCTAATAGTCCGCCAGGAAGCGTTAACCGAAGCCGAAGCCGCCTGGAATACCCAATGGCGTAACCGCACCGCAATCTACGAAGAATGGAACTCCGCCTCTGCCCTTGCTTATGAGTTGAGAGACCGGCTCGCGGCTGACTTTCGTTTTGCTTTTCGAAATCACCCGGACCTGCTGCCCATGGTCAAAAGAATTTCAAATAAAAAAAATCACCCGACAATGATTCAAGACTTAAATGATTTGAGTTATTTAGGACGCACGAACCGCCCGCTGCTGGAAGCCATCAGGTTCGATATGTCCCTTCTTGAAAAAGCGGCCCAAACATCCACGGACATGGGGGCGCTGCTGGCTAATACCATCGCTGTCATGGGGAAATTATGTGAAGTTAAGAAAATCCGCGACCAGGCTTATACGTATTTAAAGGAAGCGGTGGATGAGATTCGGCGCACCGGGCAATATGTTTTCCGTCGCAATAAAGAACGGTATATGGGGTATATTAGTATGCATTTGCGGCACGCAAAGAGCAGGCAAGCCCGAAAAGCTAAGGAGAAACAGCAGGAAGGGTGAGGAGTGAGGACAGGCGAAAAGACTTCGCCTGTCGCTATCACCCCCCAGGAAGAATCGACTCTGTACCTTTAATGTTATTACTTGGTTATCTCAGCCTTGACCGTAAAGCCGCTGCTCAATTCGCTCTTGTGAAACGCGCTTACGGTCACATCAAACGTATCGCCGAGTTTAAACTTAGCTCCCACATTTCTAATTACCAGGGTACATTGCTTTACAAATCCCGGTTTTACTAACAGGTTCATGATACCTTTTTCTTCTGTTAGTGCCATTTCCGTTTCTCTCTGCAAATCCCGGGTTACAATTTTGGCTTCGATACCGGCAGGGGCTTCAATTTTAAAATCCAATTGCCCCTCTATCTCATTAAAATCCATTTTAAAGGGCACAGCAAAAACCCGGAAGGGATGCTTAATTTTAAGTATATTTAAATTCCTCTGGCAATAATTGTTACCAGGGTTTTTATCGCAAGGATGGAAAATTCGTACACCGACACAGACGTGGGCTGGATTTAAATTGGAAGTCGGCGGCCCGCTGACCAATCGGGATTGATTGGGGAGAAGGTCGACCGCTACCGAGCCTATCGGCGTTCCGGTATCGAAAAGCCCCCAGGATGCCAAGTAAAAAACAACTTGCACCCCATGAACCTCAACGTTACTATTGTTTTTAACCCATGCTTTAAAAAGATAAGGGCGATTGGCCTGGATATTACTCCCTAAAATTTGAAGATTTGGATTTTGAGGGAACAAAGAAACTGGATCCCACGTCCACACCTCGATTGGATTGCATCCAGGGCAAGGGGGGTTACACACACTTACCTCTATACAAGGTTCACAACATCCTGCATAGCAGTCTGCTACTGTAAAATAAAGCGCCAACGCTATGACGCTCAAAATGATAACTTTTAAACTTCTCATAAGTTTATCTCCTTTTAAAGTCTTCTGTATTGCCAAAGTTTTTAAGGAAAACTTTTAAACCCTTCCTCGATAAATCCCGGTACATTTTCCCGCTGCTGCGTCGCCGGGTTTATCGTTCCAAACGACCCACTAACTGCACAATATTTATTTTTTTACTGTCACCCTAAGGCGGCGCTTCAATTCGAAACACCATTTATTCCTCCTTCTCTTCAGCTACGACTATATGGTAGTATAATCCCCGGATTTTTGTTCAATCTTTATAAAAGTTGATACTTTTTTTTTGAAATGATTGATTAGAGAGGATTCCTGGATGTCAATCTTTATAAAGATTGACATTTGTGTTTTGCCGGGATGAAAAAAGCGACCCGTGAAACACGCGAAACACAGCAAAGAACCGCCAAGAAAAAAAGATTGATTTCTTCCACTGCCCTGGTGTATAATATTATACTAAAAACGAATCGAAAACATTCGTTTTCCCCGGAGGAGATAATGTGCCCATCCAATACGGAAGGATTAGCGAATGTGCGCATGCCCGATGAGATAACGAAACCGGTTCACGAAGGGAACCCGTTTTATCATCCTTATAATACGCCTTTCAATATCCCCCCTTTTGAAAAAATAAAAGCATGGCATTATATCCCGGCCTTTAAGGAAGGGATCAAACGACAGAAAAAAGAAATCGCAGCCATTGTCAATAACCCGGCCCCGCCGGACTTTAACAATACTGTCGAAGCTTTGGAAAAAAGCGGGGAACTGTTGAAAGAAGTGAAAAACGTTTTCAAGGTGTTAAATGCCGCCCATTCCAATGAACGGCTGCAAAAAACAGCGGGCGAAGCATCGACATTGCTCGCCCACCATAAGGACGATATCCACCTCAACCCCACCCTCTTCCATAGAATAAAAAAAGTCTATGAAAAAAAGGACCGCTTAAACCTGTCCGAAGAACAGCAAATGCTCCTGGACGATTACTATAAAGAATTTGTCCGCGGCGGGGCTAACTTACCCCCCGGTAAACAAGAAAGATTCAGGGAGATCAACGAAGACCTGTCCCTCCTTAAGGTGCGTTTTCAAAATAATGTGTTGAATGATACAAACAATTTCTCCCTGGTCATCGAGGACCCGGGCGACCTGGAAGGCCTACCGAAAGTACTTATCCACGCCGCCGCCGACAGGGCCGAAAAACACGGCCACCCGGGGAAATGGGCATTTACCCTTCACAGCCCCTGTATGTTTCCCTTCCTGCAGTACTCGAAGAAACGCTGCCTGCGGGAAAGGATATTTAAAGCCTATATCAACCTGGGAAACAACGGCAACGAATTCGATAACAAGGAAATTCTTACCCGGATCATCCGACTCCGGGCGGAAAGGGCAAGATTATTGGGTTATAAAAACCACGCGGAATACTCATTGGAACGGAATATGGCCCGCGGCGCCGCTAATGTCTATTCACTGCTGGACCAACTATGGAAACCATCCCTGGAAATGGCAAAACGAGAACTCGGGGAGATCCAGGCCCTTATCGATAGAGAATGCGGGAATTTTAAACTTCAACCCTGGGACTGGTGGTACTATTCTGAAAAGTTAAAAAAAAACAAGTACAAACTGGACGATCACATGCTGCGCCGGTACTTTCGCCTGGAAAATGTGTTGGACGGGGTCTTTTATGTGGCGCGGCGGCTTTTCGGCCTGACCTTCAGGGAGCTTACCGATATTCCCAGATACCACAAGAGTGTACGGGGGTTCGAGGTGTTGGAGGCCGACGGCTCGCATGTGGGGATACTTTATTTCGATTTTTTCCCCAGGGCCGCCAAACAGTCCGGCGCCTGGATGGCGCCTTTGCGGAAGCAGGCAAGGAAAAACGGTTCAAGGATCGCGCCGGTGGCGACCAACAATGTTAATTTCCGCAAGCCCACAGCGCACAAACCGTCGCTATTAAATCTCGAAGAAGTCAAAACCTTGTTCCACGAATTCGGACATGCGCTGCACAGTTTATTGTCCGATTGCACGTATGAGCGCTTATCCGGTTCGTCCGTGGCCATGGATTTCGTGGAACTGCCGTCGCAAGTGATGGAGAACTGGGTTATCGAGCCCGAAGTGTTAAAAATGTTTGCCCAGCATTATGAGACCGGCGAGGTTATCCCCGGGGAATTGATCGATAAGATACGAAGGACCCGGCACTTTAATCACGGTTTCGTTAGTGTGGAATACCTGGCCGCGTCTTACCTGGACATGGACTGGCATACGCTGGACGACCCCGGGGAGATCGATGTAAATGCCTTTGAAAAGGCGTCCTTGGACAGGATCGGGTTGATCCCGGAGATCGTGGTGCGCTATAAGAGCACATATTTCAATCATATTTTCGGCGGGGGATATTCCGCGGGCTATTACAGTTATGTCTGGGCCGAAGTCCTCGATGCCGATGCGTTTGAGGCCTTCAAGGAGACCGGTATCTTCGACCCGGCAACGGCCCTAAGGTTTCGTAAAAATATTTTGGAGCGGGGTGCGTCCGCGAATCCCATGACCCTTTACAAGCGGTTTCGTGGCGCCGAGCCCGGCATCGGGCCCCTGTTGGCGCGCAGCGGGCTAACCGTCTAATTTCTTAACCATTCCCGCGCCTTTTTCCCCAGGCAAGGTTTTGACGTGGACTGTCTTTTTCCTTCATATTCACAAAAAAAAATTTTCTTCATGCAAACAAATGACAAACAAATATGAATGTGCTATAATTTTTCCTGGAAAATTGAAAGAGGATTTTTATTTTCTTCTTGAAATATACCGGGATTTCGCATAAAATAGGGCGTTAAAGGGTCAAATGAAAGAACTTGAATTTAAAAAGGGATTGAAAATCAGTCAAGGACAGAAATGACAGACAGTTACATTTACGACGAAGACAGTATAAAAACCCTGGAATGGAAAGAACATATCCGCAAACGGCCGGGTATGTACATCGGCAAGCTGGGCGACGGCTCTTCGCGGGATGACGGCATCTACATCCTGATGAAAGAGGTCGTCGATAACGCCATCGACGAATACATGATGGGCTTCGGCAAGAAAATCGACGTCACGGTCACCGATCAAAGGGTCCGGGTAAGGGACTACGGCCGCGGCGTACCCCTGGGAAAACTGGTGGACGTGGCCTCTAAAATGAATACCGGCGCCAAATACGATTCAAAAGTCTTTAAAAAATGCGTGGGCCTGAACGGCATCGGCATTAAAGCCGTGAATGCCCTGGCCTCGGAATTTATTATCCGCGCCTTCCGGGAAGGCAATGTGAAAGCCGCGGAATTTGCCCGGGGCGAACTGGTCAAGGACCCGCCGGTGCACAAATCCGAAGAACCCGACGGCACCGAAGTGGTCTTTATCCCGGACCGCGATTTGTTCGGCAATTTCCACTTCATCTCGGAATACATCGAAACCCAGATGCAGAACTATGTCTACCTGAACGCGGGTTTAAACATTATCTTTAACGGCCAACGATATTATTCCAAAAACGGCCTGCTGGATTTACTGGAAGCCAACATGAGCGCCCCGGGGTTGTATCCCATTATCCATCTGAAAGGCAATGATATCGAAGCGGCCATTACCCACGGCGCCCAGTACGGCGAAGAGTATTACTCCTTTGTCAACGGCCAGTATACCACCCAGGGCGGCACCCACTTACAGTCCTTTAAAGAAGGACTGGTTAAAACCATCCGGGAATTCTATAAAAAAGATTTCGATGTGTCCGATATCCGCGCCTCCATCATCGGGGCCATCAGCGTCAAAGTAGAGGAACCCGTATTCGAATCCCAGACAAAAACAAAACTGGGCTCCAGGGATATGGAACCGGACGGTATATCTGTCCGCAACTTTATCCTGGATTTTCTCAAAACCGAACTGGACAACTACCTGCATAAAAACTCGGAAACCGCCGACCTGCTGCTGAAAAAAATCCTGGAATCGGAAAAAGAACGCAAAACCATGGCCGGGGTCCAGAAGATCGCCAGGGAACGGGCCAAAAAGGCAAACCTGCACAACCGAAAATTGCGCGACTGCAGGGTCCACTATAACACCAACCACGAACAGCGCCTGGAATCCACGATATTTATCACCGAAGGCGATTCCGCCAGCGGTTCCATTACCAAAGCCAGGGACGTCAACACCCAGGCGGTTTTCAGTCTCAAAGGAAAACCCTTAAACACCTACGGTCTCAACAAAAAAGTAGTCTACGAGAACGAAGAATTCAACCTCCTGCAGGCCGCCCTGGATATCGAAGACGGCCTGGAAAACCTGCGCTTCAATAACATCGTGATTTCCACCGACGCCGATGTGGACGGTATGCATATCCGCCTGCTGATGATGACGTTCTTCCTCAAATTCTTCCCGGAAATTATCAAGAACCGGCACCTCTATATCTTACAAACCCCGCTTTTCCGGGTAAGAAATAAAAAGGAAACGTTTTATTGCTATTCTGAAGAAGAAAGAGAAGCGGCCGTCACGGCCTGCGGCAAGAACCCCGAAATCACCCGCTTTAAAGGCCTGGGCGAAATATCGCCGGATGAATTCAAACGCTTCATCGGCAAGGACATCCGGCTGGAACCGGTGGTGCTGAGGCGCGAAGACTCGGTCCCGGACATGCTTGATTTTTACATGGGCAAAAATACACCCGAACGCCAGGGATTTATTATCGATAACCTGAAGGTGGAAGAAGACCGGGTGGATAAAACGCTGGAAAAACTATTAGAACATAATGTACTGGAAAAAGAAGTCGCATGAGTAATCATAATAATAAAAATAACGTCAATAACAACAATAACGGGAACCACAATAACAATAATAATATAATCGATTTTCCCGGGGAAAATCCATACCAGGACCCCAGCGAAGACGATCTATCGGCGGAAGAACTTCACCATGTAAAAAACCTACCGGGCATGTATAAAAACTGGTTCCTGGAATATGCCTCATATGTTATCCTGGAGCGCGCCGTACCCGATGTGTACGATGGCTTGAAACCGGTTCAGCGCCGTATCTTGCATGCCATGAAACGCCTGGATGACGGCCGGTACAATAAGGTAGCCAACATCATCGGGTTTACCATGCAGTACCATCCCCACGGCGACGCATCCATCGGCGACGCCCTGGTGGCCATGGGCCAGAAAGACCTGATGATCGATACCCAGGGAAACTGGGGCAATATCTATACCGGCGACGGCGCGGCCGCACCCCGGTACATCGAGGCCCGCTTATCCAAATTTGCCCTGGACGTGGCTTTCAATCCCAAAACCACGGAATGGAAACTTTCCTATGACGGCAGGAACAAAGAACCCGTTCATTTACCGGTCAAATTTCCCTTACTCCTGGCCCAGGGCGCCGAAGGCATTGCCGTGGGCCTGGCCTCGAAAATCCTGCCCCATAATTTTATCGAATTGATCGACGCCTGTATTGCCCACTTGAAAGAGGAACCTTTCGAGTTGTTACCCGATTTCCCCACCGGCGGCATGGCCGATTGCTCAAGATACAACGCCGGCTTGCAGGGCGGCAAAGTCCGGGTCCGGGCCAGGATTTCCAGGCTGGATAAAAAAACATTGGTCATCACGGAAATCCCCTTTGGAAAAAACACCACCAGTCTTATCGACACGATTCTCGCCGCCGCTGAGAAAGGCAAAATAAAAATAAAAAAGATCGACGATAACACCGCCGAGAACGTTGAAATTCTCGTCCACCTGGCGCCCGGGGCCTCCCCGGACCAGACCATCGACGGCCTCTACGCTTTTACCGACTGCGAAGTGTCCATCTCCCCCAACTGCTGCGTTATCCAGAAAGGGAAACCCCGTTTCCTGGGGATTTCCGAAATGCTGAAAATCTCCGTGGAAAACACGGTCAACCTGCTGAAACAGGAATTGCAAATCCGGCGCGAAGAACTGGAAGAAGAGTGGCACAAATCCTCCCTGGAAAAAATATTTATCGAAAATAAAATATACAACCGTATCGAGAAATGCGAAACCTGGGAATCCATTATCGAGACCATCGATAACGGATTGGACCCTTACAAGCGCCTGCTGCGCCGGGAAGTCACCCGCGACGATATTGCCGGTTTGACCGAATTGAAGATCAAACGCATTTCCCGGTATGATTCTTTTAAGGCGGATGAACACATTAAATCCATCGAAACCGAGATCAAGGAGATGGAATATCACCTGGCGCACATTATCGAGTATGCCATCGCTTATTACCAAAGAATAAAAGAGAAATATGCGGCCGGCAAGGAACGAAAGACCCAGGTTCGTAATTTCGATGTCATCGAAGCCACCAAAGTGGTGGCCGCCAATGAAAAACTTTATGTCAACCGCAAGGAAGGTTTCGTCGGTACGTCCCTGAGGAAAGATGAGTTCGTGGCCGAGTGTTCCGATATAGATGATGTCATCGTCTTTCTCAAAGACGGGCGGTACCTGGTTAGCAAGGTAGCGGATAAATTATTTGTGGGCCCGGATATTATCCATGTAGGGATTTTTAAGAAGAATGACGAACGTACCATATATAATGCCATCTACCAGGACGGGAAAAACGGCAGTGCCATGATCAAACGTTTTGCCGTAACCGGTGTAACGCGGGACAAAGAGTACAGTTTGGGCAAGGGTACTTCCGATTCGCGGGTGTTGTACCTCACGGCCAATCCCAACGGCGAGGCGGAAATCGTAAGAGTCAATCTTAAACCACAACCCCGGCTGCGAAAACTGCAATTTGAAACGGATTTTAGTAAGATCGCCATTAAAGGGCGGGGTTCCATGGGTAATATCTTGAGCCGGCATACCGTTTCCAAAGTGGTATTAAAGGAGGACGGCATCTCCACCCTGGGTGGCCGGAACATCTGGTTCGACGCCGATGTGACCCGTTTAAACGCCGATGGGCGGGGCATTTACCTGGGCGAATTTTCCGGAGACGATAAAATCGCCGCCATTACCCGGTCCGGGGCTTTCAGGCTGCACGGGTTCGACCTCACCACCCATTTCGAAGCGGACGTCCTGCAAGTAGAAAAATTCGACCCGGAAAAAATTTATTCCGCCGTGTATTTCGACGGCGAGCAAGGGTATTATTACTTGAAACGGTTTAATATCGAGCCCACGGAGAAGTTGATTTCCTTTATCGGCGACCATCCCGAGTCGCGATTGGTGGCAATCTCCGGGGATGATTTCCCCCGGGTAAAGATCACATACAATAGTACCCGCAAGAAAAATGCGGAAGAGGTAGTGGAGGCGGCGGAGTTTATTGCCGTCAAAGGATGTAAAGCGCGGGGAAGACGGTTATCTACCACGCCCATCGAGTCGATCCAATTGCTGGAACCGATTATAAAGGAAGAACCTATAGAAGTGGAGACGGCGGCGACGGACGAACCGGGCGAACCGGGCGAAGAAACGGAACCCCACGAAATCCAGAAGTCCCTGTTCGATTTCCCGATTAGTGAAAAATAAGCGCCTCCGGCGGCCCGCTTTTTGAAAAAAGCGGGGCAAAAACTTTTATTCGATTTCAGCGTCGATAACTTCGGTTTCTGCTTTTTCAGCGGCGGGTCCGGGTTTCTCTGGCGGCGTGTGAGATTTCTTTTTATTATTGGGTTTAGGGGGGTGTTTTTTCCCGGTTTCTTGTTTAGCTTCCGTTTCTAGTTTAATTTCTTTTGTAGATTCGTCTTCTTTGTTGACATCCCCGATTAAAATAGCCCCTTCGGCCACCACCAGTTTTGGGGATTTAATATTCCCGTTGAATCTACCTTCCACGAGAATGGACACTTTGTCCGAGGCGGTAATATTTCCCCTTACCCTACCGCTGATTTTCACCACGCAGGCATGAATATCCGCGATAACGTCCCCATCCCGTCCGATGGTTAACGTTTTATTCGCTTCGATCGTACCCTTTACCTGGCCTTCGATAATAAGGTCGTCTTCGGAAAAAATTTCACCCTCGATTTTCATTTTTTTACCGATGAATGAGGTTGAAGTATCTTCCTCCGCTGCCGGCGCCCCTTCATATTGATAGCCCGTGAAATCCTTCATCTTCTTATCGTTTTTTTTACTGGAACCAAAAACCATCCTGGTTTCTCCTTTGCTAAATTTTTGTCCATGTCATTGAACATTAAATTAAGGCAATAAAGGTATATTATGATTTAAAAAGAAAATTTCGTCAAGAGGGAAAAATTATTTTTATCCGTGTTCCGCTTTATCGTTATACAAGAATCGTTATACAAGAATCGACAACTCATTGGGCAGGACTTTCAATTTCATGGGGGTTTCGCCCAGCAGTTCGCCGTCGGCCATGAGGAGTTGGGTAGGTTCGGCCCGGATTTCAAATTCGGAGCCGCTGTACACCTTTACTTTCGGGTGGAGGACGTGGGTTCCTTTAAAGACTTTGCTAAAAATATCGATAATTTCGCGGCGGTTGACCTGGTGGAACACCACCATATCCACTTTCCCGTCGCCGGAATCGGCCATGGGGGCGATTTTCATCTGGCCGCCGGTGAATTTCGAATTAGAGATCACCAGGGCGCTGTTTTTAATTTCAAAAGGTTGACCGTCTACGGTGATATTCATGCGGTTGTTCATGCCCTTAAACAGCCGGATCAGAACCGCAATGCTGTAGCCGAAGGCGCCCAGGAATTTTAGACGTTCATTGGTAAGTTTCAATATATCGGCGATCAGGCCGACGCCCATGATATTGATAAAGTATTTTTTGATTTCTTTGCCGTCTTTTACATATTGAAATTCGATCAAATCAACGGGCCGGGTGTTTCCATTCAGCGCGGCGTCGATCCACCGCTGCTGGGAAATATCGCCGAAATCTCTTAGAAACGAGTTGCCGGTGCCGGCCGGGATCATGGACAGTTGGATTTTTTGTGGAGGTTTTCCGTTGGCATAGAGGCCGTTGATCAGTTCGAAGGGGGTGCCGTCGCCGCCGATGGAGATGATGCGTTGGCAGCCTTCAGCGGCGGCTTCTTTGCCGATTTCCGTTAGGTGGCCCGGGTATTCCGAGACCCGTGTGGTCAGGTGGGGGAATTTTTCTTTCAAGCGATCGTGGATAGCCTGGAAATTTTTCTTACCTTTTCCTTTGCCTGCCGCCGGATTCAGCACCAGGAACGTTTTGCTGTCATTTTGTATTGTTTGGCTCATGCTATGATTCAGCCTCAGCTTGTTTGGAGTTATCTTGTTTCGATTTTTCTGATAATATCCTCTAATATCTTTTTTCTGTCTCTAACTTTGATTGAATCGGCAGTCACATCAAAAGTTTTTCCATGTTTGACTGAAATCTTAAACTGGCTAACAAAGCCGGTATCTTTTGACCTGACCGTCACTAAAAATTGACCTCCGGTAGACCTTTTATGAGCCATCTTCCTGATTATTCCGGGCATGGCTTCCGCCATATTTCTCATCACGCCATTATTGTTTTTTTTTAAAGTTAATGCTGATTTTTCCACCGAAGAGGTAGTCGCATCCCGGCCTGCTTTACTCAGGCTTCCTTGATAATCAAGCAGCCTGGCGGCGCCCTTCGTTAAAGTTTTAAATGTCCTACCTTTCATTTTACCGATCCTGATACAATGTTGCATCTCAAATATTTTTTCCAACCAGATTCAAGAAAAAATTATAGCACATATTCGGATTAAAATCAAAAATACAAAATACCAAAATCCGCCGGATTTTTTAAGGGTATAAAATTTGTTTGTTCACATTTCCCGCCTAAGCGGATTTCCGACTATTTTCCAGTTGATCGGGAAGCGACCAAAGGTTTTCGCGGATTTCAAGGTTCTTCCGGTCAAATTCAGCCAGATATCCGGAAGCGGACAGATGGTCGTTTTCAGAATTGACTTCTATTTCCCGGATACATGCGGCTTGTTTTTGAAAATAGGCTATCCTTTCAAGTGCTGCTAAATACTCTTGATTATTATGTATAATTTTGAATTACCTCCACTATCCCGCTTTTATACCATATTTAATCGCAAAGTGCAACGAGCAACCTTGGGGGCAGACACGGGGGCTTTATATATAGAATGATGACGAAAAGATAGAAGTTAAGAAGGTAAGAAGTTAAGTAGGTAAGAAGGTAAGAAATAAATCTGTGTTAATCGCCGTAACGTGTAATCGCCACTACGTGGACGAGTGTTTTTTCTTTTTGTGTGTTTCGCGTGTTTCGCGGGCCTACTTTTCTTCGCGGGTCTTCGCGTTCTTCGCGGCTAATTGTTTTCGTGGGCTTGATTTTGGCCACCAAGGCGCCAAGACACCAAGGTTCACTAATTGGTGAACGATGAATGATGAACGATGATAAAAATCCCTCTCACCCTCTCACCCTCTTAACCTCTTAACTTCTGCTTTTCTGTCCGTGATTGTCCGTGCAAGTCCGTGGCTCATCTTTTTTCGTGCAAATTCGTGCAATTCGTGGGCTTGTTTTTGGCAGCCGAAGATGCGGGCTAATAAACAGGCGAATTTTTATAACTTATCGATCTCTTCTCGAGAAAGACCGGTAAAGCTGGCAATTTTTTCTAGCGGTTCGCCTTCATTTTTCATGACTTTTGCTATCTGCCTGGCCTTTTCATCTTTTCCTTTATCATAGCCTACTTTTTCTCCCTCTTCAAAAGAGGTATCGATGACGCCTTTCAGATCGCGGTAAGTCTTTAAACTATCTTCGTATTCGGTCAATTCGTTCTCGTCAAAATTGGCGATCCGGGCTATCTCGAATCCTTTTAAAAATACCTGCTCGTTTAGAATATCCGGTATCAACTCGATACTCTCCAGGTGTTTTAAAAAATACAACCATTTGTCGAAATGGTTTTCCAGTTGTCCTTCTTCCTTTGTGAAACGCGGCATTTCGATAAAGATATACGTCAGTTTATCGAAGAAGGTCTGGCAGTATTGATCTTTCAATTGAACATGGGTAAGGTGGTTTTTTTGTACCCGGTGGTCGTCGAATTCGAAGTCCAGCAAGGCCACGCAATAAACCGGCTTCAATTTAAAATCCCAATCACCTTTTTCCGCCTGTTCCCGGATTGGGAAGGTCGTATAAAACACAGCCCGGTCTTTAAAGAATTTGATTTTAGCTTTTTGCATTTCCACGATAAATTGGTCGCCTTTTTCGTTTTCGCAGTGGATATCGAAGATCGCTTTTCGTTCCGCGGCGACAGCGCCCAGTTGTTCCGGGTTTCTAAAGGTAACGTTAATGATGGTATGTTCGGCCGGCAGTAATTGGTTTAGGAAATCGATCAACAAATCTTTGCTGGCTTCTTCGCCGAAGAGTTTTTTAAAGCCGAAGTCAGTGTAGGGGTTGATATATTTAGTTTTCACAGCGGCCTCCCGGTTTTGACGGCATCGATTAAGACAGGGGATAATTCTGTATTTCTCATACTTATAATATAGCCTAAAACATCTGAATATTCAATAGGTTTTTGTTTTTTGCTCTTTTTCCTGGTGACCATGTTTTCCCGTGGGAATTCGTGGAATTCGTGGGCATAATTTTGGCCACCAAGGCGCCAAGACACCAAGGTTCACTAATTGATGAATGATGAATGATGAAGAAAAAAAACAGGGGTCAGGGGTCAGGATTCGGGAGTCAGGGGAAAGCGGAAGAGCAAAGAAAAATCTGTGTAAATCAGTGTAATCAGTGGACCTTTGTTTTTCGTGCAAATTCGTGCAATTCGTGGGCTGTTTTTTCTTCGTGTGTCTTCGCGCTCTTCGCGGCTAATTGTTTTTGTTTGGATCTGAAGACCAGCACAAATTGAAAGGAGGGACTCGTTAAGTAGGTTGACAAATTACCAAAATAGTAATATATTTTTAGCTGAGGAAAAAAATGGAAACCACGAAGAAAATAGTATTTGCATTTTCAAATGAAGGAGTTAAACGGGGATGAAGCTTCCCAATCGAAACAAAGCCTATATCCACTCATCAAAAGTTCACAATTATCTTCTATCGAATATCCATCCAATAGGGAAGTGGAAGGCTAGATTTTTTCGTGCCTATGGTTTTGAAGAAACAAATAAGGACGTATTGGCACAGCAGTTTCTGAATATTGCTCGCTCCGAAGATGTCAGGGATATTATATCATCCCCGCATGGGGTGAAGTACATTATCGAAGGCACACTTGAAACACCGGTGGGTATCCTCGTAAAAGTGAGGACGGTCTGGATTATCGATGCCGGTCAAGATTGTCCTCGCTTTGTGACAGCATACCCGCTGTGAGTAAATTAGTTGGAGGTTCAAAATGATACATGAATTAGAGACAGTTGCACTTACTCATGACATTGATGAGCATGATCTGAAAGATGGCGACTTAGGGGCTGTGGTACATTGCTATGAAGATGGAGATGCCTTTGAAGTGGAATTTGTTGATTTTGATGGTAAAACCATTGCTCTTCTTACTCTCAATCGAGAGGATATTCGCTCACTTAGCGGCAGGCAGGTGCTGCACGTTCGGGAACTGCTGCCAATTGAAGTATAAGAGATTTACCGGCGGTAGGACCAGGAGCCCTTATCAATTAACGGGCGAGCACGGGGGCGCGCCCCTACGGAAAATAAAAATCTGTGTAAATCAGTGTAATCTGTGGACGAGTGTTTTTAATTCGTACAAATTCGTGAAATTCGTGGGCTGCTTTTTCTTCGTGTGTCTTCGCGTTCTTCGCGGCTAATTGTTTTTCTTAACGGGCGAGCACTATATTGCCACGCTCTCACGCTTGACTTTTTTTTCTTAAAATTGTATAAGGTTATCGGGCTAAAATGAAAAAAGATTTTCCCTACGATTTGATTCGCTAATCTTGGATTTATAGAAATAATATTTATATGCCGACAATTAATTTGATACGTTTGTCGCACAAAGCAATGCAATCTTATATCCCATTGGCCTCAGAAGAACTCCCAGGGGTATGCAAAATAAAAGTTTTTTTTTATCGGTGGCCTTAACCTTCAAAGTCTCAATCAACGTGAAGAAGAGAGAAAATTCTTCTTTTGGGATTCAGCCTCATTTAATTCCTTTTCTAAGCGATTAATTGTATTCAGGTTAACTCCATATAAATGGTACAACCTATCTTTTTCATTTTCAAATCTCTTAGTTTTGATTTCTTCGGAATTCAACTTTCTCCTAAAAATGGCAAAGTAGAGTGCATTGACCACAACTCCAACTAATCCTACATGGGTTGCCCATTCTTCCATCTTACTCCATCCAAATACTAAGACCAACCCGCCCCATACTGCCACTAGCATGACATCAAATAAGAAAATCCACCAACTGCTGCGATTGGCTTTTCGTGCTGCCATTTTATTGCACTCTGCTTTTTTATTTTCTTCTGTTTCTAATTGCTCACGGGTTATTTTAATTCTATCTTCTAAATCTTTGATCTGTTGGACTGTTGTTTGCTCCAAATCGATATCTTTTCCCAATTTCTTCATTTGATAACATTCTTTGAATTCCTCCATGGGACCTACTTCTTCGATCAGTTTCCATATGTCCACATCTTTTGTGCTCTTAAAACATGGAATGCATTTTTTCCCGGTTCTTAAAAATAATTGTAGTACCGAGTATTCAAAATAATTGGGATTTTTAGCCGTTCGACAGTCAGTACAGATGCAAGGAACCATTTCCTCAACATCTATATCCTCGAAAGATTTTTTATGAATCTTACGAACTTCGTTCCTTATCATCAAGAGTAAATCCCGTCGATATCCCGCATCTCCAGATATTTTGATATCTATGACTTTCAGTCCCTTTTCTGAAAGATCTTCGGCCACCCTTGCCTTGGTGCCATTTCTATTAAGGAAAAAACCCCTTTTCCATATCAAATCCTGGCCCGCCTGATTCTCAATATCTTCGTGCAGCCGTACAATCAAGCGGGAGATCAGACCCTCTGGCATAAAAGAATATTGGAAGCGAAACTTCAGTGTGTCGGTTTCAAAAGAAATATTATAATAAGGTGCTACATCCGGAAGCAGCATTGGCACTATATACTCTTCATTTTCATCCTTGGCTCCAGAAAGCTTGAAACAAATCTCAAAGTTATCTTTTAGCATAAGATTCAACAACTTACAGCATTCGCCATAGTTGTAGCCCTTTGCCTGCCATAAGCTAAATAAGAAATTTTTATTAAGCCTGCCTTTTTTCAACTTAATTGTCTTATCAGAAATAACCGTATACAGGGCATCTACAATCCAATTTGGATTAAGAAATATAGTATCTTCAAGGCTTCCATCACCCTTGTAATACATTATTACACCAAGTGCATTAAGGTAACCGCATAGGATTAGCATATCCTGTTCCTTTTTTAGCCCTTTTTCTTTGCATATTTCAATATAGCGACTGATGCTGATCTGGCTTTCTTCTTTAATACTTTCCAATTCCTTGCGGATAGTAACCCACTGCCAGGGAAGTTCATCGCCGATATGTTGGAGACCGGAGAGCATTTCTTCTATTTTATTTTTCAATGCTTCAAATCGACCATCATTTTTAGAAAAGTCTACATCCCGTTTCTCCATTTCATAATAAAGGGAATACCTTTTTTTGTATTTGTCATAATCAAAATTAGAGATAGATTGATGTTTCTTTTCGTTTAAAACCACTAATACGGGGCTTTTTTCACCCAAAATCTTTATTATATCGAACCAGTAGTCGAAACGGGTTCTCTGCTCACGATCATCGGAAACCAATATGTAAAACGAACGGGAAGTTAAAAAATATTGATGCAGCATGTACTGGATGGGTTGGCCACCAAAGTCCCATATGTTAACCTTGAAAATGATACTCTTATCATATTTATAATCAAACTTCCATTGAGAGTTTATTTCAATGCCCAATGTGGGTTCCTCCTCATCACAGGGTACTTTATAATTAGGATCTAGAATCTTTTTTAGAAGAGTTGTTTTGCCAGCATAGGGCTCACCCACCAGTAAAAGCCTGGCTTCATAAAGGCGGTCAGGACCATGTTCTTCCATCTGATTGAAATAGCTACCTATAGCACTTATTCCTTTCCTAACAATTTCCCGTGGGGGTATTCTGAGGGGGTTATCTTCCAGTATTTTCTGGAGTTTTTCGTTTATTTCCTCGCAGACTTTTTCATCTTTATGTAGGAGATTCATAATTTGCTTTATTCCTTCGTCGAACCAGAAAGCCTGTTGGTAATTCTTGTATATTTTAGAATAAATATCAAATTCCTCTGCGGGTGCAAGCGATTCCAGGCTCTCCCTGTCTTTCTGAAAATCTGTAATAATTTTTTCAACCTGGAGGCAAAAATCTTTCATGGGGCAATTTTCAAGATTCAGGCAGTCACGCTCATTCTTATTGCAAAACTCCATGACCTGATTAATATCCCTATCGAATTCTTCAAGTAACTTTATCTTACGTAAATCATCTTCAATGTTTTTGAGTATAACTCTATTGCTCTGAATTTTCGGGTTAGAACTAAATTTTTTTTTATATTGACCTTTTAGCTCTTCTCTCTCTTTTTTGATTAGCAAATATGTGTGAAATATGTCCGTTGTCCTACAAAGTGTGATTTGTTCCCCCGTTGTCGTCTGAATAACTCCACTTATTGTTTTATTTCTTATATCGTCGTCAATCGTGGAATTTAATAGAGAATTAAATATCACAGCATCCGATACCAGTAAAACAATTTCCTTTTTATTTTCTTCTTTAAATTTTTTGTTTAATGCTTTTACAAGATTAAGTGCCAAAAGATCTCTTGAATTTTCTCTTTTTATATCACTTTCGTTATATTCAATATCGCCTTGATTTTCTTTTCGATGTTTTTCAATAATTCCAAACCAGGTATCCGGTACTTCCTCTATTCCATTCTTTATGAATTCTGAATACTCATGCCATCTATCAGATACCAATTCGATTCTATTTTCAGAGAAAAGGGATTTTAAAATAGAAAATCCTTCAATATATCCTCCCATCACTAAAATGCTTAGTTGAAAAAAATTATTTTCAATGAACTTACTAAATTTTTCATAACTCTCATCTGCCCCCTCTTCTTGCAAAGCCTTTTGGATCGATTTCTTTTTCTCCGAAATCAGGTGGTGGTACTGTTGGACAGCTTTTTTAAATTCCGTCGTCAGCCAGAATAAAAAATCTTGCAATTCATCCCTGTAAGGAGGTAATAATATCGGAGGTAATACATGTCCATAAAAAAGACAAATTCTTCCTGTTTGGCTTACAATTTTTTGGTGAATCCAGTCGCCTTTTTCAGACTTTTTGATTTTTTTTAGCTCTTTTTCATTTCCTAATGGGTAAACAAGCCGATATATCTCATGAAAGTCAACAGCATAATTTATTTTATAAGGGGGGTCATTGTTTAACAACTCATGGTCTTTCTTTAAAATTTTTAACCGTTTCCTGTGCTTTTCAAGCCAACTTTGTATTTCATTATAATCACCAACTATTTGTTTTAATCGTTCATGCTTGATATATTGTGCTTTTGTCATGTTTTCTCTTTTCAAAATTACTCCAGTAATGCACTTTTGGTAATTGTGCCAAAAGTCATACTTAAAAATACCATAAACTTATTATCATCCTCTTGTACATCAATACTGCGAGTGCCTAATTTTTCAATTAAAGTCATTATGTCTTGATTTTCACAAAGAACTTTCTCTGTTGATATTAGTTGATCATAAATGTCCCATTCTAAAAGAAGGTACTTGGGGTCAGGAGGGAAATTAGGGACATGAATTTCTACCCCTAATTTGAATAGTATTTCTAAAAAGTATTTCCGCATATCGTCGGACTGAAGTTCCAGCAGCATCGGCATTAACAAGTTCTTGAATTTTCCTACCCTACACCCCAATATAAAGCGTTCGATTGTTCCATATA
This sequence comes from Candidatus Aminicenantota bacterium, assembly GCA_026393835.1. Classification (GTDB taxonomy): domain Bacteria; phylum Acidobacteriota; class Aminicenantia; order UBA2199; family UBA2199; genus JAKAGC01. The sequence goes on along the minus strand of JAPKZK010000051.1, from coordinate 49,234 downwards.
TATCAAACTGTCTAATTTGCGAACATTCCAAAAGGGGCCTTATATATTGTATCGCATTTTCGTATCGAATTTGCCACGCTATCCTGAAGCATAGCGGAGTATACCTCATGTCAAGGATATATTTTTCTGCTAAATCCATAAGCCGATCTTTCAACTTTTTCATTCCTGGGGGTGGAAAACCGGCAATAACCTGCAAAATTAAGGTCTGAACATCCAATTTCTCATTTTCCGATTCAGTCCCGCAATAAAACCCGGTCAAAGCAATTTCAATCAGATCCGGATACATCTCGGATACCGGTAACTCAGCGATCAGGTTAAGTAGACTTGAGTAATATTCGATGCTATCCGTCTTTCTGGCATTGATATTCCAGTCTTTAAAAAGCTCTTTTACAGCACAACGGAGTCTCTCCTGAAATATAACATTTTTCGTCGATTCATATATCCTGTATAAATATTCATGCGGATATTCGGTAAGAGAGTAACCGGGGAGCGGATCGCCGATTTTCGTTATTAAAAATGATTTCAGCCAGATTTTGAATTCATCCGGATTAGTCCCCAATCTGCTGACTTTATCAATTGCATCTTCTATTTTTTTTTTCAAGCTTCATCCTTTAATCCCTTTATAAAAGCTATCAAATCAATTTCTGATTTAGATAAAACCTCTCGCCATTCTAAATCGCTGAATTCTGTTATTTCTTCAGGTAAATCACCCACATAACGGATTTTAAAATTTTCCCCCCATATGATTTTGGGATGTACAGCTATCGGGAGACCGGGACATTTCTTATCAAGATCAATCTCTTGTCCAAAACCATCTATTCTTTTAGCTGGCTTGAAATAGGGATATCCGACAGCTTCACAAATTGTGGGTATTCTTGACCCATTTTCTATTACTTTTTTAGGTATTTGTACTTCAATTAATCCGTCATTAAACATATGAGCCAATCCCAATAGGTCCCGAATTTTTTTTGCAGCCACTGGGTCATCTGAACATCCGCTGAATTCCGGGGGGATAGAATCATATTTAGTAAACCATATTACACCACTCGCTCCTCCTAGCACACCTTTCCAGTTAGACATATCATCGGGAGTTAATTTATTTTCAATCATGAGTCTGAAAATCCTCTTTTTTTTCAGGTTTCTCCTTTCTCCTGGATCCCGCGCTTCCTCCCCCTCGCTAATTATTGATTTGTAAAATTTATAAGCGCTTAAATAAATACAAACTTTCTCAGGTAATTTGTCTTTCTCAATAGGTTTTCCATTTAAGAGTTTCTTGTCTTCTACAATCTTTCTTATAATAAATTCCTGGTAAAGCTTTAAAGGCTGATCATTGATTAGACTGTTATTAGCAACCAGGAATTCCTCAAATTTTATGCAAAATTCGGAAATATCGAAATTTTTAAAAACATATTCCCTGATAAAACTATGACGGACCATGTTGTTCATTGGAGTACATTTCATTGCTTCTATCCACCTGCCAGTCGTTGGATATTGTCGGCTTATTTCGTCGTCAATTTTTTTTAATATATTTTTTTCCATAAACTACTCCGAAGCCTCGATTACTGAAATATCAGTGATTTTATTACTGTCTATATATACATGAGTTAAGTCCTTTGATACCATTTTAAAAACACATCTAATTTTCAGCGGCTTTAGTTTTTTCTCTCTTTTTCTGACAAATCGTTTAATAATCTTTAAATCAGTCATAGTTCTCTTGCCTTTTTTAAGTCATTATTTATGATCATATTTTCCCCATATGCTTTATGATCAGCAATTATAAAATAATAGATTGCTTTGTCTATTATTTTTGAATAATCTTCATTATTTCTCTTCAGGAATTCAGCTTTTCTTAAATAAACATAGCCAATAGTATGACAGATTTGAAATCCCCAATCATCTTCAGCACTGGAGCATCCTTCCAAGTTAGTGATATACTGCTCAGCTTCTTCAATTGATTGTAATGAACCGATTTTTGCAAGTCCGTAAATTAGATTATTGAGAATATAGAGGTTCAGGTCCTCATCTTTGTCGCCGGCCTTTTTTAATAAAGATAGGGCTTCCCGGCAATATCCGACGGCATCGTCATATGAACATCCATCAAGCGTATTTTCGTCTTTTCCCGTTAAGATAATGTAGCCGCAAAAATATGGAAATCGATAATCATCTTGAAAATTCTTCAAAAGGTCTTTGCACAAGGCAAGCGCCTTTTCATATTTTTTCTTATTTGAGTAAATTATTGCTTCAAGGTACTTAAATTCCCTGTGCAATGGCATATTAGTGGCCTCAAAAATTAATCCTGTCTCAAGGAAATAAAGGGCAAGGTCATAATTCTCATATGCGGCTGCAACCAAAGATGAAGACAAATATTTTAATGATTTTGACTTATCCAGTTCCTTTTTTTTGCTTTTGAGATCTGCAAAGTATTGTGAGAAGAGCTTTTGATCATTTAGGCGGATACTCCTTTGAATTTTACGAATTACTTCATCGACTTCTTTTCCATAGGTTCTAATTCTAAAGGAATTTCCCCTGGGGATACGGAGTACATCAGGTTCAGGCTTTTGTATAATTGAACTTTCAGTTAATTTTTCAAATCCCAGGTTGATTTGGATACGGATATCTTCAAGTTTCTTGTTGATAATCTCTGAAACATCTTTATCTTCTTGAAGGAGCTTTAAGATTTGCTTTACTACTTCATCCATTCTGGAAATTTCTTCGTAACGTTTATAGATTTTAGTAAAAATGCCAAATTTATCCGCCAATTCAAGGGATTCGAGGCTTTTTCTGTCTTCCTGAAATTTTTTAATAACCTCTTCGGTTTTGGCACAGTAATCTTCTTTTATGCATTTATCTTGATTCTGACAAGTATGCTCCCTTTTATTGCAAAAATCGATGACTATGTCAATCTCCCTATTGAATTCTTCGATTAACTTCATTTTACGTAAATCATCCTCAACATTCTTTAGTATAACGCTATTGACCACTGTATAGGCGTTGGCACTATTTTTTTGTTTATATCGTTCTCTTAATTCTTCTCTTTCTTTTTTGACCAATAAATATGTATGAAATATATCCGTCGTTCTACAAATCGTGGTTTCCTCCCCTGTTAACGTTTTAATTACCCCACCTATTGAGCTGTTTTTTATATCGTCGTCAAGCGTATGGTTTAGTAAGGATTTAAATATTTCTGCATCTGATACCAGTAAAACAATTTCCTTTTTATTTTCCTCTTTAAATTTCTTATTTAAAACTTTTATAAGGTGAAGAGCCAATATATCTCTCGAATTAGCTCTTTCGATATTCCTTTCCCTCTCATTAGAGTCAGTTTTTCTTTTTCGAAATTTACTAATGAACTCAAACCAGGCATTCGGAATTTTTTTGATTTCATCATTTATAAATCCCAAATACTCACTCCATCTATTGGATACCATATCAATTCTATTGTCTGTAAAAAGGGATTTTAAAATAGAAAATCCATCAGTGTATCCCCCCATCAACAAAAAACTTATTTGGAAAAAGTACTTTTTAATAAAGTCTATAATCTTTGCATAGTTCTCATCCAATAATTCAAAATGCAGATCTTGACTTTTAAATTCAATTCCTTCATCATGCAAGGCTGTTTTGATTGATTCCTTTAACTCCATTATAATCCTATATTGTTCTACGGCTTTTTTGTATTCGGACTTTAACCAGAATAAAAAATCCTCCAGCTCATCTCTATAAGGAGGCAATAAAACCGGAACCAGCGATGTCTCCATTCCATAAAAAAGACAAATTCTCCCTGTTTGGCTGACTACTTTGTGATGTATCCAATCATCTTTTTCAGAGTCTTTTATTTTTTTTAGCTCACTTTCAGCTCCTAAAGGAAAAACAAGCCGGTATATCTCATGAAAGTCGACAGCAAAGTGGATTTTATAAGGTGGGTCAATGGTTAACAACTGGTAGTCTTTTTTTAAAATCTCTAGACGTTCCTTGTGTTTTTCAAGCCAGCTATGTATTTCATTATAGTCATCCACTATTTTTTTTAATCGTTTATGCTTGATATCCTGTTTTTTAATCATATTGATGCCGCCAAAATCATTATGTTAAAATTACTTTTTTCCATCATACCGAAATCAAAGTATTTGCCAGCTATTTTCATGACCAACCACCTCTGCTTTGTGATAATGGTAAATGTATTAAAAAGGATGTACCTTCTTCCTTACTACTTTGAAACATTATTGCCCCCCCGAATTTGGCCAGACTATTTTTCGCGCAAAAAAGTCCTACTCCAAAATAGTCTCCATTTTTAGTAGTATAAAAGGGACGAAAGATTTTGTCTTTATTTTCTTCTGGTATTCCGCATCCCGTATCTTTAATTGCAATTTGGACGGTATCATTATCTTTCTTAGAAGTCGAAAATGTCAATTCTTTTTTTTCCGATTCTTGCATCGCATCGAGCGCATTAAGAATAATCGCTTCTATAACTTTTTGTAAATCAATTGAATTACTTTCTACCAGTAGTTCTCCAGGGAAGTATTTTTTTATTACGATTATGTCATCCGGTATTGGGATTAGATCAATTGATAAATCGATGATCTCAGTTACATTGACTTTTTCTAGTTCTGTTTTTTCAAAAGATCCTAATAACGCCCCTTTTAATTTAATAATTCTTTCAACAATATCATCTATCTGTTGGAATTTGGACTGTATATTATCGGGGATGACTCCCAATTCCTCGGTTAAGGATCGAATAGAGCCAGGAATGATTCCTACTTTTTCTCCTAAGAGTTTTACAAAATCAACTGCTGTTTGGCCCAGCTCCTCCCATTTTTTGACCTCCTCAAGATAAAGATCATTAAAAGCTGCTTTCACTGTGAAAAGTAATGAATGTTTTGAGATAGGCTTAGTTAAATAAGAAAATACTTTTAACTCTTCTGCCTTTTCAAAGGGAAGTTCGTCATCATAAGCAGTAAGAACAATCCGCCTGAGTGGATGCCTTCGATTTTTTACTCTTTCCAATAGATCGACCCCAGAAATGTCCAACATGGCTAAATCAACGATAAGTACCCGTATATCATCATGCTCTTCTAGCTCTTTTAAACCGATTGTACCATCTGATGCAGGGATAACAGGATAACCCTGTTTTTTTAGTAGGTATTGGATGGCATTTCGGTGATCGTCATTATCGTCGACAACAAGAATTGTTTCCCTTTTCATTATTGTACTCCTTTTTTACTAGAATCCAGTTCAGGAAAATAGGGCCTAATTTTCGCTCTCCAACTGGTTTTCACAATCACAAAATTTCTTCGTTTCACTTTTTACCTTCTACATTTGATCCAACTCATTTATATCAAAAATAAAAATGAAAATCAATCATAATTTGGAGAAAAAAATTTTTCATTTTCCCCGGCGGTTTTTCCACGGGTTATAATGCCACGCAAATTTCATAACCTTTCGGATAGGATATACCGTAGGTTGCCTTCCACTGCCAGGACAAAATACAGGCCGGAATGGGAAATGGTGAAACTATTTCATTGGCTGGCATCCAGGACTGGTAAAATGGAGGGGTGGTAAATAGGCAGTGTGCGCCCTTCGACCTTACCTCGTGCCTGCCCTTTCCCTGCCAACTGCTCCCTTTAAACCTGATTAAAATCACAATTAAAAGGCAATTAAAGGCGATTTAAAGATCTTTTAAATCGCTAATCCCCCTCTCCTCCAGGCGGCGGTGGCGGCGGTGGCGGCGGTGGCGGCACGGCAATTTCAAGAAAATTTCAAGTAAATTTCTACTTTTTCAACTTTTGAAACTCTTGAGTACGGGGAAAAAAATTTTGACTGGCCCCAAAAACGCCCGAATTACGTTGCCACAAAGGCACGCATGTGCGAAGGCACAAAGGGGAAAAGATAGAAGCGAGGAAGAGAAGAAGAGAAGAAAGAAGCATTGGTAAAAAATTCTTGGTGCCTTGGTGTCCTGGCGCCTTGGTGGCCAAAATCAAGCCCACGAAAACAATTAGCCGCGAAGAACGCGAAGAGACGCGAAGGTAAAAAAAATAAATCCGAAGCACGCCTCATGAAGCACGAAATCGCGTGTACAAACAATATCAAAATCCAAATTTTTAAAATTCCAAACAAAAGCAAACCGTCTCCCTTCCTTGTTTTTGTTCTCTTTTGTTTTTCGCCGCTCTTCCGCTCTTCCGCTCTTCCGCTGTTCCTCTCTTCCGCTCTTCCTCGCTTCCTCGCTTCCTCGCTTCCTTTTATCCTGCTTCTGGTTTATAGTTTCGGTTATTTGGATTTTGGTCATTTGGAATTGTTTCGAATTTCGAATTTCGGATTTCGGATTTAGTTTTCTCTCTCAGTGTCTGTCCGTGTTCGTCCGTGGCTTTAAAAAAGAAACCGGGGCCTGCGTTGCCGCTTTATGTGAGTGCGCGACTCCGCAAACCCCGGCTTCATAAATCGTAACCCTTATCGGACTTGACAGGATTACCGGGTGGCTTTAATACCGAACTCTACCCATCGTACCTGCGGTAATTCATTCTTCACGATGCTGCGACCTTTGCGCACCAATTGAGCCATTTCTTTTGACTTTAACAGGAATTTTTCCGTTGAGGTTTTTAGAGACGCTTTGAACCTTTCCTGTTCCTGGTTTATAGCCTTGATTTCGATCAAAACTCCCTGGAGTTTACTTACAAAATCCGCTCCTCCGCCTCCCGGCGTCAATGCATCCTGGTTCGCTTGCATTGCTACGGCCAGTAGGTCGGCTTCACCCAGTCTTTCATTGAAACTCCGGCTTAAGTGACTTTTTGGGGGTTGCTCTTCCCCCGGAATGACTTGTTGCATTCCTTCATTTTGTAATTTTTGTTCATTTAATGGATTGTTGTTTTCCATTTTCCTCCTTTTCATTTTATATATTTTTAACCTTACTTTTGCAATAGCGCATGGGGATTAAAATTCTTGTCACAAAGCCCGCGTCATCCGACACAGACGCCGTGATATTTTGCACTGACGCCGTGCAATCATGCACGAGACCAAAGTTATCTTGCACGGGCGCCGTGCGATCATGCACGAGACCAAAGTTATCTTGCACGACTGCCGTGCGATCATGCACGGGCCCCGTGTTATCTTGCACGGGCGCCGTGCGATCATGCACGAGACCAAAGTTATCTTGCACGACTGCCGTGCGATCATGCACGGGCTCCGTGTTATCTTGCACGAGCGCCGTGCGATCATGCACGACTGCCGTGTAATCTGACACAGGCGCCGCGGCATTTGCCTTAAATGCCCTGTGATATTGCTTCTTTGCATATCTATTGTCAATAGGGGCCGCATTTTCACGGATTCCCGGACCATTATGAACCCACCGTGTCTGTCTTTTTGCTCCGCGAAATTGGTCAGAAAAAACCACAACACCGCCATTTATGTCACAGTTGGCGAAATATAGTACACTCGATAGATATATTTGTCCTGTTTTTTGCAACCCTATTGCTATATGTATTTTTTTATTATTCATGGTATAGGAATACTATATCTTCGCCGCAAAGTCAAGGAGAAAAACAAAAATAATATACTTTTTTGAATCTTGCGCAGGATGTGGCGCGACATCTTACATTTTTCTGCATTTTGCCGCGTCTATAAAGATACAATGTACAAAATGATGAACAAGTGATGAAAAATCGCTGAAGAAATCAAAATTAAGATGACCCTTCATTTAAATCCCGGAGTGTTTTTCCCGCTCCTTCGCTTTCCCTCGATTCCCTGTTTTTGCTTACCTTCTTACTCTCTCAGCTTCTCACCTTCCATCTTTTACCCCTCACCACTCTACCACTCACCACTCACCTCATGACCCCTTATTCAAACTTTACACACTTGAACTGGACAATATTCCTATCTTCCCGGTTAAAACCGATTCCTACCATAAGAATTTCTTTTCCTTCGGACAGGAAAGGCTCATAATATTTTTTCTCCTGGATTTGCGCCAACGCCTCATCGGCGCTCCCCATTTTGAACTCTATTATATAGATATACCGCTCGGTCCTGACCAACATATCGATCCGGCCACGATTGGTCTCACGTTCTACGGCTACATCAAGACCGGATAGCTTTACGGCAATAAAGATTATCGAATGGTAAAAGGCTTCATATTTGGATAGTGATAGATTATAGGGTATATCAGCCAATAGAGTCCTGACAATTTCTACAAAGGAATCGATATTTCCCCCGGAGAGGGCGGTTTTGATTTTGGGGGTAATCTCTTCAACCCGCAATTGATTTTTCCTGCTGTATTTTTTCAATAATAAATGGAGCAAGGACGATTGTACCTCTTTATTGGGGTAATAAAGTCGATACCCGGTTTCATCGGACTCCTTGACGGTCAGGTAACCGGTCTGGAACAGCAGGAGATTGATATCATTGATATCGTATTCATTAAAAAATTCCTTTTTTACCCTCAGGTTCTCAAAATCGGCAATATCGATGCCTTTATCTAGCAGCGCCTTCACCAGGAACGTCGGCGTTCCCGTCGAGAACCAATGATTCGCGAAGGACTGCTCTTTAAAAGACTTATGCATGGAATCAGGATTATAAACAAAATTCTTGCCATCCCAGGAATAGCCGTCGTATTCTTCTTTGAAACGTTCCATTAATTCGCTCTTAGTGATGTTTTTCTCCTGTATCCATTTATCGATATGGAAAGCGAAATAATCTTCAAGCTCCCGGCGGGTATAACCGAACATCATCGCATAATTTGGGTCCAGGGTGATATCATCCAGATTGTTCAGATCGCTGAAGATCGAAACCTTTGTAAACCGCGAAACCCCGGTGATAAAAAGAAACTCGATATTTTCATCCCGACTTTTCAGTTCGGCATAGAAGTTTTTCAGTTTCTTGCGATTTTCTTCGGCGATTTTCATGTTTTCAGTTTCGAAATAATCGATAATGGGTTTATCGTATTCATCGATCAGTACAACAACCCGCTTGTCTTCTTTCGCGGATAGATTTTGAATCAGGTTGCCGAATTTCTCTTTGCAGGATTCTCCCTCAGCTTCAACTCCATGTTGTTTTGCGATCGAATCAAGTTTTTTCATGAGGGCTTTCTCAAGTCCGAAACTTTTAAAATCCACGCCCAAAAAATCGAGATGGATGACCGGATATTTTCCCCACCTTTCCATATGGTCATATATCCAGCAGCCCTTGAAAAGTTCTTTATTACCGCTGAAAATTTCTTTCAAGATCGAAATGAGCAGGGATTTCCCAAAACGCCGGGGACGGGATAAAAAATAGATTCCCCCCCCTTGCAGCAGGTTATGGACATACTGGGTTTTATCGACATAGATACAATTTTTTTGCACCAGCTTCGCAAAATCCTGGATGCCGATGGGCAGGGTAGTCCTGCGCGGAACTGTTTCTTCTTCCCCATTCCTGCTTGTTTTCATGGTTTTGGCTACCTCCATTTTTCATTTTCACCAGTCTCATTATACCCTATCTTTATTTAATAGGCAAGGCATGCCCCATCACGGTTTTCCCGGGCAGTCTGTTGGATCAATTCCCAACCTTTTTCAATATGCCTCTTCTCCTGGTAAGTCTGCCCTACCACCAACCGCAGCGTCGCCGCCCCCCTCAATTTGGTGTGGGTGAGATATACTTTTCCCGCGGCATTAAGGGTTTCCAGTAATTCCATGTTGAGTTTATTTAAAACCTCCGGGTCGGAGATATGAACGGGCTTATACCTGAAACATACCGTGCCAAGATGCAGCGGCGCCAACAGCTCAAAATCGGGGGCTGCTTCTATGGCGACGGCCAATTCCTTTGCCCATTGGATATGATTCCTAACTCTTTCCCTGAGTCCCTCGACGCCAAAGGTCCTGATGACAAACCACAACTTCAACGCCCGGAACCGTCTTCCCAGTTGGATGCCCCAATCCCTATAATTATTGACCCGGTCGCCTTCCTTTGTTTTCAGGTATTCGGGTAAAATTTCAAAGGTCCGGATCAGGGCTTCTTTATCTTTCACAAAATACGCGGAACAATCGAAATTGGTAAACATCCATTTATGGGGATTAAATACGAATGTGTCCGCCAGTTCGATGCCGTCGATGAGCCGGCGGTTTTCGGGCAGCAGCAGACCCGTACCTGCATAAGCGGCGTCTACATGGAGCCAGAGGTTATACTTCTTGCATATTTCGCCGATCCGGCGCAGCGGATCGATGGCAATGGAACCGGTGGTGCCCACGGCGGCAATGACTGCCAGCGGCCGGTTGCCCTGCCGGATGTCTTCCCGGATCGCTTGTTCCAATGCCCGGGGGTCCATGGCATATTGGCTATCCACTTCTATTTTACGTAAATTTTCAGAACCGAACCCGGCAATCTTGGCGGCTTTCTCAACGGACGAATGGGCTTCCCCGGAACAATAAAGAGTATATTTCCGATCGCAGGAAAATCCTTTGCGATTGATTTCGTAATCCGTGAACTTTTCCCTGGCGGTAAGGATGGAACACAATGTGGCGGTGGAAGCGGTATCCTGGATAACGCCGGTGAAATCATCGGGCAGGCCGATAAGTTGGCCGGTCCACTGCATCACACGTTCTTCCAGTTCGGCAGCGGCCGGGGATGTTTGCCAGCTCATGCACTGCGCGCCCAGGGCCGCGGTCAGCATTTCCCCCAACACCGAGGGGTAGCTGTTATTGGCGTTGAAATAAGCGAAAAATGACGGGTGCTGCCAGTGGGTAATGCCGGGCATGATGATCTCATTGAAATCTTTCATGATGGTTTCAAATGGTTCACCTTGTTCCGGTGGGGAAAGCGGTAGTTGGCGTTTTATATCCCCGGGTTTAGCCTGGGATTTTACCGGGAAATTTTCAATGTTCTTAAAGTAATCGACCATCCAATCGACCATTTCATGGGCGTGCCGCCTGAAGTTTTCAAGGTCCATATTTACCTCCTGGGTAATGAGTAATGGTAATAATAGCACATAATGCCTCCGGCGGCAAGAAACCCTTTCGAGAAAGGGTTTCTTGACTTCCTAAAGCTTCTATTAAAAGTTCTTGCGACCCCCTTTTTCCCCTTTACCTTTAGTCATATATATCGTATAATCCTAACCTACATCTACACTTTACACGCGGAGGTTATGATGAATACAAATCGATTACGCTTTGCGCCGTCTCCTACCGGCTACGTTCACGTGGGAAACGCCCGAACGGCTTTGTTCAACTTCCTACATGCGGAAAAAACCGGGGGCGCCCTGGTCCTGCGCATCGAAGATACCGACGTGGAACGGTCCAAACGGGAATACGAAGAGAACCTGATCAAAGACCTTAAATGGCTGGGCATCGATTGGCAGGAAGGCCCGGACAAGGGCGGCGAATTCGGCCCCTACCGCCAATCGGAACGCACGGAAACTTATCGCAATTACGGTCAACAACTGATCGATGCCGGCCACGCTTATTACTGTTTCTGCACGCCGGATGAATTGAATAAAGCCAAAGAAAACGCCCAGGAACAGGGCCTGCAACAAGAATACTCGGGAAAATGCCGAAAACTGTCCGCCGCGGAAGCCCAAAAAAGGGTCCAAAATGGCGAACCCGCCGCCATCCGTTTCAAAGTGCCTGAAAATACCGAGATTACTTTCTATGACCTGGTTCGGGAAAAAGTCACTTTCGACTCCAACTTGATCAGCGATCCCATTATTCTCAGGTCCAGTGGGATACCGGCTTATAATTTTTCCGTGGTTATCGATGATTACCTGATGAAAATAAACATGGTGATACGGGGTGAAGACCACCTCTCCAATACCGCCCGCCAGGTGCTGCTCTACAAAGCCCTGGGATTCGACTTGCCTAAATTTGCCCACCTCTCCATGGTAATGGGCTCGGATAATACCAAACTCTCCAAACGCCACGGTTCTACGTCACTGATCCAATTCCGCGAAGAAGGCTACCTGCCCGAAGCATTGTTAAACTACCTGGCGCTGCTGGGCTGGTCGCCGGCAGGCGGCGACAAAGTTCTTTTTACCAGGGATGAACTGATTAAAGATTTCAACATTAAAAAAGTATCCAAATCCGCCGCGATTTTCGATTACCAAAAACTCAAATGGATGAACCGCGAACATCTCCGCCTGCTGGATGACAAAGAACTGGGAACAAGGATGACCCCTTTCCTACAGCGGGCAGGTTTCGAATTTACCGACGATCCCGGGATTATCCCATGGATTGGAAAAACCGCCCGGGTGTTGTCCGCTTACCACCACCTGCTCTCTGAAATTGCCGATGGGTTTAAACAGTTTACTTCTTTGGATTACGACCCGGCTATTGTAAGCAGTATCGCCGATTCCGAAGAGGCGCGGAAAGTGATTGGCATCATGTCTGCTGAAATCGCCGGGGTTCCTTCGCCCGTGGATTTTTCAAAGGTGGCCGAGATCATTAAAAAAATTCAGCAGCAAGAGGGAATCAAAGGCAAAGCCCTTTACCACCCCATCCGCCTTGCCCTTACCGGCAAAGAATCGGGCATCGAGTTGAACGATTTTATCCCCATTATCGAAACCGGTTCGACCCTGGATATCAAGCCCGCTGTCTATAATATGGCCTCGCGGTTAAAGGTTTTTATCGCTTGAATTTTTCTTTTAGTTTTCGGTCTACCACCGGGGGGATCATGTTTTTGATTTCCCCACCCAGTTGGTAGATCTCTTTAACCAGTCGCGAACTGACAAATGAATAATGAACCGAAGGCACCAGGAAAATAGTTTCACATTCCGGTTCGATACGACGGTTCATCAGCGCCATCTGGAACTCGATCTCAAAATCCGATATGGCCCGTAAACCACGCACCACCGTGGTGGCGTTTTTCTTTCTCAGGTAGTTCACCAGCAATCCTTCAAAACAGTCCACTTCGATTTCTTTACACTCTTTAAACGTCTCCCTTAAAATATCCATCCGCTCCTCGATAGAGAAGAGAGATTGTTTGGAAGGGTTCTTTAAAATAGCGACAATGACCTTATCGAAAAGCTTGAAACCCCGTTCGATAATATCGATATGACCATTGGTCAGGGGGTCGTAAGACCCCGGGTATACTGCGATTCTTTCTCTCATTAATTACTCCAATTTAGAATTTTAATAGTTAGAAAATATTTAAACCGGCTAAAATTTTTAAGACATCGATTTTTAAATCATCCAGGGAGCTATTGTTTTCAATAGTATAGTCCGCCATGGTCATACATTTTCCAACCTGTTGGCCGCCTTCCGGTTCACCTTCGCCCCATTCGCGTTGCAGGTGCTCCAGTAATACATCATCGTCTTCAACGTCGGTGCCTCGCTTCCTGCTTTTGATTCGTTCCAGGATGAGTGAGAGGCTGGCGTCGAGACCCAACAGGTAGAAACCTTCTAATTTTTGTAATTCCATGACTTCCGCGGGGTTTCGGATGCCGTCGATGACCCATCTTTCAACATCCAGGGATTCGATTTTCTGACGGACCCGTTTTCCCAGGACGCCCGGGCCGCCTTCTTTTCGCAGGCGGTTGCCAATATCCTGGGTGTCGGCCCGCGATACATGGCGACCCCCCGGTATACGTTTGGCGATTTCTTCCCGCACAATATCCGAAAGAGAGATGTATTTAAAACCCATTTTTTCCAGGATTTTAACCACTTCTCCTTTGCCCGAACCCATTCGGCCGGTTAACCCGATAAAAACTTTAGTATTCATGTTATTGTCCATATTTATACCTATCATCGATAATATCGATCTCCTGCCACTGCTTGATCCATTCATCCACGGTAAAGATCATATAGCCTTGTTGGGTATCTTTTATCGAAACAATAATCCTGTTTAACCCGGCGTTTATGATCATTTTTTTGCAGATGAAACAGGGAAATGCGTTTATAACTTTTCCCGAATCTTTGGTTTCGCCGTAGATATACATATTCCCGCCCAACAAACTGACCCCGGCCCGCGCGGCGTTGATGACAGCGTTTTGCTCCGCGTGAACCGAGCGGCACAGTTCGTATTGTTGGCCTGAGGGGATATTCAGTTTTTTTCTCAGACAGAAGCCGTGTTCAAGGGAGCTTTTGGTTTTGCGCGGGGCGCCCACATAACCGGTGGCAATGATCTGGTCTTCATTTACGATAATTGCGCCGATTAGTACTTTCAGGCAGGTGGAGCGCGTGGCCACCACCCTGGCGATGTCCAGGTAATATTGATCTTTTTCCGGTCTTACTGTCATTTTGATATCTTACACTTTTCTAAAGAAAAATTCAACCGGTAAGCCCCATTTTTTTCTCTTCTATTGACCCGGCCGAGAATCTTATTTATAATTACCCCATGGATATTAAAGAAAAAATCGAAAATCTGACCGCGGAATTACTTAAACATCAGTACCTTTATTATGTCAAGACGGCGCCGGAGATTCCCGATAAGGAATATGACCGGCTGTTCGATGAACTGGCGGAACTGGAGAAAAAATACCCTGAGTACGCCTCCGACAATTCCCCCACCAAACGGGTGGGCTCCGACCTGGACAACACCTTCCCCGAAAAAGAACACTCCATCCCTGTTTTAAGCCTGGAGAAAGAATATACCATCGCAGGCCTGGAAAAATGGCTCGCCAAAACTATTGCCAATTCCGATAAAACTCTCAGCTTCGTGGTGGAAGAAAAAATCGACGGCGCTTCCATCGTCCTATACTATAAAGCCGGGAAACTGGATACGGCCCTGACCCGGGGAAACGGCCTGGTGGGAAACGACGTCACGGAAAACGCCCGCACGATTAAACAAATCCCCCTGGTTACCGGGGAAACGGCTGATTTCGCCATCAGGGGCGAAATTTTCTTTAATAAGTCGGAATTTGTTACTTTTAACGCGGCCTTTGAAAACAAATTCGCCAACCCCCGCAACCTGGCCGCCGGCTCCTTACGAAATCTCAAATCCTCTATCGCGGCGAAAGTTCCCCTTAAGATCTTCACTTACGAGGGGTACTTTACCCCGCCCTTTACCAATGACCATATCATGATTCTCGCCAAATTAAAAGAGAATGGTTTCACCATAAATAAAAACGTGGGTTTTTTTTCCGATGACAGCGGCATGCGGTCGCGCGTCAACGAAAAGCTCCCGGAAATCTTCAGCGGCGCCATCAGCGAGCTGCCGGGCTATGTAAAACGCCGGATGGAGCAGCGGGATAACCTGGACTATGAGATCGACGGCCTGGTGATAAAAATCAATGAACTGGATGTGCGGGACGCGCTGGGTTATACGGCGCATCACCCGCGCTGGGCCCTGGCCTTTAAATTCGAGGCGCCCACGGCCCAAACGCGCGTAAAAGAAATCCAGGTCCAGGTGGGCCGTAACGGCCGGGTCACCCCGGTGGCCCTCCTGGAACCGGTAAAAATCGCCGGCAGCACGGTCTCCAGGGCCACACTCCACAACCAGGAATATATTGAAATGCTGGAATTGGGCATTGGGGATTCGGTCGGTATCTCGAAACGGGGGGATATTATTCCCGCCGTGGAAGAAGTGCTGGAAAAAGACCCTGAAAACCCCACCATATTTAAGTTCCCCCGGGAATGCCCCTTTTGCAAGTCCATACTGGAAAAAGACGGGGGCCATCATTTCTGTAAGAACCGGGCATGCCCGGAACGGCTCGCACGCGCCATTATTTATTTTGCTTCCAAAGACCAGATGGATATCGATACCCTGGGAGAAAAGACCATTGTGTTTATGTTCGAAAAAGGATTTATCAAAACCATCCCGGATTTATATTCTTTTAATTATGATGAATTATTAAAGGAAGAGGGATTCAAAGAAAAGAAAGTTAATAACATCAAAACCAGCGTGGAAAATTCGAAGAAGAAGCCTTTCCGAAAAGTGCTTACGGCATTGGGCTTCGACGGCCTGGGCGCCTCTGCCGCCGCCGACTTGATAAAGAACGGTTTCAATTCCATCGATAAAATAATCGCAGCGGCTGCCAGGGGGAATGTGGAAGAGTTTTCCCGCATCGGGGGCTTTGGCGAAATCACGGCCAATTTGCTGATCAAGCACTTTACCGATCCCCAGCGCCTGGCGGTTATCGAAGAATTGAAAAAGGTGGGTTTGAATTTCGCAGAGGAAATGCCGGCAATGCGGGAGGCGGGTGATATGCCTTTCAACGGACAGGTGTGGGTGATTACCGGTTCCTTTGATAATTTCCAGCCGCGGTCTAAGGCGGCGGAGGAAATCGAGAGGCGGGGCGGGAAAGTGACCGGCGCGGTTTCTTCCGGCACGACCCACCTGCTGGTGGGTTCCGCCCCGGGTTCCAAGTTGCAGAAGGCCCAACAATTGAATATCGCTATTATCGATGAACCGCATTTTTTGGAAATGCTGAAAGAAACATGTATCTAACAGGACTATTTATCTATTTTGCGCTGCTGGTGGTCATCGGGATCGTTGTATCGCGAAAGAACCCGGACTTTGACGCTTATTTTTACGGCGAACGGAAAATGGGCAGTTTCTTGATCTTTTTTACGGTAACGGCGTCCTGGTTCGGGGCCGCATCCGTTATTGCCACGGCCAACGCCGCTTATAAAACCGGGGTTAATGCGTTATGGCTGCTGTGCATTCCTACCCTGACCACCATTATTATCTTTGTTATTATCAACAAGAAAGTCAGGGAAACCCGTTTCGTATCCCTGCCCGTGCTGCTGGAAAAATATTATGGGAAAGTGGTGTCCGGTTTTGCCTCTTTTTTGATTTTCTTTTATATGGTGGTATTGGCGGCTTCGCAACTGGTGGCCTGGGGGACTTTTGCAGGGAACTTCCTGGGGACCGGGTACGGGATAACCGTTATCATCGGCGCTGCAATAGTGATTTTTTATTCTTACCTGGGGGGGTATCTCTCCATCGTGTTTACAGATGCGCTGCAATTTTTGATAATCACTGTTTCATTGGTTTACCTCGCGGTATTTTTTAAAAATTCCCCGTCTGCGTTTAAGCCGGCGGATTTTAATTTTTTTGCCGACAGTGAGCATAACCTTTTAATGACAGTTTCCTTTACCCTGGCCTGGGTGATTTCCCCCATCATCTGGCAAAAGATCGCCTCGGCCCGGTCGGCGAAAGCTTCCAGGTGGGGGCTGCTGATGTCTGTCGCCGCGCTTGCTTTTTTTTATTATTTGGTTATCCGGGCGGGGGTATATTCAAGGAATTTCCCGGCGACGGAAAATAGCGCGGATGTGTTGGGCGTGGTTATCAAAAACTGGCTGCCCGTGGGTGGGGGAGTATTGGTTTTCCTGGGTATTGCCGCGGCCATCATGTCAACGGCGGCCACAGCCATGAATGTGGGGGCGTTAACCCTGGTAAAGGACGTCATTTACATCAAGCACAAGAACCGGACGGTTCTTTACGCCAGGATTGCCACGTTCATTTGCGGGGCGCTGGCGGCGCTGGTGGCGTTACGATTTGACTCTATTATTAAAACCCTGGGCCTGGCTTCGGAGATCATGGCCGAGGGGTTGTTTATACCCGGCATGTACATGCTGTTCTTTAAAAAGAAACGGCCGTTGGCGGCATTGTTGAGTTTGTTACTGGGCGGCGGATTTTCCATCGTGGTATTTATCAATGCCTATGGTTTATCGCTGCCGCTGCCGCAGTGGCCCGATTCCTTGCCTTACGGCCTGGGCCTTTCCTTATTGGGATTTGGTATCGGTTATATCTTTGATAGGAAATAATAAAAACGTTGCCACCAAGAGACGGCACACCAAGGCGCCAAGGATTTTTATAATAAATTTCTTGGTGTACCTTCGTGCCTTCGTGCGCCGTCTCTTGGTGGCCTATTTCGATTATAGATAGAGTTTCATACCCAGGCGTAGTCCCACCCCGGACAGGTCGAGGTTATAAGCCATGTTTTTTTCCTGCCCGATTTTTTCGCCGTCTTTCCAGACATCGATTTTTCCCATCATGGTAGTGAAACGTACCAGGCGGCCATTCATTTCCACAATCAAAGCCAGGTGACGGCCCAGGTCCATTTCCAATCCCATTGCCGCCTGTCCGCCTAATGCCGCGCCGTGGGTTTTCTTTACCATTTTATGAGGGCCGTCAGGCCAGATTGCATCGGATTTTAGCGAAAACCGGCCGAAGTACAACCCCGGGCCGGCGCTCGTATTGAGACGAAGCTTCTGTCCCAGGGGGATCGTGTAGTGAAAATTTAACGTAAGCGGGACTGCCTGGATGCGTGTTTTATATCCGGACAAAACAAGATCGGCGCGCATATATATACCATCCCCGGTCCATCGGTTGATCCACAAGAAACCTGTTCCTACGGAAATCCCATGGTTTTTACTCAACCGGTATACCATTTCGGCTGAGGCGTCCATGCCCCAATGGGCATGATTCCAGCCTTCGCCGCTTACGTTCCAACCGCGCCCGTCCATGAAATCATTAAACTGGCCGATGCTGCAATAGGCCGCCCCGGCATTCAGCTTAAGTTCCAATTTATGGTCCTCTGCGTCCAGCAGCAGGCAAGACAATGCACACACAAACACAACGACAATAACCTTGCTCACATTTTTGAAACTAACTTTCATAATAAACCTCCTATTTTTTTTAGTTATTTCGTATATATGAGCATGTTATTTGCCAATAATAACTCTTCATAATGTCACAAATGCCGGACAGTCTACTCCCTCTCCCTTTTCTTCGATACGTCTAACAATTTTTAATCATGGGGTTAGGAAGTTTGTGCTTTAACACATACAACTTCCCCTGGAATTCAAACGATTTCCCATGAAATCCACAATGGTAGTTTTGAATTTATTATATATATTATCTACTTTAAAACCTGCCGGTGATTTTATGTTTTTTAATTCCACCAGGTAAATAATGTAATCATTGTCCCTGCATTTTATAGTTATGAGGCAATCCACCGAAGGAGGAGTTTTTTTCAATCTCAAGGAATTATAGTGTTGGTCTACTTTTATAACCGCATAATTCGTATTGAGGATACTATTATCCATACTTACGCAGATTTGATTCTCTTCACATTTGTCTGTGATGAAAGGGGTTAATGCTTTTATTTTTTTGATTTCGTCAATCATTGGGGTCGGTGTAAAGGGTTTCGATAATATTCTCTCGTTCTTCATAGAGCGCATCGGCGGTGTCCATGAAATTCTCGTCTTCAACTCCTAAATCATCGATTTCCATCAACTTACCGATGCTGCCGCTTCCCGCGCCGGTATCTTTCAAAATTATCGGTGCATACTTTTTTACAGCGAGGGTTTTCCCAAGTACCATATTGGTGAGTTTGTTGAACATAGAGTTACTGTGAGATGTGATGATCAATTTGACTCCGGCTTCTGCCAGCTTTACAAAAATATCCACCAGTTGCACCTGGGCTTCCGGGTGAAGATGCGCTTCCGGTTCTTCGATAAAAATGACCGGTTTGATATCGATATCTCGCGAATTCCTTCCTAAAATATATTTTAAAAAGCCCACGATGGGTGACAGTTCGGAAACCATGGACGAGACAAAACTCATATCCAGGTTTAATTCGGAATCGATAGGTCTGTAAGTTAATCGTTTCTTGCGTGGATCGAAGCCCACCTCCCCTTTCAGTATATTTTTTTCGATAAGTGCGGCGATATCGAGAAATTTATTTTGCCCGGCGAGATGGCTATCGATTTCAGATAATTGCAGGATATAATCGGCAATAGGTTCGGCCATGATCGGTAAATCGATCCTCTCAGTGATGCGGGACCTCTTTTTCGATAGCTCCGCGAATATGGGGAAAAGCGATTGGAGACCGATTTCCAAACCGGTACGTCCAGCCGGGAAAAAATAGAGAGCCCCGATTTCTTCGATCATTTTCCTGATTCTATCACCGATGGATGAAAGAAGTGTTTCAAGAGAACCATCGGATGTGGGAAAATTCAGTTCGAATATACCTTGTTTAGCACTCGCTCCCCATTCGTTGGGGTCCTCTGAATATTTCCCGGTGACTTCTTTATTCAGCGAAAATTCGTTGACCTTTATTTGTCCTCCTATACTGAGATGAATCGTGTAGTCTGAGATCGTGATGCGGATAACCGGCGGTTCTTTCGATTTGAAGTTTTTCAGGCGAACCGGTTCTCCAAAGGTATTTTTGAATGAATTGTCCAGGTTTTCGCCAATGGCTTCATTCAAAATGTCTTTTATGATATTATTGACCGTTTTCGTTAAATTGCACTCTTTCTCTTCGCTAAGTTGAGCTTTTACGATCTTTTCGTTTTTTTCCACCGTGATCCGGGTAATCTCCGATAAACGAAAGTGGTCGATATTAGATAAATTTTTCAACAGCAGGTAAACCACGGACATGGAATACGATTTACCGACATTGTTTTTGCCATAAATCATAATCAAATCTTTGGACAGATCAAACTCAAATTTTTTAATGGGACCGAAATTTAATATTTTTATTTTCATTATTCACACCTTCTAATATTGTAGGATAACAGATTCCGGATAATTTTTCAATCCTTTTCCTATCCCTTCCATTTATCTCGCTTTTGATTGGCGGGGTTTTCCTTTTTTTTCTTTTTGGGGTCTTTCTTTTTGAAGTCTTTCTTTTTGAAATCTTTTTTATTGAAGTCTTTTTTTTTGAAGTCTTTCTCTTTGTTTTTTTTACCGGGACCGTTATGCGGCTCCGCTTCGCCGGTAACTATTTTTTGTCCCTTAAACGATTTCTTATTAAACGCTTCCAGGATTTCATCCTTGTAGTTGGCGTCGGCTTCGAAAAAAGAAAACGAATTCATAATATCGATTTTCCCGATGCGGATGCTGAACCTCCGGGAAATATCGTTAACCAGGCCGATTAACAACTGCGGCGTCAATTCGTTTTTACGCCCCAGGTTAATGAAAAAACGGCACATGTCGCCCATGTCATCCATGTTGCCCATGCGCCCGCCGCTCATGCCGCCCATACCGCCCATGCCGCCCGCGCGCTCCTTTCCGCGAATTTTATCGCGTCCCCTTTTTTCATCCGCCCATTCAGTCACATTAATATCTTTTGTGTTTTTATAATAATCCAGGAAATGATTGAACTCCCGGGAAACAAAACGCTTGATCAATTCCTCCCTGTCCAGCCATTCAAGCTTTTTGTAAATGGTAGGCAAGAAACTTTCGATCTCTTCATTGTAAACATCGACGTTCTCCATGCGGTCGATGAGGTTGAAAAGTTGTTTTTCACAAATTTCCTTGCCATTGGGCACCCGTTCTTGTTTGAACTTTTTGCCGATCATTTTTTCAATACTCTTAATCAAGTATTTTTCTTTAAGATTAATAATGGCGATAGAGACGCCGTATTTCCCGGCCCTACCCGTTCTGCCGCTGCGGTGCGTATAATGTTCCAGGTCATCCGGCAGGTTGTAATTGATAATATGGGTAAGTCCTTCCACATCCAGGCCCCGGGCGGCCACATCCGTAGCTATCAACATTTGCAGGTTGCGCAGCCTGAATTTCTGCATTACCGTATCCCGCTGCGCCTGGGAAAGGTCCCCGTGAAGCGCGTCGGCATTATAGCCGTCGCTCATCAATTGGTCCGCGACTTCCTGGGTCTCGAGCCGGGTGCGACAGAAAATAATCGAGTAGATGTTGGGATTATAATCGACGATCCGTTTTAGCGCCAGGTAGCGGTCTTTGGCATGCACCAGGTAAAAGACATGGGAAACATTTTCCGCGCCTTCGTTTTTCCTGCCCACGGTAATTTCGATGGGGTCATGCATAAACTTTAGGGCAATACGTTCCACGTCCCGCGACATGGTGGCGGAAAACAGGAGTGTGCGTTTGGCGGCGGGCGTCGTCTCAAGGATGCTGTCCAGTTCCTCTTTAAATCCCATATTCAGCATCTCATCCGCTTCGTCCAGCACCAGGGTTTCGATCTGGGAAATATCCGCTTTGCGGCGGTTAATCATATCCAGCATACGTCCCGGGGTAGCCACGATAATTTGCGCGCCCCTTTTCAGTTCTTTAAACTGGTTCTCCAAACTGGCGCCACCGTAAATAGCCACTACCCGGATATCTTTCTTATATTTGGCGAAGCTCTTTAAGTCGCCGGTAATCTGGACGCAAAGTTCCCGCGTGGGACTTAGGATCAAGACGCTGGTGGCGGTCGACCGGCCCGACACATATTGAATTAAGGGGACCCCGTAAGCCGCGGTTTTCCCTGTGCCTGTCTGGGCCAGGCCGATCAAATCATTTTTATTTCCGAATAAAAGGGGCATTGCTTCCTTTTGAATAGGCGTCGGAGTGGTAAACCCTAATTCGGAAATTGCTTTCATAATCATCGGTTCTATCCCTAATTCTTCAAAGGTAATCGGATTATCCCCCAAAGAACGAGATGAACCGTTATCGGTTTCATCTATTTGTACTTGCATGGAGATATTGTATACTATTTCCTGGTGAATAGCAATAGCCGTCGGCCGGTAAAGGAATAATTTGATCGTATAGTTATTTTAACAAACTACGGAATGGGTATTGAAAAAAAACATTTTTTTTTGTACAATTAGCTCATCATGGTGATAACAAGACAAAAACACATCCGTTTCGACTGGGCAGTCAAGAAGATGCTCAGGAGCAAAGCAAATTTCGGCATCCTGGAAGGGTTCCTCAGCGAACTGATCAAAGAAGATATTAAAATCATAGATATACTGGAAAGCGAGGGGAATAAGGAATCCGCCAACGACAAAACCAACCGGGTCGATATGCTGGTGAAAGACTCCAAAGACCAATTAATCATCGTGGAAATACAGAATACACGAGAATTGGACTATTTTTATAAAATCCTCTACAACACTTCCAAAGTCGTTACAGAACATATCCGGGTAGGCGAGCCCTACAAATATGTGAAAAAAGTCATTACTGTCAGTGTAATATACTTCGATCTGGGCCAGGGCCAGGATTATGTGTATTACGGAGGAACCTATTTCAAAGGTATCCATAGAAACGATACGCTTGAATTATCCGAAACCCAAAAAGAGTTGTTCAAGAGGCAAACAGTAACCGCGATTTACCCGGAGCACTATATTATTAAGGTCAATGACTTCGATGATATCGCCAAAGACAGCCTTGACGAATGGGTATACTTTTTAAAAAACAGCGATATAAAGGACGAGTTTAAAGCCAAAGGACTGGCGGAAGCGCGGGAGAAGTTGAAAGAGATCAATCTCCCGGAAGAGGAATTACCCGCTTACCGGCATTTCCTGGATCAGTTGAGAGATGAAGCCAGTGCGGCGGATACGATTCGCTTCGAATCGGAATACGGAAAAAGAAAAGCCAGGGAAGAAGGACTCGCGGAAGGTAGAGAAGAAGGAGTGAAAGAAGGTCTTCTCCAGGTTGCCGTGGCATTGAAACAAAATGGCGTCGCTGTCGATCTAATTATAAAATCAACCGGACTGTCAAAAAAAGAGATAGAGAACTTATGAGAAAAAATACGCTGCTGCTTCTAATATTATTCAGTTTCTTGATTTGTTGTAAAACGGGTGAGAAATCCGAAATCAAGCCGGACGTCCGGGAAGAAAAAACAGTCCCTGTGGATGTCCTTTTTCAGAAAGTATCCAGCATCGATCTTCCAGATTTATTATATCCATTTATCCTTGCAACCGACGATGAATTTTATGTTTACGGTTATTCGCTCAATAAGAAAGAGACCTCAGTTAAAAAATTCGATAATCATTTACAGTTGGTTTTCGAGAAAAAGTTCCCCTGGGGGCAAGGGCCGGGAGATCTGGGGGGCGGCACTTTTTTCAGTAAAAGTGGCGATACTTTTTATGCTTTTGATAACATCCAACAAAGAATAAACGTGTTTAATAAAAACCTGGAGTTTGAGCGGTTTTTAACAACAAAGCAAGTCTACCAATCGCCTCTTTTATGCGCAGATGGGAAAAATTTCATCGCCGGGATTTATAATATGGTCTCTGATAAATTAAGACATATGGCTGGCGCTGAAATAGTGGCGGTAACATTTCCTGGCCTGGATAAAAAATTATTGCATAAATTTCCCATGGGACTTAAAGTAGAAACAAAAAATGGTCAAAAGATTAGCTACGCCGGCCATTATCACCAATTTGATTATTTTGCCAGGGAAGAGAATGTATACATATTAGATATGAAAGAATATATTTTGTATCGCTTTCACCTGGATGGGACCCTTATTCATTCCGTACGTGTGAATGTAGAGATAGTACCGGTACTCGATTCAAAACGCGAACAATGGATTAAAGAGCATTATGGCGAGTATCAACGATCTCCTGTGAAATTTGTATTTACGGACTACGTCTTGCCAACATCCTGGATGATACCCCTCGGTAAAGGGTTTGCCGTGATCAGACGTTATGGGTACAGCCGTCAATGTAATGGGATGGTTGAAGCCGATTACTTCAACTACAACCTTGAAATGCTGGGAAAAATAAAAATCCCCTGCTTTGATCGTATTTTCGATTTGACGTTATTTGTACTTCCTCGAGTGACGGCATACAGCAACGGACATTTATACCTGGTGAGCAAGGAAATCGATAAAGATGACAACGAATTGTATATCCTGGAAAAATGGCAGGTACAGGAATGAAGAAGAGCGCAGTTTGGCGGTCAGTTGACTGACACAAAATGGGCATTTTATGTCAGTGCATTGACAATAAATCAAATTTTGCTTAAAATGAACATATGAAAATAGATACGCTACGATTTCAAAACCCACATTGGGATCGAGTGGAGAATTTTTTCCACGATCCTTCCCTGGAGCGCTTGAAAACCGCGCCGAAAATCCTGTTTCATCCCATCAAAAACCGTATCCCCCTGGAAAAAGACCGGGTAATTGTGATGAAAGGCCCCCGGCTCCTATGCTCTCGACTTGAAACACGGCAGCGAACGTCTCCCAGGGAGAAGAGGACATAATCCGCAGGAAAACGACCTGGAGATGCTGCCGCTTCTTTTTCGCCATTATATCGAGAATCTCTTTCCCGACGTGAAACTTCCCGACGCCTGGGTTCCCGGGCTTATGTCTTTTGAATCGTTATATGAAAAGGCCCAACAGCTTACTTATTACGACCCGGAGATTAAACAAGCCTTCGAAGGATATTTAATGACCGGTGGGCTTCCCCTCAGTACCAATGAATACCTCAGGAATGACGGTCATTCGATTTCTCCTGAACCTTATTTTACTTATCTTCAATCCGTATTGGGCGACACAATGAAAATCGGCAAAAGTGAACGTTATTTCCGGGAGATTATCGCCGCCGTGATCTCAAAAAGATTCGAACCGCTGGATGCCCATCTTATCACCCAGATGACCGATGTGGGGTCGCATAATACCATTGCCGACTACCTGGAAGCCCTGGAAGGATTTTACGTTTTACGTTCCATCCTGCAGCCGAAAACCCTGGGTTCCGATCTGCCCGCGTTCAAGAAACGGAAAAAAATTTATTTCCGGGACCCTTTTTTTTATCACGTACTGCATGCCTGGATAAATGGTATTTCCGATCCTTTCGGCTGGATCGCCCAGAAGATGCAAGATACTATTTTCAAAAGCAAGTTGGTGGAAAATATCGTCGGGGGACACCTCATGGCAATACCGGGCGCCCTGTTCTTCTGGCGGAATTCTTATGAGATCGATTTCATCCTGTCGCCGGTGGAATCCAAACCGGTCTATATGGAAGTAAAATATCAATCGAGGGTGAATAATGAAGATGTTAAAGGTCTTAAAAAAGCAGGTGGCGGTATACTTTTGTCTTACGATTCGCTGACGCAACGAGAAAATAACGTCATCGATATCCCGGTGCATTTGTTCCTGGCCCTGATTCGTCAATAACCACCAATTCCCGGTTATATTAGAACACCGAAGGCGTGCTTCGGATTTAACCTAAAACCAGGGGAAAATGTCATGAAAAATCCACAACTTTCTCTCCAATCAGGGCATTCTTACGGCCTTTTTCACCATCCCTACGCGGTGGGAATGTCATTTTCAGCGGTGGGAAGATCATTTTCAATAGTGGGAAGATCGTTTTCATTGATGGGCAGATCATTTTACATGGTGGGAACATTATTTTCAATGGTGGGAAGATCGTTTTCATTGGTGGGAATGTCATTTTCCAGATGAAAAATGGGGTGAAATTAAGGTTTTTCCCGGAAAACTATTGACATGCCGGGCATTTTAGTAATAAATTCCTGGCGCCCATTGAAAAGAAACTAAAAAAAGGAGTTGAGCAATGTCTAATAGAGAAAATTTAAATAAGAAGATGGCGGAAATAAGCGCCATTGATGACAAACGGACCAAACGGCCGAAACATATCCCGTCAGACGCCTGCATCCTGGGGCGCTTTCTGAGTGTCCCCTAATCACTCCTCTTATTGAAAGTATCTAATCGTTACCTTCGTTTCATTTCTATGCAAGATGTAGGGCAAACCTCCACACAAACCCCACACCCAAAACAGTCTTCTTTTATAACAACCAGGGTATTGTCTTCCATTTTCCGCGCGCCGAAGTAACATACTTCGACGCATGCCCCGCAGTTTGAACAGGAATCCAGGTCGGTATTTTCAATAAATTTACCTTTGTCGCAGCTATCTTTTGCCCCGGGAGAAGTTAAGTATCCGCAGCAGCAGTTGCAGCAGAAACAGACGCCGGTGGTTTCCGGCAGTATCTTTTTCGTTTGTTGATCGATATCCCGGAATGGCCTGGGAACCAGGTGCTTATCGATGGCTTCCGCGAAGATGCCATCGACAAATACCCTATCTACTTCGTGAAAACCTGAGCCGGTGGGGGGCATATAGTCGATAAAATAAAGGCAGACGTCCATCCTGGATTGTTTGCATTCACCTTTCGGTTCCCGGCAGCCGCAGTTGCTGACCCAGTACTTATCGTGTTTTTCAACCAGTTCCCCGGCCTCATCAAGGGTTGACACATAGTGCATATTCAAATCGCCCATTAATCCTCCTGATTAACAAAGAAGGATTTTAGCGGAACCTGATAGGAATGTCAATGGCAGTTTTTATGAGCGCATGAGGACGCGCCCTCACCCGTAGGCCATGAAAATTTTGTCCGTGTCCGTCGTGTGCCTGTGGCGGCATTTCTTTTTTCGCGTATTTCGCGGGTTTCGCGGGTTGCTCAATTTTTAATGAGAAAAATGGGATAGGCCAATTTATTTCCCCCTGACGATAAAGACGAAGTTGAGAAGGTAAGAGGGTAGGAAGGTGAGAAAAAACATGAAAACAAAAAAGATCGCCGCGAAGAACGCGAAGGGACGCGAAGTAAAAGAAAGCACGAAGCATGAAATTCGAAACAAATCCCAAATTCAAAGGTCCAGAAGTTGACATTTTATGAAGAATAGACTATATTTTATCCGGGAAACTCCCAGGTATAGGAGGTAAAACATGTTGAACCTTGATTTCGCATTGCAGCCTGAAACAGAGCAAAAAATGAAACGAATCCTGGACCAATATGCCGATAAAGAGGTATTTTTCCAGGACATTATCAAGAACCGGAGCGATGAATTGAAAAATGGGATTCACAATATCGAGATCGATTTAAAAGAATTCGAGCAAAGGCACCACCTCTCAAGCGAAGATTTTTATAAACGATTCACAAACGGTGAATTGGGGGACGAGGAAGATTTTATGCTCTGGTCCGGAATTTATGAAATGCAGTTGGAAAACAAAAAGAAATTGCTTGAATTGAAATGATAGATGATTATTTTGAAAATCTTGAGAAAACAATCCTGGATTTTAAACACATTATAAATAGTTATACCATCTTTAAAAAGGCAGAAATCCGCCTGTCCCCGAAATTTACGTCATCGGCAGTTATTTCCAAAATGGAACTAACTGAATCTTCCTGCAATTCTCCACTGTCAAAGGTGTTTTTCAGGTGTTTTGTGGAATAACCTGTTTATTCTTTTTCATAATTTACATGCCTCCGCCGCTTGGGCTTGGCCTTAGCCCTATTTACACTGCCAACGCAGATTTTCATTTTTCTTATTATCAACGGATTCACCGGGAATACAAGTTTACCACGGCATCAAAACAAGAGTCAAGCCCTTTTGTAAGGAACTTTCATCCTCTACTCTACCTCATGCCGATTTTAATCGGCGCTTCCCGAGTTTCCCCTATCTTCCGATCCATGTAAGCGAGAACCTGAGAGGAATCCCGAAAACGTGAACAATTATCCGGCAGCCCCGGTAGGTTACCCGTGGAATGGTAATTAAATGGGAACGGCAAGATTTTTTCCCTCGCCATTCCTTTTCTTTTTTTTTTATGGTATGATGGAAAAAGGAGCATGACATGTCGAAGGATTTAGAGATTATTAAGAAACTGGAACGCCAAATTGGTAGGGAATTGATATCAAGACATATCGATAGTCTTTGGCGAAGCCATTCATATACTGTAGATAAAAATAAAAACGTCATCGGTTTAAATTTGAGCGACCTCAAACTCTTTGATATTAGTATTCTTCAAGAATTAAAAAATTTAACTCGCTTATATTTGGCTCCAATCTACTCAAGGATATTTGCGCTCTTAAGGAATCAACGAATTTAACTTACCTGGATTTAAGGTCCAATCAACTCACAGACATTTCCGGTTTACAAACATTGAAGAATTTAACTTACCTGGATTTAAGGTCCAATCAAATAACATATTATTCCCATCTACAAGCATTAAAGAATTTAATTTACCTGGATTTGAATTCCAATCAGATTACGGATGTTTTAGTGCTGAAAGGCTTAAAAAATTTAAAAATCTTGGATTTGATGAACAACCGCATTTCTCAACTCCCTGTAGAATTGACTCAAATGGAAATGAATATCAAATGGGAGTATGACTTTCGTTTTGGTATTTTTTTTGCCGGCAACCCCCTGGAATCACCGCCCATAGAAATCGTGAAACAGGGAAAGGAAGCTTTTCTTAATTACTTTAAAGAAATCGAAAAAGAATCTGTCCGACTCCTGGAATCCAAATTACTCATCGTGGGAAATGGCGAAGTAGGCAAGACAACGTTAATGAAAAAATTGAAAGATAACAATTTCAAAGTGGAAATCGGGAAAGAAGAACTCACCCACGGGATCAATATTGTACCTTGGGAGATACAATGCCGATTTGAAGCAGACAAACCGGAAAATGTAAAAATTTCTTTCTGGGATTTTGGCGGTCAGGAGATATACCACGCTACCCATCAGTTCTTCCTGACCAAACGCTCCCTTTACCTATTTGTCTGGGAACCCCGGAAAGATGAGGAAGCCCAGGGTTTTGATTACTGGTTCGATATCATCCGGCTTTTGAGCGACAACAGCCCGGTGATCGTAGTAATGAATAAATCGGATGTCCGGTTAAAGCGTCTGGACGAGGCAGATATTGAAGCAAAATATAAGAATATTATAAGTTTTCAACAAGTAAGCTGCGTTTCCGGTAAAGGCATACCGGAGTTGACCGAACAAATCAGGAAAACTTTGAGCGCCATGAATCACCTCCATGACAGGCTTCCCAAAGTCTGGTTGCAAATAAAGAACGATTTACGTGAAATGGCAAAACAAAAAAAATATATTTCAAGAACCGACTATATTGAGATATGTAAAACCTATGGTCTGAATGAAGCACGGGCCGAGTTCCTCAGCGGTTATTTGCATGACCTGGGCGTTATCCTTTATTACCGGCATGATCTATTACTGGAAAATACGGTAATCCTCGACCCTGAATGGGCAACAAAGGCGTTTTATACTCTGATCGACGCCGGGGGAATACAGGAAAACAAAGGCAGGTTTGTATTTGACGATTTGAAGTCCTATTGGGATTTAGAGAAATATCCAAGGGAAAAACACGCCCAATTGATCCGGTTAATGGAAAAATTCGAACTTTGTTTTAATATTCTGGAGACAGAGAACCATATAATCCCCGAACTCTTGCCGGTCGACAGGCTGGCGATTATATTTGGAAAATATCAAAAGGATAACAGTCTACAATTTGAATATCATTATGATTTTATGCCGAAGGGCATTGTCAGCCGATTTATTTCCAGGATTTATTATTTGATTAGAGATGATCATTTTTGGAAGAACGGCGTTGAAATGAAATTTGAAGATTCCAATGCCCTGGTGGTGAGCGAGCGGTTGAACCGGAAGATGAAGATATCTGTTACCGGTTCCTCCAAAAGCGAACTGTTGGCCATTATCAGAAATGAATTCGAGTATATCCATAAAACGTTGAATCTTCACAAAGATGAAAACTATCATGAAATGATTCCCTGTACCTGCAGCAAATGCCTGGATGTTGAGAAACCCTATCTTCATAAATATGACGTTTTGAAAATGTTTACTTCCAAAGGAAAATCTACTATTGAGTGCCAGATTAGCGCAGAAGAAGTCAGCATCGAAAAGTTAATAAAAGGATTTGAATGGGATATCCCCAGGAAAGACCTTTTAAAAACCTTAATCACTATAGCCACACAATTGCAGGGAATATCCAGGACCATGAAGCCGGATGAAGACAGTCGGAATGGTTTTATTGCGCTTCTCCTTTCCATCTATGGCTTTAATGCAAAAGATCAGGCCCGGTGGGGTAGTTCTGCAACGGGTAAATCCCCGGGAAGGATAGATATCAAGATTGAAAATTCAGAAGGGGGACCCGAAGCCATGTTGGAGGCTTTTAACCTGGAAACCTTTAACAGCAACAACATTAACAGTCACCTCAAAAAACTCTTCGGCTATGACCCCAGCGGCCTGGAAAGGAATTTTATCGTTGTCTACGCCGAAGCCAATGATTTTTCCGGTTTATGGAAAAAATATTTAAATCATATCCCCAATATTGATTTTAAGTACAGGTTGTCTGAGGAAGTACAGGAAAAAGAACTTCCTTTGACCGATATAAAACTGGCCCGGACCAGGCACCTGAGAGAAAAAAAAATAACAGAGGTTTATCACCTATTTATCAATATGAAGCATTGAGATCGAGATTGATTTTTTCATAGATAAACATACATCCTTTTTTTATTTACAATCATTCGAGTCTGTGACATCAAATTTGTTAGTATTAACTTCAGAGGTTTGCTCTTTTAATCGGAATGTTTCCATATTTATTTCATCGAAAATGTTTAGGGTATCTTTCGTGGGACGAGTAGACTTTCCATCAGGATACCGAATCTGGTCGATCTCCTTTATCACGTCAAGGGCGCTCCGATACCTATCTCCTGTTTTTTTTGCCATACATTTTTCGATAATTTTAATAAGCTTTCCGGGAGTGTCCGGTCTTAAGTCCTTAATGGGAGGGATTTGTTTATTTAGATGTTGGTCCATTATTTCTAAGAAGGAACCGCTGAAGGGGGGTTGATTGGTTAGCAAGTGAAATAAAGTAACTCCGGCGGAATAGATATCTGTGCTGTGGTCGGTTGTCTTCGCTTCGATTTGTTCGGGGGACATGTACAGCGGGGTTCCCAGTATTACATTTTTTTTTCTTTTTATTAGATCATCTTTAAGCACGGCGATACCGAAGTCTATCACTTTTAACTCATTATCATACGTGATGATGATATTGTTGGGTTTGATATCCCGGTGGATTATGTCTTTCTGGTGAGAATGATGAAGCGCGGAAAATAATTTGCACGCAATGATAAGAATCGTCAGAATTGGCATCGGCTGGAAAGTATTAAGAATGTTTAATAAATTTTGACCGTTGATAAACTCCATTGCTATAAAATATTCCCCCGCTATTTTCCCTGTATCATAAACATGCACGATATTCGGATGATTCAGCTTGGCAATTTTTTCAGCTTCTGAGAAAAATCTCTCAATATCGCTCCCATCAATAAAGGCCTCTGTAGATAAAATTTTAAGCGCTATTTCTCTTTTTAATTTTAAATCGTCTGCCAGGTAAACGACACCCATTGCACCCATGCCCACTTTGTGTTTTTTTTGATAGCGCTCTTCATTCTGGATTTCAGTAAACACCTCCTTCAATTCCTCTAAATCGCTTATTTTTTTTTGGATGTTAGGGTGTTTTGGATCAAAAACAAAAATTTTTCGATAAAAAGACAGCGCATCCTTAATCCGATTCACTTTTTCGTATGTCTGCCCGATGATAAGGAATAATCCTACATTCGCTCGATCGATTTTTTCATGTTCACATATCGGTAAAATTTTTTCCAGGACGGAATTAGGTTTCAGTATTCTTGAATATATCTCAGCCCTAATTAAATTGGCTTCCCAAAAATTTTTATCTGTTTTGGAAACTTTTTCCAGGTATGATAATGCTGTTGAGTACTTGTCTGTAAATGCAAAGGCCTTCCCTGCTTTAAAAAAGTTTTTGGCGCGTTCATATAATTCTCCTGCTTCATTGTATTGTTTTAACTCGAACCTGATATCCGCGGCTTTCTCGAATGCTCTCTCCAATTCGAACATTTTAGCGGCTTTTTCTTTTTGGTTTGCTTTTACATAGTTGTGGGCGGCGGCAATGTAATTTTCGACTTTAAAATAGCATTCCGCTGCTCTTTCGTACCGGTTAATCCATTCGAATAATTCAGCGGCTTTTTCCAATTTTCCTGCGTTGTAATAGCAATCCGCCGCTTCCGGTATATTACCTATTAATTGCGCCACCCTGGCTCTTTCGTTATAATCATTGCTATTCATTTTTTTATTTTCTCCAAAATATTATTCCATTTCGCTTCCAGTTCTTTCAATTCGGCCTGTATATCGAAATCGGGATTTGCTGCCTGGGAAAATGAATTCTTATTGTCCAGGATCAATGGTATAAGAGGTAAATAAACCATAAATTTAATCCTGTAATTTTGGATGGATTTTATAACCTCCGTCATATTCTCAAGTTCTTTAAGGAGCGCATAATGAGTGACGTTAAGTACGCCTTCCTTTACTCTCGATATTAAAAATTTAAAAATAGCCAGGAATTCATGAATGTTTTCATCAGCGATATTATTGGAGTTTAGCCTTTCGATAATATTCCCGATATTTTTCAGGTTTTCCAGGTTGAGTATCGCCAGGGAATTCTGAACAATCGATTCATTTTTGTCTTTGCGGTAATAATCGAGGACATTTTTTCGATAAAGCATGATTTCCGCTTGTTCGATCAAAGTACCCATTTTTTTTAGAGACTCATCGATTTTCAGGTAAAGCTCTTCCAATTCATCCAATGGCTGGCCGTCGGTTAGCGTTTTAAATTCCTTCATATATTGTTTCCTGGATTTTTTGAAATGTTCCAGGTCTTCCAGGCATCTACCGTGTGGTAAATTGTTGCTTAAAAGGAGAAGTTGCTCATTCAATTCTTTAAGTTTGGGTATATCTTCCAGGATATTTTCCTGGAGTTTAAGCAATTTTTTGCCTCCAGGAGAAGAAGTTATAGTCATATTTTCGTTGAGTATACCTTCGACAAATTCTTTGTAAATTTCATTACGTATGACGCAGTAGCTATTATTATTTTTTATCGCCCCCGCACCTTCTACCGCGTATTCCTTATAGGGATAAAACGGTTTTTGTTTTCCTTCCAGCAGTATATCCTGCAATAAATACTCCAGGCGATTATTGACTTTGATATGCTGGGCCATGGTTTCCAGGGCTGTACTTTCAATAAACAACTCCTGTATTGTATCAGCGACGAATTGTTTCTTTATTTTTTTCTCAGCTTCCAGTGCCCTCTCTACTAATTTATAAAGGAGGTGCTGCAATAGTTGGGGATGACCGGAAACTTTGGCTAATAAAAAATCTTTTGCTTCTGTTTCTACCTGGAGACCCATTTTCGCAAGGGGGCCGTCGATTAGTGCCAATGATTCTTCGTTTGAAAAATCGCTTATGTAATATGTCTCTGCGATATTGAATGGAGAATTGGCCCCCTGGGTTAACGCGATCAAGCTGGAGGAACCAGCTAAGACCAATCCATACCTGAATAGCTGCCGTTTAACAAGCCGTTCATGATAGATTTTTCTCCACAAGTGTAAAAAGTTGTTAATAGAAGGAATTTTCTCAATCTCATCGAACAGGAATATTATTTTTTTGTTGGTGCTGGGGAATTGGAACTTTTCTAAAAAATTAAGAAAAGCGAGTTCCTGGCCGTATATTCCCACTGTTTCATCCCAATATTTTGCAATATTCTCGAAAGGTCCTTGCTCCTGGATTTCACGGATAATGACCTGGTACAAATTTTCATTAGTGACAACCGAGGACTCGAAATCGATAAAAATGAAATGGGTATAAGGTTCTTCGTTTTTTACCTGGTGTAAAAACGTAGTTTTCCCTATCTGGCGGGGGCCTATAACGGCGTAGTAGTCCCCTTTCATTATGCCTGAAACAATTTTTTTTACTGCCCGGCCTCTTTTTATACACACCAGATCATCTTCTCCAGGATCGAGAGGTCCTTTAAATTTGTAAGGGTTCCGGATATCATTCATAATTGCTCTCCATCAGTTATATTATTTTTAATTCTCTCAATTAGACTTCTTTGCAAAGCAGGGTCATGCATTTTTTTAAGACTGGCCGGGAAATGGGAAAGCGCAAACGTATATTTCCCGGTCTCATTCTCTTTAAAAATAAAACGAAGTTTCAATTTCTGGAAAGTACTATTAATAACTCCTTCATTAAGGTCAATTCCCAGGGATATTAACTGCGTATTCATTTTTCCCATTGAGAAGTAGTTTTCGCTGTCGCAATTCACCGCGCACAGAAAGGAGAAAAGTTTCATTAAATTATCCGGGTCATCGAAGATCATATAAAAATCATTAATTATAAAATTCTCATATTGGGAGTTGAATACCTTCAGGATATCATCTTTATAGATAATGCGTTTTTGATCGGGTTTTTCTGCTATCTTTTCCACCAATTTCTTACAAAAGAATTGGATCAAGTTCGGATGTGATGCCGTATAAGCCAGTATGAGGTTTCTATCTGCAGGTTCATTATATGCGATACCCATGTTTGCCATGGGTTCCGTGATTAAATTCAGCGCATCATTTCTCTCCAGCGGTCCCAATTGTTTTATTTCCCCGAAGTTGAATAGGGGTGATTTCATGTCCCGTTTTGCATTGTACAGTTCCTCAAAACCGGAGAGAATGATCTGGCAGCAGCGTTCATGATACAACTTCCGAAATGCATGCATTAGTTGATAATTATGCCCTCTATCGAAGGCCAGTAACTCATCGATTTCGTCCAGGATGATTACTATTCGTTTTTTGGTAGAACTCAATTGTTTAACCACAAATACAAATTGGTCCAGGCTGCTGTTAAAATGAAACCGCTGCTTAAAACATTGTTCGAACCCCAACTCGAGAACTTTGAGGAATTTGTCGTAATCCGGGTTTTTGGGGTACTCGAGATCCAGGTAAATACAGTCGGCTCCACGCTCATCCAATAGAGACTGGATGCGTTGCGCTAGAGAAGATTTCCCGATGCGGCGGGCTCCGATGATGCAAAAACTATTTATTGGCGAATTGATAATTCTCTGTATCTCGTTGTGTCTTCCATAAAAATTAGCAACAGTAGGCCCTTCGGTTTGATAAGGGGAAATCTGGTTGACTGAAAGCCGTTGGAGTGAAAATTCTTTAAATAGTTGGCTCGGCCGATCTGAAAAAAGAATATTTTTCAAATCGTTACCTTCGACCCTGATCATATTTAGATAGGATTTCTCTTCCAATTCCTTTAATTTTTCGCTTCGTTCGAAACAAAAAAAAATGCTCGGTTTAATTATCGAATCCTTATTGTCTATAATATCAGCAAAATGCTTTATATCGTTTGTGGATATATCTAATCGATCTTGGAATAAAAAAACGGCTTCTTTTATATTACCGATATGTAAGCCCTCGCAATTTACAATAAAATTATTGCTTCCTTTGTTCGAATCTTCTTTTATCGGAAGTCCGAAGATTTGACTGATCAACCTGGCTAAATTTCCGATTTTCTCTCCGTCAAGTCGTCTTTTCCTGTCCAGTAAACTCCGGATACCAAACCATTGCCGGATACAATGCAAAGTACTTTGGAAATTGGGTGGGAAAATATCTCCTGGAATTTTTTCAATAATTTTTCCCAGGGTATTAAAATCTCTCTCCCTGGCGATAGGTTCGATATTTTCCACCACCACCGTTAAAAAGGGATATTTTTCTATAATCCAAAAAGCGAATAAAGGAATTTTAAAAGGAAATGCATTGAAACACCTATTGTGAATCGGTTTATTGATAAAATCATTGTCGCTCAACCGGGTTATAATATCATTCAGGATTTGGGGTTCAAAGATATCCTCCAGCAGGGAGTCTTGATTTATAAGATAATGGCTTCCCGTTACCGAAATTACATCCCCATCCAGCAAGGCGCTGAGCACCAATTTTTCATCATATGGAATATTTTTCCAGAAATGTTCAAAATCATCACGTTTATCCTTGACCGTTAAATTAACAGCGGCAGCCACATCCTCTTTATCGCAGGTTTCTTTTTCCTGGTTGTTGAGGTGCAGGATGATGTAATAACAAATTAGTTGCTGACAATACAGGTTTCCCCCGGTAATTCGCATAATTTCATTAAGTGCTGAGGGTAAATACGTTACCTTCCCTTTTACCGGTTCTGTAATAAGTTTGGTGAATTCCCCATTATTCACAATATCCATCTTGATCCCGATTATATCCTGCAGCGATTCTCCCAAAGGGGTTAACTTGATGTGCTTTGGAATTTCTCCGCTTCGGCTTAGTAATATACGGTATTGCGGTTTTTCAGACAGCCGTTTTACAAAACCGATAATCGAAAAATATTCTCCGATATTCTCGACTTTAAATAATCGATCCAGGTCATCGAATATCAGTAAGATGATTGTCTTTTCAGCTATTTGAGATTCCAGGGTTTTAAAAAAGTTGGCGACATCCTTAATGGTTGTATTCTCTTTTATGGTGTCCAATTGTCTAACAAAGAGAGGAAACCGGTATTTATCCAATGAATCTTTTAACATTTCGATAAGGTTGAATAAATGATTGTATCTTTTCTCGGACAGAAGATGATGTAAATCGATGTAAATTGGATTATAGCAGTCTCCGAGGAGTAAGGGGTCTTTTTTAAACTGCAATAACGTGCTGGATTTTCCTGATCCTTCTTTCCCCTGGATAAAAATGATCTTGTGAGGGGGAGTCGATTCGAACAAATTTTTTATTTTTTCGACAATCCCTTTATTGTAATAGGAATGGCCGGATTTAACGCCATATGGATTATAAGGGTTGGGTATCTTTTCAAAAGGCTTATTCTCTGAATCCATCTTTTAAGACTCCTAAATCATTTTGTTTTTTTTGCGGCAAAATCCTTCCAATCGGAAATTCCAATAACTCATCTCTAGTTATCAACTTACTACCTCGCATCTTGTTCCCTACCTACATAAAAAAAATACGTTACTTAATTACATTTAGATTTTATTATAAGAATATCAATCGAAAAAGTCAAGGATTATTCCCATGAATTTCAAAAAATATTCGGGGCAAAAAGAATCCAAGCAGTTAATCGCTTTCTTCTTGTTAGGAATGCCGGTTTACCAGCATCCGCTACTCTCTGCACAAATGCGTAAACCCGGTAATACTGGGAATACGACTTCCTCCCGGGACCCAGGGGGCAAACGTCTTGGTTTGAGGCCGGCGACCCGATGTTCGGATTGTTCCGGGCCTAATCCAATCCATGTAAGCGAAAACCTGGAAAGGAATCCCGAAAACGTAAACAATTATCCGGCAGTTCGTCAGAACGGCTCACCGTCGCCCAGAGACCATGAAAACTTCTGCCACTAAGACGCCAGGTCGCCAAGAATTTTTATAATAAACCCCATGGTGAACCTTTGTGCCTTTGCGCCTTCGTGGCTATTTTCACAGCGCGCAAGATTTTTTTCTCTTTCGCGTCTTTCGCGGGTTGCTCAATTTTTAATGAGAAAAATGGGAACACAGCAGTCGGCAATTTCACGACTTGAAAGTGGTAAATACAATCCCAGTGTTGATTTTCTTTTTCGAATTGCGAAAGCTTTAAATCGGAAAGTTGAGATTAACTTTGCCTGATCGAGGGCGCATCCCCAGTCCCCTTGATAACCGTGGACAAGTCCCGAAACAAAATCAAAGTATTCCCTTCCCTATTATTGGGGACCTTTCATCTGTCGCTCGATACCATCGATCCTTCCACCAGCGCCCGGAGACCATAAAAACTTCTGCCACCAAGACACCAAGAATTTTTTTATAATAAACCTCTTGGTGAACCTTTGTGCCTTTGTGCCTTCGTGGCAATTTTTACAGCAGATCGATTCTTAGAATTTGGGAATAACCGCGGAGAGAAGGTTGATGAAAAGGTCTTTCACACGGTTGGCGGTCTCGGTGACTTCCTTATGACATAACGGTGTTTTGGAAATCCCCGCCGCCAGGTTACTGACGCAAGAAATCCCGGCCACCGCTGCCCCCATATGCCGCGCAACAATGGCTTCGGGTACGGTAGACATGCCCACGGCATCCGCACCCATCGCGGCAAGCATCCGGATTTCGGCCGGGGTCTCATAGGAAGGTCCGCTTAAAGCAAGATATACGCCTTTCTTTACTCCCATGCCCATGGTCTGCATGGCCTGGGCAATGATTTCAACCATATTCGCATCATAGACCCGGCTCATGTCGGGGAAACGGGGCCCCAGGCGATCGTCATTTTCGCCCCACAAGGGATTGAGACCCATCATATTGATGTGATCGCGGATTATCATTAAGTCCCCGGGGACCAACATGGTATTGATACCCCCGGCGGCATTGGTTAATAACAACTTCTTGATACCCAGGCGGCACAGCACCCGGACGGGAAACACCACCTCAGCGATGTCATGGCCCTCATAATAATGGTATCGACCCTGCATGACGGCAGTGGGTTTATCTTTAATCTTCCCGATGACCAGGCGCCCGGCATGACCGGCAACGCTGACCTTTTTAAAATGGGGAATCGTTTCATAAGGGATTATGATTTTCTCGGTCACGGATTCGGCAAACTCTCCTAACCCGGAACCCAGGACAACGCCGACTTCCGGCGCCAGGGGGGCCCGGCTTTTTATAAAAGCAACTGCTTCTTCGATTTGATCATAAAGGCAAATAGTCATTTAGAACTCCTTGGCTGCGCTCAAATATTGTACTTAATTGTTTCATTTTTTTCATGCAGATTATCGTCATGGACCCGAAAAGGGGGGATATTCATAAATCCTTCCAGCGTCTGCTGGGCGGAAGGACGCAGCAGCGGGTCCTTACTCATCATCTTTAAAACCAATTCATTCAATTCCGGGGGAATGCCGGGATTCAATTGACGGGGCTGGGGTGGGATGTAATCCAGTATCTGCCGCATGGTCTCAATGGGCTTCTCTCCTCTAAACGGCAGCATGCGCGTCAATAATTTATAGCAGATAACGCCCAGGGAATAGATGTCCACTGCCGGCGAAAACACGCCGTCGGCCACCACTTCGGGCGGCATGTATGGCAGTGTGCCCAACACATGGCCGGTCTCGGTTAAATGGGAAAAAGTCTGCCCCCTGGCGATCCCAAAATCCAATAACTTCACATAATCAGGGTCATTCCCTTTTTGAATGAGCATAATATTTTCCGGTTTCAAATCCCGGTGGATAATATTTTCCCTGGCCAGGTGGGCCAGCACATCCGCCACCTGCGTCATAATGTAAATGCACCGGGCAATATCCGGGTAGCGGCTCTCCCGGATTCTATCTCCCAGGGTCTGCCCCTCCAGCAGTTCCATTAGGATGTAAAGTTGTCCTTTGTCTTCGCCCCTTTCGTGTACTTTGACAATATTGGGGTGATCGAGCCGGTCCACCAACAGCGACTCATTTTTAAAACGCTTCTGCTGGATCTCATCCATTAAATACTCATCTTTCAGCACCTTCATGGCAAAAATTTTATTGCCGTCGATTAGACTGTGCACGCGGTACACGATGCCCATACCGCCGCCGCCGATTTGCTCGTCGATTTCATAGGGGCCGATATACTTTTTCTTTTTCCAGAAGGCAATCAGTTTGAGGTGCGTTTTGACAAAGGCGATGAACCAATATGAAAAAAAAGCGAATGCCGTGACAAACAGGAGCCGGAACCACCAGGTCTGCCAGAAAAACGGTTTTAGCGCAAAAGACAGATCGGCGCCGGCGCTGCTCCATACGCCGTCGTTGTTACAGGCGGCGACGCGGAAGGTGTAATCGCCGGGCGCGATGTTGGTATAGGAAACGTTCCGGCGGCCCCCCCCGTCCATCCATTTTTCGTCGAATCCTTCCAGTTTATATTTAAACCGTACGCGCTCGGGTGCGATAAAACTCAAACCGGTATATTTAAATTCGATACGCTGGGTCCCCGGCGCCAGTTTTATGCCTGCTTCGGAGACGCCGGGATATGAATAAATGTTTTGACCGTCCGCCAGCATTTCTTCGATGGCCACCGGCGGTTCGACGGTGTTGGACTTGATATGCCCGGGGTCGATTACCACCACGCCGCGGATAGTGGGGAACCAGAGTTTTCCTTCCTCGGTGCACAACCCGGCGGGTTGGGCCGGGCCGCTGCACTCGGTGCTTTTTATGCCTTCGGTCCTGCCGTAAGAGAAACAGGAAATTTTATTTATTTTCCCGTCAGCGAAATCTTCCAGGTCTTTTTTCCGGGCGCCGTAGATGCCGCGGTTGCAATTCATCCACAGGTTGCCGCTGAGGTCTTCCAGCACCTGGAACGCCAGGTCGCTGTACAGACCGTTCTCTATGCTAAAACGGGTAAAGGTATTATTCTTTAAACGCAAAAGGCCGCCGCCGTCGGTCCCGATCCAGGCGGTTCCTTCTTTATCGGGATATATGTTCCATATGGCATGGCCGGACAAGCCTTCTTTTTCGCCGTAAGTGGTAAATTTGCCTGTCTCTTTATCAAAGCGATCGATGGTTCCGCGGTATGTACCGATCCAGATGTCGCCGTCCCGGTCTTCGCTGACGGCATAAACAAAATCATCGGACAGGCCGTTTTTGGAATTGTAATTGGTCATTTTGCCGGTTTTAAAATCGATAACATCCACGCCGCCGCCGTTGGTGCCGACCCAGATGTTATCCTTGCGGTCTGCGCATACGGCCCTTACGATATTATTAGCCAGGCCTTCGCGGGTGGTATAGGTCTTTATTACTTTATCGTTCTTTACCCGGTGCAACCCGTCGCCGTAGGTCCCGATCCAGATGGACCCGTCGCTGCTTTCCGCGATGGTCCAGATATGTTCGCTGGTTAAACCTTCTTTCAAACCGAACGTTTTGAAGCGGTTGTCGGTGAATTTTACCAGTCCGCCGGTAACGGTTCCGATCCAGGTATTTTTCAGGCGGTCTTCATATACCGTTCTTATGCCGTCCACCGGGAGGCCGTTTCGTTTATTATAAATGATAAATTTGCCGTCTTTCAATTGGGACAGGCCGTCCCGGGTGCCGACCCAGAGGCTTCCTTCCCGGTCTTCCATTATGGCGCGGATGGGGCGATCCAGGAACCCTTCTTCGTAGGAGGAAGAGGAAAAGACGCCTTCCTTTAGACGGTTCAGACCCTGGCCGTTAGTGCCAATCCAGAGGATGCCGTGGGTATCCTGGAAAAGGGCGCGGATATCATTGCCGGATAGTCCGTCTTTTTCCGAATAGAACCTGGCTTTGCCGTCTTGCAGGAAAATCAATCCCTGCCCGCTGGTCCCGATCCAGAGGCCCCCTTCTTTATTCTTGCACAGGACGCGGATATCTTCGCCGCCGGATAGGCCCATTTCCGCGGCGCAGTGTTTAATTTTCCCGTCAGCGACCCGGAGGACATTTAAGCCGCCGCCGGAAGTCCCGATCCAGAGGTTTCCTTCATCATCCGTTTCCAGGGCTGAAATATATTGATGGGATAAACCTTCTTTTTGGGTATAAGCAGTAAAAGTGTCGTCCGTGAGGCGGTTGAGACCATCGGTGGTGCCTACCCAGAGGCTGCCCTTTTTGTCCTGGACAATGGCTAATACAAAATCATTGGAGAGGCCCTCTTTGGTGGTAAATTTTTTGAATTTCCCCCCGGTGCAGCGCAAGAGACCTTCGGAGGTCCCGATCCATAAATTCCCCCGGTTGTCTTCGAACAACGTTTTGATACGGTTGCTCTCCAATTCCGGCGTGTTGGAGCGGTCCAGCACCTGGAATTGGACGCCGTCGAAACGGGCCACGCCTTCGTAGGTGGCCCCCCATAGGTACCCGTCGGAGGTCTGGATAATGGAAAGCACCGAACTCTGGGGCAGACCGTCATCGGTGGAAAATACTTCGTAGTTATATTGGTGGATTTCCTTTGCCGGGTCCAGCGGCCATAATAAACTTTTTCCCGACGCGAATAGGACGATTAAAAAAACCATCACATG
The DNA here is from genome assembly GCA_026393835.1 of Candidatus Aminicenantota bacterium. GTDB lineage: Bacteria > Acidobacteriota > Aminicenantia > UBA2199 > UBA2199 > JAKAGC01. The sequence continues at coordinate 6,951 of JAPKZK010000051.1, read as the reverse complement.
GAAGCGGTATCTTTTTTTCATCTAATAATAGTAGTCATAAAACAAAGAAATGTAAAGAGGGGTTTGAAATTTTTTTTGCTCTCTTGAAAATAACCGAGAGGGAAAAGAAGGTAAGAGGGTAAGAAGGTAAGAAGGTGAGAAGGTAAGAAGGTGAGAAAAAAAAGAAAGAAAGGCAGGTTGCTTTTCATCCTCGCTTCCGCTCTTCCGCTCTTCCTTTTTTTCTTCATCATTCATCATTCATCATTCATCATTCCAACATAGTCTCCCCGCGCCGCGGGGCCTGGTAGGTTGACGGTAAACAGTGAAACTTTTCCTTAAAACACTTTGTAAAATAATTGGCGCTGGAAAATCCCACCTCCAACGCCACCTCCAACACGGTTCCGAAATTTCCTTTCAATAGCTCCGCCGCCCGCTTCAATCGGCACGTCCTGATAAATTCCGTGGGCGCTTCCCCGGTTAACGCCATTACCTTCCGGTAGACGGTGGAGCGATCCATGTATAACTTCCGGGCTAACTCCTCGACATTAAAATCGGGGTCGGCTATATTTTTGTTGATCACTTCTTTCAATTTTTTTAGAAACTCTTTATCCAACCCGGACACGGATATTTCCACCGGCCGCAGCGTCATCTCCCGGTCTATATTTAACTGCATCTGCCGCCGCAAATCGATCAGGTTCCTGATCCGCGCCGCTAATATTTTGACGCTGAAAGGTTTGGTTATATAATCATCGGCCCCAATCTCCAACCCTTGCACAATACACTCCTCCGATGCTTTCGCCGTCAATAAGATAATGGGGATATGACTGGTCTTGATGTCCTTTTTTAACCTTTGACATAACTCATAGCCATCACAACCGGGCATCATGATATCGCTGATGATCAAATCGGGAATGATTTCCAGGGCTTTGGCAATACCCGCCGGCCCATCCGCTGCTTCGATAACGGCGTAATTGGGCTCCAACTCCCCCCGGATATACCCGCGAACATCCGCACTGTCTTCCACCACCAGGATTATATCCCGGTCCGGCGACAGCGCATCGCTTTCCACCGCGGCGATTTCAACGCCGAACTCTTCGACGGTTTCATCCACCACCGGGACCCGCTTACCTCCGCCAGGAACGGCAAGGCCCCCGGCTTCGACTATTTCATCGGCCCGCAAATGGCCATCCCCCAGCGGCAAAGAAATTATAAACTCCGTACCTTTGCCTTCATGACTGTATACATCGATTTTGCCATAATGTAACTGCACCAGCTCTTTAACCAATGCCAACCCGATGCCGGTTCCCTTCTTATGGTTTTCATAGGCGCTTTCGGATTGATAAAAGCGGTCGAAGATATGAACCAATTGCTCCCGGGGTATACCGGGGCCGGTATCGCTTACGGATATTTCCACATAATCTTGACTTTGGGGGGGGCTCTTTTCGAGAATACCGCCCCCCCCTGCCCCCCCCTGCAAAAGCTTTTGTTCTACAGTTACTGTAATTTTTCCGCCGGCCGGGGTGAATTTGAAAGCGTTTATCAACAGGTTGGCCACCACTTCCTCTAATTTCCCGGCGTCCACGTATAAAGTGATATCGTCCTCTTCGGCGTGAAAAGCCAGGTCTATTTCCCGCGCATCGGCCAACGGCTCAAAGTTCGCGGTAATTCCTTTTAAAAGGGGAATTATATTTCGCCGGCCGGCCTGGAGTTTCATTTTACCGCTCTCCAATTTGGAAAGCTCCAACAACTGGTTGATTAATCCCAATAAACGCTGTGAATTGCGCAGCATCAGGTTCAGGTTCTTTTTTTCTTTTGGTTCGAGGCTGGCGGAGAGCATTTGCTCCAGTGGCCCCATGATTAAAGTCAAAGGCGTGCGGAACTCATGGGAGATGTTGGTAAAAAATCGGGTTTTCACCCGGTCCATCTCTTTTAGTTTTTCCGATTGGTCTTTTAACTGTACGGTCTGGGCTTCCAATTGCAGGTTTTTCGTTTCGATGAGGTCCCTGGATTTTTCGAGGTTCTGCCGTGCTTTTTCCAGTTCAAGGTTCCTCTGCTGCAAATCATGGGTGCGCAGCGCCACCAGGCGGCTCAACTCTTCCTGCCGGGCCTTGAGCCGTCTGATTTTTAAACGATAGGAAAAATATATTGCCAGGAGAATAAGGAGTCCCGTCGCCAGGCGAAACCAGGTGGTTTGATGAAAAGAGGGCTTTATATTAAAAGAGATAGCCGCGCCATCCTTGCTCTCAACACCGTCGGAATTGGCGGCGATGACCTTAAAGGTATAGTCGCCCGGCGACAGGCTGGTATAAGTGGTATTGCGAATATGCCCCATGTCGATCCAATCGCGGTCATACCCCGCTAATTGTATCTTAAACGTGAGCTCCTGGGGATCGATGAAACTGGCCGCGGTATAGTGAAATTCCAATCTTCCTATTCCCGGCCCCAGGACCAACTTTTTTTTCCCCTTTGCTGCGCCGTACAGATCGAGCGATTTATCATCCGCTGTGAACTTTTCGATAATGACCGGAGGAGCGAGGGGATTGGTTTTCGTATGATTGAGATCGACGGTGGTTATCCCGGCGGTGGTGCAGAACCACAACCTATTGTCCCGCGTTTTAATGGCAGTTCCTTTACACCAGCGGGATTTCATACCGTTTTTCTCATTGAACCAGGTGGGATGTAACCTGGAGATTTTCCCGGCGGCCAGGTCCTCTAATTCTTGTCTTTTTACCCGGGATATGCCATTTCGCCCCCCCAGCCATAGATTTCCATTGTTATCCTCAACTAGAGAATAAATATAATTTCCGTTGAGGCCGTCCCGGTTGGTATAAATATAAGGTTTTTCGTTTTCCTTGATGCGGATAAGACCGGAGTCTGTTCCAAACCATAATACGCCTTCAGGGTCTTCATGAGCGCAGCAGAAAGTTTTTTCTCCCATGCCGGCGTCCAGGGGATACGCGGAGATTATCTCCTTTTCCAGGCAATAGAGGCCCGTAAAAGCGCCGATCCACAGTTTTCCCTTGCTGTCCTCATAAGTAAATTCAATGATGTTATCGCCGGGTCCCTGGGCCGTGGTGAAAACTGTAAAGGTCCCGTCAGTGGAGTTGTACCGGTTCAGGCCTTTTTCGGTTCCGATCCAGGTATTGCCCTGTCTATCTCCCTGGATACAATTGATATTGTTACTGGATAACCCGTCCTTTTTAGTAAAAGCAATGAGTTTTCCGTCCCGGAAGCGGTTCAAGCTGCCCCAGGTTCCGATCCAGAGGTCCCCGGCCGGGTCTTCGAAAACAGAAGTTACGGAATCGCTTAAAAGTCCTTGTTTTTTTGTGAATACCGCGTTGATTTTCCCGTTTTTTAAGCGGTTTAAACCCCCTTTGGCGGCGATCCAGATATTACCGGCCCGGTCTTCATAGACGCATTGAATATCGTCGTGAACCAGGCCTTCCCGGCTGGTAAAAGTGGTGAATTTACTATCCCGGAAACGATATAGGCCGCCGTCCAGGGTCCCCACCCAGAGACTGCCTTCCCGGTCTTCGTAAATGGCATAAACAAAACCGGAAGCCAGTATATCGACGCCGGGTTTTAGACTGGACACGCCCTCTTTATTTAACCGGGCCAGGCCCCCGCCGTCCGTTCCGATCCAGAGGTTCTTATCTTTGTCTTCATAAAGACAAATAATCATGGCGTGGGGGATGCCCTCGCCTTCTCTATATACCTCGCGCCTGCCGTTTTTCTCCCGGTGGAGATAATCCCCGGTTCCGAACCAGAGTTCCTTTGAGTCCTCTTTATAAAGACAGGCTGTCATTACTTCAGGGAAATCACTATGCTTGACTACGGTTTGAAAAATCCCCGGTTCGGACATTTTTACGATCCCGGCTTCGGTGGTGATCCATAGGTTCCCTATGCTGTCTTTATAAATCGCTCTTACTTTATTGTCGGGTAAACCGTTGGCGGTTGTATAAGCGTCGAATTTTCCATTGTTCATACGGGCGAGTCCCTCGGAAAAGCTACCGATCCAGAGGTTTCCTTTGCGGTCTTCTGAGATGGCGCTTATCTTAGAAAGGCATTTATGATCCGCGGATGAGTAGGTGGTAAATTGGTCTTCTTTGTAAGCGATGAGGCCTTCAAAGGAGGCGCCGATCCATAAGGTCCCATTTCCATCGACGTAGAGTGCGCGGGCTTCACTGATTTTTACCTGTGGGAATTTATCCCGGGAGTACCACAGAAAAGCGATGCCGTCGAAGCGCACGAGGCCGTCCTGGGTTCCGAGCCAGATATAGCCGTCCGGGGTTTGTTGGACAGCGTAAACTGTATTCCCGGGCAGACCGGCTTCCATGTCCCATTTTTGCGCGCTGTATTGCGTGATTTGTTTAGCGGGGTCCAGCGCCGTTAAACTTGCTGTCGCCCATAATAATAAACAAATAAGACGTATAATGAAGCCGTTTGTCATTGTCTTAATGTTAACTTATTTGTTTTATGAAATCAATAGCCGGGGGGGAAATAGAAGGTAAGAAGGTAAGAGGGTAAGAAGGTAAGATAAAGTTGCGGCACTTCGTGCCTTTTTATTAAAGTGCCTTTCAGGCACGCTTTTTGTCTTACTCTTTTACAATGAATAGCAAAACTTTGCGGCATTCTTTTCCATTGAATTGAGCATTGAAATTAATTGCTCATATTCATTATCCAATCGATCAAATAGAGGTTTATCCAAATATTTACAGGCATAAGAGAATTCAAGCCAGGTCTGAGTTTCCGATGCCTCTTGCATCGCATCTGTTATTTTGTTTTTAAAAACTGCAATATATCTTCGTTTTCTCCAACATTCCCCAAGATTTGCACATACCGATCGCGAAGACCTTCTTATTTGGTCTACAAGAGAATATTTCTCTTCTTTGGGGAAATCACGGGTTAAGTTGAAGATTTCCATTGCTGCCGAAAATGCTCTCTTATAAACCTCCAGATCTCTAAAATGCTGAATCGGTTTCTTTCTTTGCTCTTGATCTGAATTCATGCAACCTCCTTTGTGGTCAAGTTTTTAATATTACCACAATCTCAAAAAAAAGAAAACCAAAGGCCCTTCTTTTTTCTCACCTTCTTACCCTCTCACCTTCTCACCTTCTTACCCCCTTACTCTCTTTCCTTAAAAAAAGAAAAGGCCCGGGATTGAGTTCTCATTAAAGCGCAATGGCGGCAGGAAATCTTGCCCAGGGCCCCGGTCGAATATGCGGCATATACCGGGCATACCATACAACCCGGCAGCTCTTTACATAAAAAACAAAATTCCCCTTCCACCTGGAACAAATCCTGCTGCAACTGGCAATAATTAACTAATTTCTCCACATACCGGCTCCCATAATTCTCAATAAAATCCCCTAAATCCCCGAAACAATAATCCCAATACTGGGGATCGTCTTGCCTGGTTTTAAAATAATCATGGAAAAGAAAACAACCCCAGACTTTCCCGTCCGGGGCCAGGGACATTTGCTCATTCCCGGCGCTGCAGCGGAACACCCCCCGATTAACGTCGGCCGCCTGGGCCTGGAAATTCTTTACCGGTATTTTCCCATTCTCTTTATAATATATTGCCAGGAAATCCGTCAGCCGCTGTAATTCTTTTTTCAAAGTTTCCATGGCTTGTGGGTTCCAGTATTCCAGGGCAGAAAGAGTGAAAGTAATCTCCGGCCCGCCTTGTTCGATTATAAAGCGTAGGGAATCCGCCAGCAGGGGAACCGTTAGCGGTGAAAACACGCTGTTGATTTCAAAGTTTATACCCGGGTGTTCCCGGATGCGTTTCATGACCCGGAGGGTTTTCTCAAGGCTGCCTTTTTCCCGGCCCATTTCCTGGGCCAGACCGTCAAAGCTCAATGTCAAGCTGAACCGGCAGCGGTTAAAGAATTCCAGCATCTCGTCTGTCAAGAGGCTGCCGTTGGTGGTCAGGGAGAATTCCATTTCTTTATGACCCGTTTGGTTTTTTCCCAATAAGTGTAAGGCGGTGCGCCGGATTTGTTCGAAAGCCAGGAGCGGCTCGCCGCCGTAAAAGCCCACATGGATTTTTTTATCTCTTTTTAGAAAGGGATAGAAGAAATTCACGGCGGTTTCGATGAGGTTGAGGGGGAGGGTTTGTTTGTTTTTAGTTTGGGGGCAGTAGGTGCAATTAAAGTTGCACTGTTCGGTTACGACAAAGGTTAAGTTGGAAATTAACATTTTATGCTCCTTAATTTAATAGCCACAGAGAGCACCGAGGTCACAGAGAGAAATTAATTATTAACTCAGTGTCCTCAGTGTCCTCTGTGGCTATTTTTGCCGAGGTTTTAACTCTTTAACTGGCTTTAGCCGTGGGTCTGCCGTTACAATTTATCGGGTCTTCATACAGCAGGGAATTGCTGACGCCTGAACCCGCCGTAATGGTTTGCAGTTTGTTCAGCGCCAGGATGGCCATTTCCTTGCGGCTGTCCTGCGATGTTCCCTCGACGTATTCCCTTAATAGGGAAAAGCATTTGTTTACGGTTTCATTTTTTAAGTGACTCATTGTTTTCCTCCTTTCCTATATTCTTTAAAAAAGGCTTTTCCCAGGTAAAGCCTTCGAAACCTACGTTCCACTTACCATATTAACACCCCCTTGCGCAAGGTTGTTATACGCCAATATTATGATATAAAAAAAAATTCCAGGCTATCACTCTGGTTCCGAAAATCAGAAGCAGTGATTCAGTGAAATTCTTACTAGCACTGGTGTTTCAAAAAATCCAAATGGTGTTTCACGCTTCCACTTTCAGCGGATTCTTTTGGCTGGTTTAGCAGGTTTTGTCAACAATGGTTGGTGGGAATATTAAGGGGTAAAGTGGACCCCTTTGTCAAGACAGAAAATTAAGAAAGCTAAGCTTTTTAATTTTATTTCACTAAAGAAATAGAAAGCTAAGGATGGGGATTTTGTGGAAAACTCAACAAAACCCTCATTCCTATTGGCTTTAAACCATA
>JAPKZK010000080.1 GCA_026393835.1 Candidatus Aminicenantota bacterium | reverse complement strand
CTGTTCCCTACCAAATTACGCCCCGTGCATACCTTTTCGGATAGGGTCTAGGTAGGGGCATAAATTTTGACTGTCCCTTTTTTAAGGAGAATAGATAGCTACCATACGAACTTGTCGGTGTTTCAAAATTAGAATTGCTGGATAAAAAAAAGCAATCCTCATTTTGACCTCTAAAATAGAAATTTTAATTTGGGCAGACACGGGGGCCGCCGATTTGGGATAACTGGGCGTCCGGGGTCTGCGCAATAGATCCCAGGATACCCACTAAATCTTGTTTCATCCGGTCGATGGTTTCCTGTTTGAAAATGTCGGCATTGTAAAGGAAAAGAATATTAATCGCATCGCCAAGTTCCGTTGCCTGGAAAAGGATATCGTAAAGGGCGCTGTTGGCTTCCAGGGGATAATAAGAGAGACTGATTTTTTCAGTGCGGATGTTGGATACTTCCATATTATTGTTATTAAAAACAAACACGCTGGAGAAAAACGGGTTGCGCCCGGAATCCTCTTGATAATCCAAACGTTCCACCAATAGTTCATAGGGAAATTCCTGGTGATTAAACGCCGCAATCGTGCGTTCCTTGACTTCCCGGAGGTATTTTTTAAAGGGTTTCTCCGGTTGGGGTTGACTGCGAAAGGCAAGATCATTGGCAAATTTACCCAATATTCCCTGCAACCCGGGATACGCCCGGTTTGCCGTGCGAATTCCCATAACGATATCTTCACTGCCGGTGTACTCATGAAGCAGGATATTGTATGCGGCAAGCCAGATCATAAACATGGTGGCGCCGGCGTCCCTGGAGAGGTTTCTTAATTGGAGAACCATGTCCCGTTCGACGTTTGTCCATGAATTCCTGCCTTTAAAACTGCGGACTTTCGGGCGCGGGAAATCCGCGGGCAAGATAAGGGGCTGCGCCGGGACAGGCATGTTTAATTGCTCCAACCAGTAGGCCCCGGACTCATCGGATTTTCCTGCTTGTACCCGGTCAGCCATCCATTGACAATAATCTTTATACCCGATACTTACCGGCGGCAGTTCTTTCCCGGAGTAAATATCCACGAAATCTCGAAATAACAACCGTGCGGAAGTTCCATCCGTAACGATATGATGGGTATCCAAAACCAGGATGTTTTTCCCTTCTTCCAGGTGAATTAACGAAACCCTCAGCAGCGGCGCCCGACTGAGATCGAAAGGAGTAATAATACTTATCAAACCAGGCAACTTTTTTTCGGAAGATTCATAATAGTTCACCTGGAAATCGACCTGCGCATGGACCTTGATCATAATTTGTCCGTCGATCTTATGAAATGAAGTCCTGTAGATATCGTGCCGTGCGATTATTTTGACAAAAGCGGCTTCCAGTTTCTCCCGCTCCAGGTGAAACGGCAATACCACGGGAGTGGCGATATTGAGGATGTTTGTATCCGGTTCCAGGTAATGGAGATTGTAAATGCGTTTCTGTCCCAGGGAACAGGGATAATAATCTTTTTTCTCCGCCAGGGGGATAACGGCATGGACATCCTTTCGTTCATTTTCAGCGATATACCCGGCCAGTTCTTCAATGGTGGGGCCGGCAAAAAAGACGGCTATGGGAATCTTTATTTCCAGTTCTTTGTGAATTTTAGAACTGACGGTCATGGCTTTTAGCGAGTCGCCGCCCAGTTCGAAGAAGTCATCTTTTACCCCGATGGTTTCAAGACCGAAAATATCCTGCCAGACGCGGGCGATGTTTTCTTCGGTTTTATTTCGCGGGGCGATATAATCGGTTCTCATTTGGGGCCGTTTTAGAATAATTTTTGGGGTTTCCACCCGGTTGGCGAGAGATTCCTGGAATCCCATGGCGGTTTGATGGGTATTCAAATGTTCCAGTAAGAAAGACAATTCTTCACTACTCACCAGCGCCTGTGAAACCTTTGTATTCATGATACGAATAAAGGCTTCTATTCCTTCCTGGGGCTGCATGGAATTTTTCATAATGGCGCCCAGATCATGTTTCATTTCCGGGGCAAGCTTTTTGAGGGAATCCACGAGCCCGCCCGTCCCGGCCCATCCACACCAATCGATCGCAACCGTACGCCGCCCGGGGCGGGATTGCCGGAAATGGGCAAACGCATCCTGGAATGCGCTGGCGGCAGTATACGCCACCTGGCCGATGGGCCCGAATATCCCGGCTAACGACGAGCATATGACAAAGAAATCCAGGGGTTTTCGATCTGCAAATATTTTATCCAATACAAACGTCCCTTGTATTTTGGGACGCCAGACCGTTTCAGTGATTTCTTTGCTGCGCCGGTCGATCAGCGTACCGTCCGGGGTATAAGCGGAATGGATGACGCCGTTAATGGGGCCGAAACGCGCCTCTGCTTTTTCTACGGCGGCCCTCATGGCGCTTTCCTCCGAAACGTCCACGACTTCCACCATGAATTCCACGCCGCGCTCCTCGAACTCCTTTATCTTACGTATGCGCTGCGCGATTATATCATAGGGGTCGGTATTTTCCCGGAGATATTTTTCCCATTGGCCCGCGGGCATAAGTCCGCCCCTGGAGGTCAGTATCAACTTTGCATCGTATTGCCGGGATAAATAATCGGCCATGATGAGGCCCACGCCGCCAAGACCACCGGTGATGAGATAAACCCCGTTTTTCTTGAAAGAGGGAATGGGATTTTTTGGGGTTTCCAGCGGCGCGGGTTCAAAACACTGCGCCAACCGCCGGTCGCCGCGGTAAGCAATCACCTGGTCCCGGGTTTGGGGGGATAAAAACTCCTCCTTTAATTGTTCAACCAGTCGGACTTCGGCATTGCTCCCGGGTTCGGGAAGCCGCACATCCACAACCCGGCATTTGATATTGGGATACTCCTGGGGTATAATTTTTACAGGCCCTAAAATCGTGGCCTTCTCCGGGTATTCCAGGGGCTCCCCGGCCGCGCTTTGCGTCCCGTTGGCAACGACTTCCAGTTGAATCGCGGAAGAAATCCCCTGCCGCCCGATGGCCCGGGCTATATTAAGTAAACTGTGATAGCCGTGATCCTGCACGGTTTCATGCCACTCCGCGGCGGTTTCCGCGGGATTTTTTTCGGATAGGTTTCCCAGGTGGATAATCGTGGCCGGCGCCCCGTTATTATTTTTCAGTTCCTTGAACAACGCATGGTAATGGGCGCCGTCGCAAAAATCTATGTGATAGTGGTTATAACCGATCTCCCGGTATGTCCCGGAATGCTGGACCACAATGACGGACCGTCCATCCGCCTGGAGTTCTTTCACGAGCATATCCCCCCGGTTCTCCCTGTCCATAAATACCATCCAGGGTTTTTTAAGGCTTTCCGCATCCGGCTCGTTAGGGGAAAGTACAGTGGTTTTCCATGAAGGGACATAAAACCACTCCGCGATATTGGGTCTTTTGCCCCTGCTTTTCCCGGACAGGAGTTGGATCAACATTTTCGAGGGATCGTCCACGCGCCAATAATATTGGGGTTCGAAAGGGTACCCGGGCAGCGAAACCCTGCGTGGTTTTTCATGGCCGTAAAAGGCGTCCCAATGGATCGACCTGCCGTGGGTCCATAATTGCGCGGCGCGGTTCAGCAGGAAATAATCATCCGCGGCGGGATCTTTATGATGGCGCACCATGGTGTTAACAAGGATATCGGGTTGTTTCCCGGAATCTTTATAATAATTGGCAAAATTGGCCAACATGGTTCCCGGACCGACTTCCAGGTAGATGCAATAAGGGGTTTCAAAGAGTGTGTTCAGCGCCTGGGAAAACCGGACGGGCTCGCGCAACTGGCGGGTAAAATAGGAAGGGTCGAGGGCGTCCCGGACCGTCATCCAGGTGCCGGTGAGACCGGAGACAAAGGGAATGGTGGGTTTATTAAAGGTAATTTTTTCCAGTTCCAAACCCAATTCGGGGAGGATGGGGTCCATGACGGGAGAATGTCCGCCGCAGGCCGCCCTGTACCTGACGGAATTTATGTTTTTTTCGTTGAATTCTTTTTCGATGGCGTCGACGGCGTCCGCGGCGCCGGACAAAAGACAGAGTTCATCGGTGTTGACCCCGCCGATATAAAGCCCGGGTTTCAGCAAGGGCGCCAGTTCCGCTTCGGAAAGCGACACGCTGAGCATATTGCCGGCCGGGGCTTTCTCCATTATCTCGCCGCGTTTCATGAGCACTTTCAGCGCATCTTCCATGGAAAATACCCCGGCCAGACAGGATACGATATATTCGCCGAAACTGTAACCGATCATGGCGTGGGGCGTGAACCCCCACCGCATCAATAGACGGGAATAGGCATATTCGAAAATGAACTTCACCGGCTGGGTGTAATAAAACCGGTGGATCCTGGTTTCCGCTTCTTTCATCTGCTGTTCATCCTGCGGATAGAGGATGTATTTGATATCTTCGCCGATAAGCGCTGTTAAATATTCAAAACATCCATCGATATCCCTGCGAAAGGTTTCTTCTTTTTTGTAGAGATCGAGTCCCATATTAATATACTCGGACCCCTGCCCGGAAAACATAAAAACGATGGGTCTTTCTCTTTCACGGGCCAGGAAGGGTTGGATGGGCGCGGTTTCGGGCGTGGAGAGTAGTTTTATCGCTTCCTCTATATTGGAGCAAACGAACGCCCTGCGGTACGGGAAAGCGGTTCTTCCTACCTGCAATGTATAGGCCACATCGGCGAGATTCACATCGGGGTTTTCTGTTAAATAGCGAAGGAGGTTTTGCGTCATTTTATCCAGGGCGGTGGGGGTTTTGGCGGAGAGGGGCAGGATGTAATAATCCCGGCCGTGAAAAGAAATATCCGCTTCCTCCTGGGGCGGCGCTTCCTGGAGGATGACATGGGCGTTGGTCCCGCCCAGTCCAAGGGAGTTTACCCCGGCGCGCAGGGGGTAGTTATCGTTTTTCCACTCTTTAAGTTCCGTGACAACATAAAACGGGCTGTTTTCAAAATCGATTTTCGGGTTTGGGGTTTTAAAGTTAATGTTAGGGGGAATCATCCGGTGTTTGAGGGCCAGTACGGTTTTGATAAAACTGGCGACGCCGGCGGCGCAGTCACAGTGACCGATATTGGTTTTAACCGATCCGATGCCGCAATAATTTCCTTTTTTACGGTAAAAAGAACGACGCAGCGCTTCCACTTCCACGGGGTCGCCCAGCGGCGTGGCGGAACCGTGGCATTCCACGAACATAATACTTTCCGTCTCCACTTCTGCGGTTCGGTACACCTCTTTAAGCAGCGCTTCCTGGCCTTTTATACTGGTAGCGGTATAGCCGATTTTCCGGTTCCCGTCATTATTGATTGCACTTCCTTTAATGACGACATATATATGGTCTCTATCGCGGATGGCGTCTTCCAGTGGTTTCAGGACGACGACCCCGACGCCGCTCCCGCTGACCAGGCCTTTGGCTTCAGCGTCGAATGACCGCGTATGACCATCGGGAGAAGAGATCATTCCCTCGCTGTAGATATATCCCCTCTTCTGGGGCAGCATGATGGTGACCCCACCGGCTAAAGCGATGTCGCATTCACCGCTCAACACCGCCTGGTAGCCGAGGTGTATGGCCACCAACGACGTGGAACAAGCGGTATAAAGCGTATAACTTGGGCCCCTGAGGTTAAACATGTAAGAAATTCGCATGGCAAGATGATCTTTCGTTCCCAAAATACCTGCCGTCATGCTGTCCACATTACCAAGATTGCCGGCCAATGCGACATTGAGTTCCCAGGTCATATCGGTCCGCGCACCCGCATAAACCCCGATTAATCCTTCATAAATGTTAGGCGCATAACCGGCGTCTTCCAACGCCAACCAGGCGCACTCATGGAAAAAACGCATCTGGGGATGCATGACATCGGTTTCCGAAGGGGTGTATCCAAAAAATGCGGCGTCGAAATACTCGATATCGTCGAGGGCGCCAAATACTTTTACATAGTTGGGATTCTCCAACAATTTGGGATCGACTCCTTCTTTTTCCAGCTCTTCATCTGTAAAAAAAGTAGTGCACTCTTTCCTGTTTTTGATATTCTCCCAGAACTCATCAAGATTCCGGGCGCCGGGGAACCTCCCCGACATCCCGATTACCGCCACTTCAAGTCCTGTTTCAATATTATTCTTATGATTTTGTTTCAAATGGGTCATGTTAATCCTCTTATTTATTTAATTTAGATATTCGGGCGCAGTGCGCCCTTCCCTGACTTTATCCCGGCGCTCCCGCATTTTGTTCTTTCCCCTTGCTTTTACTTCCATTCGCTCCTCGCCGCCGGCGACGTCGCTATCTCCCGCTCCCGGGGCGGAGGTGTTGGACAGGATGGTCTTTTCCAGGTATTGGGCCAGGGCGGAAACAGTGGAGTGTTCAAACATTACAAGCGCCGGTATATCCTGCTTGAATACGTCTTTCAATTTCAGGTTTACCTGGATTATCCCCAATGAATTGCCCCCCAGGTCGAAAAAGTTGTCGTTGATTCCTACTTTATCCCTGTTGAGAATCTCTTTCCAGATTCCGGCCACCCGGGTTTCTATATCGGTGCGCGGCGCGACATATTCGGTTTCCTGCCCTGGTTCAAACTCGATTTGCCCCAACACTTTCCGGTCTATTTTGCCGGAAGGTGTAAGAGGGAGTTTTTCCAACCGGACAAACCGCGTAGGCACCATATAATGAGGTAGTTCCCTGACCAACGCTTCTCTAAAATCCGACTGACCGAGATCATGCTGAGCCACTATAAACGCGCAAAGAATTAATTCGCTCTTTTCATTGGCCCCGGCTGCGACAACGGCTTCTTTGATATCTTTATGTTTCAACAGGGCGCTTTCGATTTCACCCACTTCGATGCGTATGCCATTGAGTTGTACCTGTTGATCGATACGGCCCAGGAATTCGATGTTGCCATTGGGCAGCCATCGCGCTAAATCGCCGGTTTTGTAAACCAGGGGGGCTTTTTTGAAAAACCGCCCCCCTGGACCCCCTGAAAAACTTTTGATAAACTTTTCCGCGGTTAGTTCGGGCCGGTTTAAATAACCCCTGGCTAACGCGACGCCGGCAATACATAATTGCCCTACCACACCGATGGGAACCGGCTGTATATTCCGGTCAACGATGTAAAGCCGGACATTATCAATGGGTTTACCTATGGGAACTATTTCCACGGGCCCATCCGATGCACAGTCGAAATAAGAGACATCGATCGATGCTTCGGTGGGACCGTACAGGTTATGCAAGCGAGTTCCATTGGCGGCGTAAAGCAGGCGGTTGAACCTGTTCACCAGTATAGGCGTCAGGGTTTCACCACTGGCAAATACATGTTTCAACGTCGCCGCTTCTTTCACACGTCCCGTGGTTTCAATAAAATCCAGGAAAGGCGCCATTGGGGTGGGGGTAAAATGTATCATGGTGACTCTACCCGCTTTCACCCCATCCACGATGTCCTGGGGTTTGTCGCCCTGGGTGGGGGGCAAGATATAAAGGGATGCGCCCCCAAACATCCACCAGAATAATTCCCACATGGACACATCGAAAAATACGGGGGTTCTTTGAAGGATCACGTCGCTCTCATCCAGCGAATAGGTACGCTGCATCCAGTAGAGCCTGTTGACCAAACCCGCATGGTCCAGGACAGCGCCCTTGGGATTCCCGGTGCTCCCCGAAGTATAAAAGATAGCGGCGGCGGAAGTTAGTTCCACTGGGCGGTTGCCGCCATCTCCCATATAACAATTCTCATCGGTAACATCGATCAATATCGGATTCTTAACGGCGACCGGGAATTTCCGGGTATTATCCGTTAACGCCGCCTGCATTTCACTATCCCTGCAAATAAAGTCGAGACGTTTGTCCGGGTACGTTACCGATAACGCCAGGTAAGCGCAGCCGGCTTTCAAAACGGCATAAATTCCGACAATCATTTCGATCGATCGCGACGCCATAACCCCCACGATGTCCCCGGGTTTGACCCCTTTTTCCCATAAATAGGCGGCCAACCGGTTGGATTTCTCATTCAATTCACGATAGGTGATTTGTTTGGAAAGTAAGAGTGAAGAACCGGAAACGGCGATATTACCGGGGGTCTTTTCCACCTGCTCCTCGAACAATTGGTGGAGAGTTTTTCCAACGGGAAACTCCGCCGCCGTATTATTAAATTCATATAGAATCCGGCGAGTTTCTTCTTCGGTTAACTCCACGGCCTGCGATTCAGCGTGGATGGATAATTCCTTCATTTCAAGGGCTTTACCCGCCGTCGATCCCGATTGAAGGCGGTCTAACATTTCTCCCGGTATATAAAGTATATCCCTGGCTGTAGAGGTAGGTTCGGGCAACGCCTTGCGGTCGATTTTGCCATTGGCGGTCAACGGCAGTGTTTCCATCGCTGCAAAATGCGAAGGGATCATGTAATCCGGCAGTACCCCGGACAGGCGTCTTTTTAATTCCATGGCGCCGGGGATATTCATTTTCCCTTCTTTCCCGGTAATATAGGCGCAGAGATATTTTTTTCCTTCACGGTCCGCCCTGTCTATCACCACCACTTCTTTAATCCCCGCAAGCCGCGCCAGTTGATTCTCGATTTCTCCCAATTCAATGCGAAAGCCCCGTATTTTAACCTGGTGATCGATGCGGCCCAGGAATTCGATGTTGCCGTCCGGCAACCACCGCGCCAGGTCGCCGGTTCTATAGAAATTTGAATGATGAATGCGTGGAAGATCGAATGATGAATGATGAAAATCGATAAATTTTTCCGCGGTTAATTCCGGGCGGTTTAAATAACCCCTGCCTACCCCTATTCCGGAAACGCAGAGTTCGCCTTTAACGCCCACGGGACATAAATTCATGTACTCATCGACGATATATATATCGAAGTTCTGAACCGGTTTTCCCAGGGGAATACGCTCCATACCCGGGTCGCCCTCCATCACAAAATGGGTGATATCATCGGACGCTTCGGTGGGACCATAGGCATTGACCATTTTTATCCCCGGGAACTTCCTGAACCAACGGGCTGCCAGGGAAGGTTTTACTTCCTCGCCGGTAACCAGGAGATAATTCAAAGGCAGGTCTTGTCGCGTTCCAAACGCATCCAACATTACGGATAGATACGATGGAACCACCTCCAGAATGGCGACCCGGTCTTCGCTAAGCCGGTGGATGAATCTCACCGGGTCCAATACCAGGGAATCGGGGTAAATAACGGTTGTCCCCCCCCGGACCAGTGCCGTAAAAAACTGCCACACCGAGATGTCGAACGTGTGCGAAGCATTCTGGGCAATGATGCTTTTAGCCGTTATGTGCAGGGTGTTAATTTTAGCCTGGATATGATTCATCATACCGATATGTTCTACCATTGCGCCTTTGGGTTTCCCGGTGGTCCCGGAAGTGTAGATGATGTAAGAAAGATGATTTGAATGATGAATGATGAATGATGAATGATGAAAATTAAAAACGCATTCCGCAGCAGTTAATAGGATTTTGGCCCCGCTGTCTTTCAACATATAATCGATGCGTTCTTGCGGGTACCCCGGATCGATGGGCATGTACGCCCCCCCTGCTTTCCATATCCCCAATATCCCGACGACCATTTCAATGGACCGCTCCATCATGACGCCGACAATATCGCCGGGCAGGACGCTTTTTTCGATTAATAACCCGGCTACTCGATCGGATTGTCCGTTTAATTGGCGGTAGGTTATTTGGATTTGTAGAGACGTTGCGCGCAACGTCTCTACGGTTGAACCGATAACCGCAATGCGGTCCGGCGCGCTGCACGCAAACTCTTCAACATACCGGTAAATGAATTTATCTCGTGGAAAATCTACCTTATTATTATTAAAATCTTCCACTATCTGCTTCTTCTCGCCTTCGGATAATAATTCAACCTGTGAGATGGGGCGATTAACATCCGCAAGGGCGCTTTGCAGCACCGCTGCATAATGAGAAACAATTCCCCGGATGGCGGCCCCCCTGTACAATTGCGGGTTGTATTCCATTATTCCTTCAATGGACTCCCCGGTGTTTCTAAAAGAAACAATCATGTTCTGCTTGATCCGGTTCAAATAACTCCTTTCGTGGATGCCCTCCAGCAGGATAGATAGATCGAATAATTGGAACTCATCGACGGCCCCGGTCCCGGGCAAATTTAACTTGTAAATAAGGGTCTCAATCGGGTAATTCTGATTTTGGTTGGCTTCCAGGATAGTCTGCCCCACCTGCAGCAGTAAATCTTTGACTGTCATTGGACCGGTTACCGAATTCCGTAAAGCAAGGACCGTATTGATTAATTCCCCCTCCACTTCCTGCCTGTAGGTGGGGACCCCAACGATAATGTCGGTATTACCGGTGTAACGGTTCAATAGGATTAACCAGCCGGCCGTCAATAAGATGTGCAAACGGACCTCCGATTTGTTGCTGATTTTCACCAGGTTGGCGTAAACAGCGCCGTTTAATTGGAAAGAAAAAGCGTCCGTGGAGGCGGAGGCTGGCCCGCCGTCTACGTCCATGGAATCATACGGAAAAGCGGTTTTCACCGGCCCGCCGGAAAGTTTGGACAGCCAGTAATCCCTTTCCTTTATGTTTTGTCCAGCGGCAATAGACCTGATGGTCCGCAGTCTCGGTTCATTTTCGTAATTCATAACTTCCTCCTTTCAATTTAATTTTAGAATCCCCAATTCCCATCATCGCCGGGAATCGTTTGTCCAAAAACAACTTTTTTTACTCGTTTATTTTCATCGATGGGAAGACCGTTATTATTCTTTACTCCTAAAAATTCCACCAACGAGGGCGCTGCATGGGTATGAAGTTTTTTCCACCGTTCATCGGCGCTGTGAATTTCACGCAGCGAATAGGGATTCGGAATGCCCAGTTTAGTACAGTGTTCGACAAACCGATTCAAGCGTCGATAGGTCTCTTCCCTGGTGGGCGGCATATCCAGTATCCATGTTTGAAGCATCAGCATTTGATCGGCTCCGGGCGGATACAAAAGTTGGGCCCGGTTATCCCCGGCCCAGGCGTCCGATTGCACCTGGCCGGTTAAATAATAATAAAAGGGATTGCAATCGGTTTCGTAAAGCTCATCTTTCATTTCCTCCACCAGGTCCAACGTCTGTTGGAAATCCGCTTCGGTTTCACCGGGATGGCCGATAACCCAATATGTCGTCGTTTTAATCCCGGCGAGGGCCAACGCCGTTACCGCGTTTTTCATTTGCCGTGGGGTTATCTTTTTGCCCATTGCCTCCAGGATACGGGGGGAGCCGCTTTCCAATCCCAGCCGCGCCCTGTAAAATCCACCCCGCCTCCACTGGAAAGTAATATCCGGATCGCACGCATCGTCATCCACCCGCAGGTATCCGTCCCAATACAAGGATAAGCCGCTGTCGATTATGGCCCGGGATAATTCGTTTACCACCGGGTTCAATAGGGAATCGCTCAGTAGGAACAATTGGGTTTTATATTTTTCAGACAGGTACATTAGCTCCTTCACGATTTGATCGACCTTCTTTTTCCGGTACTTTCCCCATAACACCTTCTCGGAACAGAAACTGCAAGTATAAGGGCAACTGCGGGAGGTATAGGACGCCAGCATGGTATAATACCGGGTATCCAGGTCGGAAAAATCAGGGACCGGCGCCTGGGATAAATCCATTACGTTATTGCCCAGGTCTGCCAATGTATATACCCGTTGGGCGCCGGGGAGTTCCCCGTCCAGGTATTTTAAAAACAACTGTTCCCCCTCCCCTACCATAATTTTATCGATATAAGGCGTTCGCTCCAAAAAATTGGTAAAATTGGGAGAATGTATATCCAGGTCGCCCGCGAAAATACCCCCGCCCATCAGGGTTTTAATGCCGGGATCGATTTCTTTTGCCAATTTAAAGGCATAAAGCGAGGCCGGCAGCGTGACATTGTAAGTTGACAGTCCCAACAGGGTGGGTTTTTCTTTTTCCAACAAAGCCCGCACATAGTCGTCCAACAGGGAATAAAATGTATCCATTAATTCGTTTAATACGGCTATCCGGTCATTGGCCGGGTCGGTAAAAAATGTTTTGGCCACCAATTGTTTTACCAATTGCAGATAGGCGTTTTCATCACTGTAATGAAAACGCGCCATCATATGGCGGCTCATCACCTGGGTCCCGATATTATAAATATTCCCCTGGTTTTTCACCGGGATCATCTCTTTTAAATGCTCGAAATACCGGTCCTCGATCTCCCTGAAGCGGGGTTCCACGTTGGCGTCTACGGCCTTTACAAGATAACCGTTAGCGGCCAGGTAACTTTTCAAACAACCAATCCCCATGGGGGGAATTAATGGCGCCCAAAAGGGCATCACAGCCAACACTATTTTTTCCTGCATATATTACCTCGTTTATTACCTTGTTTGGGTGGATTAAAATTCAAAATTAGCGACTTCCTCGGCGCTCATGTCGATTTTACCCCGCGCCAGGTCAAGCGAAATCACGATATCTTTTATCTTGATCCCTGTATTTCCCAGGCACTGTTCCAGGATTTCGACAAAATGGTTGCCTATCTTTTCGGCGGTGGTCTTTTTAAAAAGGGCGACCAAATAATCCAGGGTAAAAAATATGGCGTCGTCCGTTTCGATTGCGGCAAAATCCAGTTCCCATCCCAGCTCGACTTCACGGAACGGATATAGTTTCATAACCGGACCGGTATTTTTCCCGGGTTTCTTTTTCTCCGTGTACTCCATCGCATCCTGCAAGGTAAAATGTACATCGAACAACGGGCTTTTTCCATACCTGGCCTTAATTCCCAGTCGATTCACCAGTTCATCGTATTGGAAATCCTGGTTCTCATATGCATTGAGCGCTTTCGTCTTTACCTGTTCCAGGAATTCCCCGAAGGATAGTTCCTCTTGAATTTTATTCCGAATAGGCAGCATATTAATAAATACACCGATGATATGATCCAGGTCGGAATGGCTTCTGCCAGCGGCAACGGCGCCCACCACGATATCCCGCCGCCCGCTGTACCGGTGCAGCAATATGTAAAGCGCCGCCAACAGCACCATGTATGGCGTGGTTTCCGTTTCAACATTTAATTTCTTTATTTGCCGGGTTAGTTCTCTTTCTACCTGGAAACAAACCGTTTCCCCGGCTTTGTCGGACGCCGGGGGCCTGGGATAATCCACGGGTAAATCCAGCGCCGGCGCCCCTTCGCTAAATTCCTTTAGCCAGTAATCTGCTTGTGTTTGTATTTCAGCCCCGGCAAAAAGACGGTTCTGCCATTCAGAGAAATCTTTGTACTGCAGCTTAAGGGGCGATAGTTCCTCCCCGGCATAAAGAGCGATGAATTCCTCCTGGATAATATTGAAGGAGACCCCATCCGAAATGATATGATGCATATCCACGATCATCAGGCGTTTATTTTCAGCTATTTTCGCCACCCCGATTCGCAATAACGGGGGGCTTGAAAGTTCAAATGGCCGGACAAAATTCCTGATGATCTGTCGAGGTGAAGCGTTGTCGCCGCAATCTTCGATCTTAAACTCCACCCGCGGATGGATTACCTGGACGGGCAGGTTATCCCGCATTTCAAACCCGGTCCGCAGCGTTTCATGCCGCTGGATCAACCGGGTAAATGCTTGTTCCAATGCGGCCATGTCCAACTCACCTTCCAGGGTAAAGGCATGAGGCATATTGCATTGGGTTCCTCCAGGGTTCATTTGGTGGGTGATGTAAAGGCGTTTCTGCGCCGAAGACACTGCGTAATACGGTTTAGGCGCCGTGGGCATGATTGAATAGAAAAACTCTTTTGTTTTTCCTTCGATGTATTGGGCCAATTGCCGGATTGTGGGCCGCTGGAATATTTCCGCAAGCGTCATTTTTGCCTGGAATTTTTTATGAATCCTGCCTGCCAGCGCCGCCGCATTGATGGAATGCCCGCCCAGGTGAAAAAAATTATCATCGATTCCTATGGATGTCGGCAATGGCGATTCAGGCAATGCGTCTCCGCCTAAAATCTCAGTCCATATCGCCGCCAATTCCTCTTCCACCGGCGTCCGGGGGGCAGTATAAATTCCACCCCCCGTACTCGCCGGTTCGGGAAGCGGAAGCGCCCGCCTGTCCAATTTGCCGTTGGGCGTCAACGGCGCTTTTTCAATTTTAACGATATATGCCGGGATCATATATGCCGGCAACACCCGGGATAAATAGTCCCTTATCCCGTCAATATCCGGCGGCGCCCCATTATTATCCACCGGGACGATATAAGCGCATAAATAGTTTTCGCCATTTTTATCCGCCCGCGCCGATACGATGGCTTCGTTGATCCCATCACAGCGCCGGAGAAAATTCTCGATTTCTCCCGGTTCGATTCGGTACCCCCTGACCTTTACCTGGAAATCGATTCGCCCCAGGAATTCGATGTTGCCGTCGTTGAGCCGCCGGGCTAAATCGCCGGTTCGATAAAGCAAGGGGGCTTTTTTGTAAAACCGCCCCCCTGCACCCCCTGAAAAACTTTTGATAAACTTTTCCGCGGTTAATTCGGGGCGATTCAAATAACCCCCGGCTAAACCGGCCCCGCCGATACATAATTCTCCCGGTATGCCCACGGGCTGCAAATGCATATCTTTATCGACTATATAAAGTTGAATATTATCGATGGGTTTACCGATAGGTATATTCCCCGGGATTTCCCCCGTAGGACAATTAAAGTAAGAGACATCGACAGTGGCTTCTGTGGGGCCGTAAAGGTTTATTAACAGGGTCCCGTTGTTTCGATTTAATAACCGGTTGAAATTTTCCACTTGCGGCAAGGTTAAGGCTTCTCCGCTGGAAAATACACGCCGGAGGCTTTTTGATTTACCGGTATCGCCGCCGGTTTCGAGGTAATCCAGGAATACAGCCAACATCGAAGGCACAAAATGAAGCGTGGTAATACGATTATTATTTATCGCTTCGATAATGGCCCCCGCGTCTTTTTCTTCCCCAGGCTTTAACAAGTAAAGTTGAGCTCCATAAAACGACCACCAGAACAATTCCCACACCGACACATCAAACACCACCGGCGTTTTTTGTAAAATCCTATCTTTTTCTCCGATAGGATAGGCGCGCTGCATCCAATTCAACCGGTTAATAACCGAATGATGCTCCACCGCCACCCCTTTGGGTTTCCCGGTAGAACCGGAGGTGTAGATTACATAAGCGAGATTTGAATGATGAAGCCCCCGGCGGGGGCACCCTTTTAAAATGAATGATGAATGATGAAAATTAAAAACGCATTCCGCAGCGGTTAATAGGATTTTGGCCCCACTGTCTTTCAGCATGTAATCGATGCGCTCTTGCGGGTAATCCGGCGCTATGGGCAAATACGCGCCGCCGGATTTTAATATGCCAAAAATGCCTATTATCATATCGATGGAACGTTCCATCATGATGCCTATAATATTGTCTGCCAGGACGCCTTTTTCGATTAATAACCCGGCCATTCGATCCGATTGGTTATTCAGTTGGCGGTAGGTTATTTGTAGAGACGTTGCGCGCAACGTCTCTACGGTTGAACCGATAACCGCAATTCGATCCGGGGTTCGTTCTACCTGCTCCGCAAATAATTGCTGTATCGTTTTATCGCCGGGATAGGGATATGATGTGTCGTTAAAATTATTTAATATATGTTTTTTTTCCTCATCCGAAATTATCTCTATTTCAGCTATTCGCGTACGAGGGCTTTCCAGGACAGCGGATATTATTTTCTTAAGGTAGCCGGTAAACCGGCGAACGGTTTCTTCCTTGAATAACTTCGAACAATACGTAAACGAGAAATGTATTTTATCTCCCTCTTCAACCGCGGACAACGTTAAATCAAACTGCGAAACCCTATTTTCAGTGGGGTAAGGAGCAAAAATCAACCCGGGAACCCGGATTTCGGGGATTTCCATATTTTGCATCACGAACATGACATCAAATAAGGGGTTCCGGCTCAAATCCCCGGCAACGCCCAACCGTTCCACCAGGGCGTCGAATGGGAAATCCTGGTTTCCAAAGGCCTCTAAGGTCCGCTGTTTTATTTCCGCTAAAAAATCGTCAAAGGTTTTTCCCGCTGTTGGGTAATTTCGAAGCGCCAATGTGTTGACAAACATCCCGATGATACATTCCAATTCCGCATGGGTGCGCCCGGCCACCGGGGTTCCCACTACGATATCTTCCTGCCCGCTCACTTTAGACAAAAATACATAATACAATGACAGGATCATCATATACGGCGTCATGCCGCGTTCCGAGGCGATGCGTTTCAACGCCGTCGTTTCACCCGCGCCGGTTTCAAAACCGACGGCCCCACCTTCAAAAACCTGGATTAACGGCCGCTGAAAATCAACCGGCAGACTAAGCGCCGGGATTTCTTCTTCAAATTGCTTTTCCCAGTATTCCCACTGCCCATGCCATTCCCCCAACTGCAGCAACCGGTTCTGCCATACCGAATAATCTTTATACCGGAGTTTCAACCCGGGCAATTTCTCATGGGCAAAAAGCGCGGCAAAATCCTTTATCAATAGTCCGAGAGATATACCGTCGGAAATAATATGACTCATGTCTACCATCAGGATATGTTTTGCTTCCCCGGTTTTCAGCAACCTGATCCGCAGCAACGGCGCCCTGGATAAATCGAAAGGTCGAATAAAATGATGCATTGTATTATCTTTATCATCTGTGTAATCAGTGTCATCTGTGGACAAATTATAATATTCGATCTCAAATTCCACTTCCTTATGAATTCCCTGGACCGGTTCCCCAGCGATCATATGAAACCCGGTTCGAAAACTCTCATGCCTATCGATCAATTTCTTAAAATTTACTTCAAACAATTCCTTATCGACGTTTCCATGCAATTCCAATACCCCGGATATGTTGTAAGCCGTACTTTCCGGGGCCATTTGACAGAGAATATATATCCTCTTCTGCGCCGGCGAAAGGGCATAATATTCTTTCTCTTCTACTTTTTCAATGGAAGAATAGCCGCAGCCGCCTATCGCTGCGTTTTCAATATAATGCGCCAACTCCCGGAGAATGGGGCGGGTAAATATCTCCGCCAACGGTATTTTTACATTCAACTCTTTGTGTATCTTCGAGACCAGCACTGTCGCTTTTAACGAATGCCCCCCCAATTGGAAAAAATTAGATTCCATGTTTATTTTCTCGCTGTCCAGGGCGAGCACTTCAGACCATATGAACGCTAATTTAACTTCCACGTCATTTGCCGGGGCGGTATAGTCTGCTTGACCGGTAAACCGGGGCGCGGGCAAAGCTTTTCGATCGACTTTACCGCTCGCCGTCAACGGGATGCGATCTATTTTTATAAAATGATTGGGAATCATGTAACCCGGCAGGAATCCTGAAAGATAAGAGCCCAGTTCCAATGGGTCCACCGGCTCGCCGGGAAAGAAAACGATATATGCGCACAAATAGGTCTCGTCATTTTCCGTTCGATCGATAACGACGGTCTCCTTTACGAAATGATGTTTTAATAACCGGGCTTCGATTTCCCCCAACTCGATGCGAAAGCCCCTGATTTTGACCTGGAGGTCTATTCTACCGAGGAATTCGATGTTGCCGTCATTTAACCGGCGGGCCAGGTCGCCGGTACAGTAAAACTTTGAATGATGAATGATGAATGATGAATGATGAAAATCCGCCCGAAGGGCACCGCTTCCATTTTTAATTTTTAATTTATAATTTATAATTTTAAATTTTTCCGCGGTTAGTTCGGGGTTGTTTAAGTAGCCCCGGGCCACCCCGTCGCCGCCGACGCACAGCTCACCGGGAACGCCCACCGGCTGCAAATAATTATTACTATTTAATATATAGACTTGATTATTGGCAATGGGCTTCCCGATGGGTATATTCCCGGACTCTTCCGTTACCCAATAACTGGTGGTCACCACCGTGTTTTCCGTGGGACCGTAATTATTATACAAGCGATAATTCCTCTTTATATAATTTCGTAATTTATCGCCCCCCGTCAACAATAGCCGCAGCGACCTGTTGTCTAACTCCATAAATTGCTCGCACACCTGGGTGGGTAAAAAACCGACAGTGACGCCGTTCTTTTCATAATAACGGTTCAACGCTTCGATATCCAATTTTATTTCTTCCGGCGTAATGCATACGGCCGCCCCGGTTAAAAGGTAAGGAAAAAATTCCCATACCGAAGCATCGAAACCGAACCCGGCATACTTTGTCGCCCGGTCCCACGATGTCACGGCATAATACGTGTTATGCCATTGACACAAATTGACCAGCGAGCGATGCTCCACCATGACGCCTTTGGGTTTCCCGGTGGAACCGGAAGTGTAGATTATATAAGCAAGATTACCGGCAAGGATACCCGGACCCGGCCATGAACCTCCATGCCGCGAAACAGCCCGCATATCATCCTGGTATTTGAGCTTTTCCCGGTCCATCGATTGATTTATTTCCTGTTCTTCTTCGGCATGAATGTCGAAACTATCGATGCATAAATAGCTGTGAAAATGAGCGCATTCCCACTGCAAACGATTCAAATCTCTTAAATGATGTTTTTCAGATATCACCACGCCCATCCGGGCGTCGTTTATTATATATTCGATTCGCTCCGGGGGGATTGCGGGGTCCAGCGGGACAAACGCCCCACCGGCTTTAAGTATCCCAAGTACAGCTACCTGGCGGTATACCGGTTGAGACATCCATACGCCGACGGGTTCTCCAATGCCGATTTCTTTCTCTTCGAAAAGATAACGGGCCAGGCGGTCGGCCTGCCGGTCCAGTTCTCGATAAGTTATTATTTGATCTTTATATATTAATGCGGCATGACCGGGGGTCCTGGTCACCTGCGCATCAATAAGCCGATGAATGGTTTTATCCCCGGGAAATTCGGCGCCGGTATCGTTAAATTCGTAGAGTAACTGCCCCTTCTCTTTTTCGGAAAGGATATCGATATCTTTTAAAGCGCCGGCAGGATTTTTAATTACAGCTTGAATGACACTCTTAAAATGTGCTGCCATACGCTCTATGGTCTCCTCTTTAAATATGGCGGTATAATACTCAAGTTCGATATAAACATCATCTTCGGATTCTGAAATGAAAAAAGCCAGGTCGAATTTAGAGGTTTTGTTTTTATATCGATTGCCCGGGAGGTTTTCATTTTTTATTTGCCATTGTGGGTCTAAGTTTACCTGCCTGAAATTCCGGGCCGCCATGATAACATCGAAAAGCGGGTTCCTTGACGGGTCTCTTCCCGTGTCCAGTTTTTCCACCAATTCCTCGAACTGGACATCCTGGTTTTCAAAACCTGTGACGCTGTCGCTAATCACTTCCCGCAAAAAGTTCTCATAGGGTTTTTCCCCGGCGGGGAAATTCCTCAAGGCCAGGGTATTGACAAACATGCCCACCACGCCCTGGGTATCGGCGTGTCGCCTCCCGGCAATGCCGCTGCCGATAATGATATCGGTCTGACCGGTATATTTATAAAACAGCGTATTCAACGCCGCCATCATATTCATATACAATGTCCCGCCACAGCGGGCGCCCAGGGCTTTGAATTTAACGGCATCCTCTTTTTCCAGTTCGAACACGCGGCGATCGCCCTCAAACGTAAACACGGCCGGTCTTTTATAGTCCGCGGGCAGGTTCAACCGTGGTATTTCGCCCGCATACAACCGCAGCCAGTAATCTTCCTGGTCCTTTACCCGGCCGCCGGCAAATAGTTGGTTTTGCCATTGGGCGAAATCTTTATATTGAAGGGGCAGCGGTTCCAATGGGACGCCGGTTTCATACAAGCGCATGAAATCTTCCGCCAGGATGGTATGGGATGTTCCATCCGATACGATGTGATGTATATCCACCATCCAGGTACAATGACCGTCCGGGAACGTGATTAAACCCGACCGGATTAAAGGCGCACGGGAAAGATCAAAAGGATGGATAAAATGCTGAATGATGAATGATGAATCATGATCAAGCTGGGGTAATTTTATTTTTTCTTCGCGGTCCTTCGCGTTCTTCGCGGCTAAATCATAGTACTCTACTTCAAATTCCACACTTTCATGAATCCGCTGGACCACTTCTTCATTCAGCATTTCAAAGGATGTTCTTAAACTTTCGTGCCGGGCGATTAATTGTTTTAGCGTGGACTCCAGTTTATCTTTTTTTATCCCCTGCCCGAGGGGTAGAACCATGGGGATATTGTAACCGGCGCTGTTCAAATCCAATTGTTGAATAAAATATAACCGCTTCTGGGCGGAGGATAACGGGTAGTATTCTTTTTTTTCCACCGGTTCGATGGCTTGAAACGCTTCCTTTCTCAACCCCCGGATCAACCGTGCGATATCTCGAATCGTGGGGGTCCGGAATATATCCATCAATTCGACTTTTACTTCCAATTCCTTATGTATTTTAGACATCATGGCGGTGGCTTTTAGCGAATGTCCGCCCAATTCGAAGAAATTATCATGGATGCCTATCGATGTTTGCAATTGAGACGCATGTAATGGGTCTCTGCCTAAAATATCCGCCCACAAGTTTACCAATTTCGTTTCAATCTCATCCCCCGGCGCGGTATAACCTTCTCCGACTTTCAACCCCGGCTTCGGCAGCGATCCACGGTCTATCTTCCCATTGGGGTTCAAAGGCATCTTTTCTAATTTTATGAAACAGGACGGAGTCATATAGTCCGGCAATTTCCCCTTCAAATATTCCCGCAATATCGATATTTCGATCTCCTTCTTTAATACGATATATGCAATAAGATAACGTTTCTCGGCTCCACCCTCTCCATTTACCATTACCGCGGCACCTTTGATCGATTCATGCCTCAACAAAAGGTTCTCTATCTCTTCTAACTCGATGCGAAACCCCCTGATCTTGACCTGGAAATCCCGTCGGCCTAAAAACTCGATGTTACCATCCGGGAGCCGCCTGGCCAGGTCCCCGGTTCTATAAAAATTTGAATGATGAATGATGAATGATGAATGATGAAAATCGATAAATTTTT
The DNA here is from genome assembly GCA_026393835.1 of Candidatus Aminicenantota bacterium. GTDB lineage: Bacteria > Acidobacteriota > Aminicenantia > UBA2199 > UBA2199 > JAKAGC01. Next base: position 30,180 of record JAPKZK010000080.1, on the reverse strand, counting down.
CCGCGGTTAATTCCGGCCGATTCAGGTATCCCCTGGCAACCCCGTCACCTCCCACATATAGCTCCCCTGGAACCCCGCTGGGTTGTAAATTATTATATTTATCCACAATATATGCATTCGAGTTGGAAATGGGCTTCCCTATGGGAATGTTATCCATGTGTTCCCTATCTATCAAATATGTGGTAGAAAATGTCGTGTTTTCGGTGGGGCCGTAGCCATCGATGACAGACAGGCGGGGGTATCTATTCCTCAATTGCTCAATATGCACCGGGGAAAGGACATCGCCTCCCACCAATAATTTATTAAGCCCCATAAAAATCTCGATATCCGTTTGCAGCATCTGGTTGAACAATGGGGATGTCATCCACATAATACTAATGCCGTAATTTCGTATTGCTTTTTTCAACCTCCCGGGATCAAGTAATTCCTCTTTCGCCGCGACATACAACGTTAAACTGTTTAATAACGCCCCCCAGATTTCAAAAGTGGAGGCGTCGAATTCCAATGCACCGCTCTGCAAAATCCGGTCTGGGCTCTCAAATGAAATGTAATTGGGATTTATCACCAACCGCACCACATTGCGATGCTCCACCATCACGCCTTTGGGCCTGCCGGTGGAACCGGAAGTGTAGATGACATAAGCGAGATTTGAGGAATTTAGAAGGTAAGAGGGTAAGAAGGTAAGAGGGTAAGATAATATAGAAATTTCTTCCAAAACCACTTTCTCACCTTCCCACCTTCTCACCTTCTTACCTTCTAATTCGTTGGCGACAGCCAACAATTTCGCTCCGCTGTCTTTCAACATGTAATCGATGCGTTCTTGCGGGTAAGCGGGATCGATGGGCAAATAGGCCCCGCCGGATTTCAATATGCCCAATATGCCGATAATTTGATCAATGGAACGTTCCATCATGATACCGATAATATGGTCCGCCAGGACGCCTTTTTCAATTAATAACCCGGCCAATCGACCGGATTGCTCTTTTAATTGGCGGTAGGTTATTTGGATTTGTAGAGACGTTGCGCGCAACGTCTCTACAGCAGTTGCCCCTACAAGGGCGATGTGGTCCGGCGCCTTTTCTACCTGCCCTGCAAATAATTCATGGATCGTCTTATCTTTTGGATAAGCGATTTCGGTGTCGTTCCATTCATATATAAGACGTTGGATTTCCTCCGGCCCCAGCATCGGCAGATTTGAAATAGAAACATCCGGGCGGCGAACGACTTCTTCCAGCAAACGGATATAGTGTCCAATCATCCGCTCCACGGTCTGGGCAGCGAATATATCGATATTGTATTCCCATTCCACCAGGATTTCACCGTTATTCTCGTCCGGTGGGGGGACTACTACAATATTGATGTCGAATTTGGCTGAACGGTTATGCGTAGGCTCCAGGCGCAATTCCAACCCCGGGAGAATTAAATCTCCGCCGGGCGTGTCCATAAAACTGAACATCACCTGGAAAATCGGGTTATAACTCAAACTTCTTTCCCGTGACAGCGCTTCGACTATTTTACCGAAGGGTGTATCTTGCCGCTGATAGGCTTCAAGACAAGTTTCTTTTACTTGCGATAAATATTGCTTGAAATGCAGTTGGCCAGGGGTATGGGTACGCAGCGGCAGCGTATTGATTACCATCCCCAACATGCCTTCCATTTCTTTGTGGCTGCGGTTGGCGATTCCTGTGCCGGCGCATAAATCTTCTTCCCCGGTACAGCGGTATAAAAGAGTTTTGAACGCCGCCAGCATGGTCATAAATAAAGTGGCGCCATTCTCCCGGCTGAATTCTTCCAGTTGACCGGTCAGGGTGGAAGGGAGATGGAACTCCAGCAGCGCACCCTCGCCGCTCATTACCGCCGGCCGGGGCCGGTCCCCGGGAAGCTCCAGCGCCGGGATCAAACCCGACAGTTTTTCCTGCCAGTAATCCAGGTGCTCCTTCAATCGTTCTCCCTGTAAATACGACCTCTGCCATATGACATAATCGGCATATTGAATGGCTAGTCCCGGTAAATCATGCTCCCTCCCTTCGGAATACGCGGTGAAAATACGGATAAACTCGTTCAGCAATACCCCCTGCGTCCACCCGTCATGGATTAAATGATGTTCCGTTAATACGAACAAATGTTCTTCTTCCTTTAATTTCAAAAGATTCACCCGCAGCAGCGGGCCCTGTTCAAAATCGAAAGGCCGCCGGCCTTCTTCCTTTAGAAAAATAGAAACCTTTTGTTCCCGGTCTTCCTTTTCAAGCCCGCTCCAATCGCTGACCGGTATTTTAAATCGGTAAGGCGACTGAATTCGCTGCACCGGTTGTCCATCGACGGTGGGAAACACGGTGCGCAGTATTTCATGCCGGCGGATAATCTCTGTAAACGTCCGTTCGAGAAGATATACATCCGGTTTCCCCTTCATCCGTATGACGCGGGGAACAAAATAAGCCACATTACCGGCGTCCAGTTCCTGCAAAAACCACAACCGCTCCTGGGCAAAAGAGAGAGGAATTTCCCCCACCCGCTCCGCCGGTTTAATGGAGGTCGCCTGCCGCTCCTGTTTCTCAATTTCTTCCGCTAATGTTTTTATAAAAGGTCGCTGGAAAAATTTCCGCAAAGGAATCTCTACCTGCATTTCCTCGCGGATGCGGGCAATACACCGGTTCACCAGGATCGAATCGCCCCCCAGGTCGAAAAAATCATCCATTATTCCGATTCGTTCCCGCGCCAGTAATTCCTGCCAGATGCTAACCAGTTTGTTTTCGATTTCAGTTTCGGGCAGTACATATTCCACACCGGTATCCAGGCCATATTCCCCGGGCCTGGGCAGCGCTTTTATATCGATTTTTCCCCCGGGGCCGATGGGCATCTGCTCTAACTGTACAAAATATGCCGGGATCATATACGAAGGAAGATCCCCGGATAAAAACTCTCTCATTTCCTTTATATTTTTTTCTTTGCCCGCCGTAAAATAAGCGCAAAGCCACTGCTCCCCGATGCTTATCACTGAAACTTCTTTAATATCTTGATGCGCCAACAATCGCGTCTCGATCTCTCCCGGTTCGATGCGATAGCCACGGATTTTTACCTGCCGGTCTTTTCTGCCTATAAATTCGATACTGCCATTCGGCAGCCATTTCCCCAGGTCGCCGGTTCTATATAAATTTGAATGATGAATGATGAATGATGAATGATGAAAATCGATAAACTTTTCCGCGGTCAATTCCGGGCGGTTCAAATAACCTGCTGTTACGCCCACACCGCCGACCACTATTTCTCCAGCCACTCCTACCGGTAACAACCGCCGATACCCGTCAAGAATATATACCCGGTAATTGGTTATGGGGGTTCCTATCGGGATACACGCCCCTTCTATCCCGGTAAGCCGGTGGTACGAGACGCACACCGTGGTTTCCGTCGGGCCATACGTGTTATATACCGCGCCGGTTTTCAACAGGTTAGTCACATATTCGCTTTTCAACACATCCCCGCCGCTAATCACCATGCGGATGGTTTTTAACGGGTTGGCTTTACCGGCCCGGATCGCCTGGGGATATCCATTCAACTCATTTAACAACAGGGGCGAGCAGTCGATAATGGTTATCTTTTGGGCGGCTATAAACTTAACCAATAATGCCGTATCCCGGACCACATGCCGGGGAGGCACGGCCAGGGTCCCTCCAGCCAATAAACAGGGATATACTTCTTCTACGAATACATCGAACGTAAATGACGCCTGCTGGAGCGCCACATCGGTTTCTTTGATCTTAAACTCCTCCTGGAACGACCGGATATAGCCCATAAGATTTTTATGCCTCACCATGACGCCCTTGGGTTTCCCGGTGGAGCCGGAGGTGTAGATGAGGTAAGCAAGGTGATTTGAATGATGAATGATGAATGATGAATGATGATAATTAAAAACGCATTCCACAGCGGTTAATAGGATTTTGGCCCCACTGTCTTTCAGCATATAATCGATGCGTTCTTGCGGGTAATCGGGATCGATGGGTAAATAAGCGCCTCCGGCCTTTAATATTCCCCATATCCCGATTATCATTTCCAATGAAGGCCCTACCATAATACCGACAATATCGTCCGCCAGGACGCCTTTTTCGATTAATAACCCGGCCCACCGACCGGATTGCTCATTTAATTCACGGTAGGTTATTTGTAGAGACGTTGCGCGCAACGTCTCTACGGTTGAACCGATAACGGCGATACGGTCCGGGTCCCCGGCTGCACGGGTTTCAAAATAGTCCACCACGGTTCTTTCTTCATCATATTCGACTGCCGTATTGTTGAATCCCGCCAGGATTTGTCTCTTTTCATTCTCATCGATTATCTCGATATCCCCCAATCGAATTTCCGGGGCAGCCATCGTTGCCCGGAGGGTATTTAAAAAATGCATCACAAACCGCTCCATTGTTTGTTTTTTAAATAAAGCGGTGCAATATTCCAACTCAAAGTTTATTTTCCCATATTGCTCGACTACCTCCAGTGTCATATCCACTTTAGCTACTTTTATATCCAACTTATAGGGAATAACTTTTACTCCCTCCATTTCAAAATCCGTGCTTCGTTGGTTCAACACATTTAACATCACATCGAACAGCGGGTTACGACTCAAATCATTCATGGGCGACAGGCGCTTGATCAACAGGCTGAAGGGATAATCCCGGTTCTCATAGGCATTTAACGTGGCGCCCTTAACCTCTTGCAAAAATTGCGCGAATGTTTTACCGGCTGCGGGCTGATTCCGGATGGCCAGGGTTTCAAGGAAAAACCCCACCGTATTTTCAACGTCCGCATGATTTCTCCCGGCAATGGGAGTACCCACCACGATATCCTCCCGGTCGCAGTACCAACCCAACACGATATTCAATACCGACAGCAACGCCATGTACAACGTGGTTCCCGTCTCTTTCATCAAGATATGGAGCCGCCCGGCTAAAACGTCATCCGATTCAAATGAAATTCGCTCGCCAGCGAAACTCTGCATCAAGGGCCGGGGAAAATCAATGGGCAAATTCAAAACCGGGAGCTCCCCGGATAGATGATTCAGCCAGAACACTTCTTGTTTTGTTAATTGCCCTTCCGCTATCCGTCGATTCTGCCATTGGGAAAAATCTTTATATTGTATCTTCAACGCCGGCAGGTCTTCACCCCGATAAAGACGCGACAGTTCCCCGGCTAAAACCGCCGACGAGGTCCCGTCCGTGATAATATGATGCATATCCACCACCAGGATATGCCGCTGAACCCCTACTTCTATTAATCCCACCCGCAGCAAAGGCGCTCGCGACAAATCGAAAGGACGAATGAAAGATTTTATAATTGCCTCCGGCGGCCAGAAACCCTTTTGAAAAAGGGTTTCCGGACTTCCGAAAACTTTTGTTTCTTCGCGTCCCTTCGCGTCCTTCGCGGCTAAATCATAATATTCGATTTCAAATTCTACATGCTCATGAATCTTTTGTACCGGCTCGCCGTTCCGCTGCTCAAACGAAGTGCGCAGCATCTCATGCCGCCGGATCAACCCCTTAAAGGATTTCTCCATTCGTTCTTTATCGATAGGACCATCCAACATCAGACTCCACGGGCCATTGTATGCCGTACTCCCCGGGTTTAATTGCCCAAGCATATACAAACGCCCCTGGCCTGGAGATACTTCATAATATTCTTTCTCCACCGCCACCGGCATGGGAACATATTGCTGTTTCATTGTTTCCCGAATATATCCCGCCAGACCGCGTACGGTGGGCCTGCTAAAAATCTCTTCGAGGGGAACTTTTACTTCAAAGACCGGGTGGATTCGGCCCGCCAACAGCGATGCCTTTAACGAATGCCCGCCAAACTCGAAAAAATTATGATTGATGCCGATATCTTTTTTCTTTATATTTAATACATCCGACCATATTTCAACCAATTTCTCTTCCACTTCATCGCGGGGGGCCGTGTATTCAATTTCGACTTCCGGTTCCCTTTCCCGAACCGAACGAATATGCTCTAAAAACGTTTCCCTCTCTCCTTCCGCCCATACATCTATTTCCGACGCCGCCTTCCCCGGATGGGTTACCATCTCTTCAACAATCGAAACAAGATGATTAAACAAACGGGAAATAATAGTTCGGTCAAATAGATCGTTATTATATGTAATATTTAATTCGATGCCGTCTAATGTGGTGATAATGACGGTCAAATCGTAAAGGGTCCTTTCGACAATAGAAAAAGAATGAAGGGACAGCGGTGCGGTATCCGCGGCCGTTAAACTATCCAGGGGATAATTCTCGATCGCCGCCACCGAATCGAAAAGACTCTCTTGCCGGCGTTTATCTAGGATTTCCCTGACCGCCAGGGGGGGGCTGTTCTCGAATTCCGACCATTGCCGGATCATGTCATGCACCCGGGATAGGAAAGAAGATACCGTCTCGCCGGGAAGCGTTTGGATACGCAGCGGCAGGGTGTTGATAAATAAACCGACTATGTTTTCTATTCCCTTTATCGCCGTGCCGGCGCTTCGTCCGGATACAGTGGCGTCGAAAATAATATCGCCGACGGCATGACACCTTTGCAGTAAAACACCCCATGCGCTGTACAGCAATGAAGCAGTGGTGAGATTGCGACTTTTAATAAAACTGTCCAGCTTATTTTTCAATTCCCCGGGAAATTGAAATCGGTCATTGGCCGCGTCCCCGGTTCCCCTGGTTTTTTTTCTTCTCCCGGCAGCGGGCGCTCCAGGTAGGGAGTCAAACTCTTTTAGATAATTTCCCCAGAATTTTTCCTGTTTTGCGGTATCCTGCCGCTGGATTCGTTTGACAAACGCCTTGAATTCGGGCTTGACCGGCGGCGTGAAGACCTCGCCTTTGCTTAAAGCGCAGTAGGCGTTAAAAAATTCCTTTAAAATAATCCCGTTACTCCACCCGTCATATAATATATGGTGGTTACTGACGACCATTTCGAATTCCTTTTCAGCCAGTTTGCATAAAATAACTCGAAAAGGAACCTGGCGTAAATCGAAGGAATCGCGGCGGTCTTTATTTTTTATTTCATCTAAAGCCCTTTTCCTTTGACTGCTGTCTTTAGCGGACAAATCATAAAAAATCGCATTGCATTTGTGTTCTTTCAAAATGATCTGGGAGGGTTTTTCCAATTTTTCCCAACGAAATACGGTGCGCAGCATCTCATTGGTTTCGATAATGGCATTCCAGGCGTTTTGAAAATGTTGCACATCGATTTCGCCCGCCAGTTCGAGGCTTAACTGTTCGAAATAATGCGGACTGCCGGGGTTTTTCAAATAATGGAACAGTAAGCCCTCTTGCATCGGGGTTAAGGCCAGTATATCCGCGATTTTTTCCTTAGCTAATTTTTTCATGGTTAAATCTCAGGCAGGCTCCGCCCTGGCGCCCTGGGGTAATTGTATAAAAAATGGATCAAATATAGTAACAAGGGTCCCCAAGCATTCCGGGGATGAAAGTGATTTCCCGGCGCTTGAAAAAGGCCTCATTCTTTCATGATTGTTTAAATGAATGACTACCAGGGGATCACACCTGGATATTTAAATTTATATTTTAACACAAAACATTAGGATATTGCAATAGGAATAGATAAAAAAAATTTTTTCCTCTAAAAATACATGGCCCCCAGGTGACGCAGCGCCAGGTAAGCGGCGCCGATTACCCCGGCGGAATCCCCTAACCGGGCGGGAATCACGGGGATATCCCCCCGCGGCACGCCGAACAGGGATTTTTTTATTAAGGGGCCCAGCCTTTCATACCAGATGGGGAGGTTGGATACCCCGCCGCCCAGGATAATGGCTTCCAGGTCAAGGGCATTGATGACATTGGCAAAAACTTCGCCCATGATGAGCAGGCTTTGTTCGAATAGTTCTTTTGCAAAGGCATCCCCCGCCCGGTACAGCCCGTATATTCCAGGGACCTCCAGGTGTTGGCCGGAAATTTCATAAAAGCGCCTGCTCAAACTGGGACCGGAGAGGTAGGCTTCGGCGCACCCTTTTCGACCGCACCCGCACACCCTGCCGTTATAATCGATGGTGGTATGCCCGATCTCGCCGGCCCCACCCCGGGCGCCCCGGTACAGTTTCCCATCCAGGATCAAACCATACCCCATGCCGGTGCCGATGATAACGGCCATTACAAAGCGGTATTTTTCTTCGCAGGAGGCAAAGTACTCTGCCAGGGCCAGGCAATTGGCGTCGTTTTCCACTTCCAGGGGGACGGCCAGCATATCCCGGAGTTTCCCGATGAATCCAGGGGTTTCATAAATAAGCGAATTGGGGCTGCCGTAGAGGCGATCCTCTTCGGCAAGGTAGGTCCCCGGCGTACCGATGCCCACGGCGGTAAAAGGCTGATTCCCCGCCGCATGTTTAATGACGTCGTCGATATCTTTCAATACCGAATCCATCCCGTTTAAGGTCCTTACCAGCCGCCGGTACCGCGCCAGGACATTCCGTTGGGCGTCCATGAGGCAAGCTTCGACTTTGGTCCCCCCCAGGTCTACCCCGATTACATATTGTTTCATGGGAGTCGCTTCACATTTCCTCGCGGTAAGAAGCTATTGGACTTCTTTTCTTTTTCTTTTTATTTTTCCGTTTTAGTGAAATATTTCTCTTGTTGTTCCGGGGTCAGGATTTCTTTCAGTTTTTCATTAAATTTGACGTTAAATGGTTTCATCTTTTCGCCGATGTCTTTTTTCAATTTAATAAATTCCTCTGAATCTTTTTTCAAACCTTTCATTTCTTTGACCGCTGCGCTTCGTTGGGCCAGGATTTCGGGTGTAAACACTTCCTTATAAAGGGTTTCGCATTTTGCTTTCTGCTCAGCGGTAAGTTCAACGCTCAATAGTCTTTTGGACAAGGTGGTTTTCAGTTTCTTTTGATGAACTTTCTGGTCGGCCGCCTGTTTTTGCGGGTCGCCTTGTTTTTCAGTTGCTTTTTCTTTGCTTCCGCCGCACTGGATAACAAAAAAAAGCAGCGTCATCACAGCGATCAACACGGTAAAAATTCTAAAATTTTTCTTCATAACACGAACCTCCGAATATCGATTTTTTCCTTCATATTATAAATACATTTGAATTATATTTCAAGCGGTATTTCATTAAATATTGACTTTTTCGCGCTCAAAAGGTATGATTTCATTTCCATATAAAAGAGGAGTCCCATGATATTAGGAATTTTCGATTATTTGATTATCGGAGTGTACTTCCTGTTTGTGCTGGGAATCGGGTATTACCTGAAAAATTCCATAAAAAGCAGCGAAGATTATTTCCTGTCGGGCCGCTCCATTTCGGCCTGGGTAACCGGCCTAGCCTTTATCGCGGCTAACCTGGGCGCGTTGGAGGTTATGGGCATGGTGGCCAATTCGGCAAAATACGGCATTCTCACCGTCCATTTCTATTGGATAGGAGCCATCCCGGCCATGGTGTTCGTGGGCGTCTTCATGATGCCCTTTTATTACGGTTCCCGGGCGCGCTCCGTGCCGGAGTACCTGAAACTGCGTTTCGACGAAAAAACCCGCGGTCTCAACGCCATTTCCTTTGCCCTGATGACGCTCCTGATGTCCGGGATCAACATGTATGCCATGGGCATTATCTTCAACCTGCTGCTGGGATGGTCTTTTCATTTAAGCATCTGGGTAGCCGCCGGCATCGTATTGGTGTATGTTTTCTTCGGCGGGTTGACCTCTTCCATTTACAATGAGGTGGTGCAGTTTTTCCTGATCGTTTTCGGGCTTTTCCCGCTGGCGTACCTCGGCTTGCGTGAAGTCGGCGGGTGGTCGCAGTTGGCGGCGCGGTTGCCGGCCAACCTGACCAAAAGCTGGAGCACCCTATCTTCCGCCTCCGGCAACCCCATGGGTATCGAGTGGTTCGGCATGATTTTCGGGCTGGGCTTTGTTCTTTCTTTCGGGTACTGGTGCACCGATTTCCTGGTGGTGCAGCGGGCCCTGGCTTCCAAAAATCTGAACGCGGCCCAACGGACCCCGTTAATCGCGGCATTTCCCAAGGTGATATTCCCGTTATTCGTCGTATTGCCCGGCCTGCTGGCCATTTACAAAATCCCGGCGGCCACGCTCGGTTCCAATTACAACATGGCTTTGCCGCTGCTGATGAAAGAGTATTTCCCCACCGGCCTGCTGGGTTTGGGTTTGACGGCTCTCCTGGCCAGTTTCATGTCGGGCATGGCCGGGAATGTGACGGCATTCAATACCGTGTGGACGTTCGATATCTACCAGAGTTACATCAATCCCCATAAAGACGACCGCCATTATATGCGGATGGGGAAAATGACCACGATTGTGGGGGTCCTGGCCAGTATCGGGTTGACCTACGTGGTGATGTATTTTAACAACCTCATGGATTACATGCAGTTGCTGTTTTCTTTCTTTAATGCGCCGCTGTTTGCCACATTTTTGCTTGGCATGTTCTGGAAGCGGGCAACGCCCAACGGCGCTTTTTACGGACTGGTAAGCGGTATTGTTACTGCCGCCTGCCATTACTTTTTGATATACAAAACAGGTTTTATCGTTTACGGGTCGGAAATGACGGCCAATTTTTACGGCGCCGTCGCGGCGTGGACCGTTTGTTTCTTGTTTACCATTTTGATCAGCCTTTTTACCAGGGGACGGCCCGATAACGAGTTGGTGGGCCTAGTTTATTCGTTAACCCCCAAACAGGATCGCAGTAAAATGCCGCTTTATCTGAAACCGGGGTTCCTGGCGCTGGTTATCCTGGCGTTGACCCTGGCGCTGAACCTATTATTCTGGTAGCCTCATTGGAATAGGAGTAATGATTATGGATATTAAGTTACCGTTGGGTTTGATTTTTACCATTATCGGTTTGTTGTTGGTGGGCAGTGGGTTGGTTCATGCGGAAGAAGTGGTGCAAAAGCTGCAATTCAATTTTAATCTCTGGTGGGGGGCGGTAGTGGGTTTATTCGGACTGTTCATGTTGGGTCTCCACTTTAAGAAATCGCTAAAAAGGTCCCATTAATTACATGGATGGATACAGATTCACCCAGATTCAAGCGAAACCTGGTAGAGTGTCGCGAACTGGCGCCGCCTGTTCCCTCAAATGCCTGGTTGGACCAGCTTTCTGATTTCAAATGTGCAAAAAACCATATCCTCACGGGTAATTAGCCCTTTCCCACGCAGTTTATAATTATTCCCACACAAAGTTTCCTTCATAATTTTCCGTGGAATGGCCTGAAAAATAAGGGAACAGGAGAATAGGATAAGAATTATTTGCTTTCTTTTTCCAATCTTTTTAAAAGTTCTGAGATGTATTGCTCTTTTTCACTGATTACCTGGTCTTTTTCGCCGATTACCTGCTCTTTTTCGCCGATTACCCGGTCTTTTTCATGGATAGTCTTTTCTTTCTGTTCCAATTGTCTCTCAAATCTACCGAAGGTACTATCATATTCTCGATGGGCCATTTCCTCTACTTCCAATTGGCGAAGTAATTCTTTATCCGCGGCAGCCTTCCCCAGTTGCTTTAAAATCTTTTTCAGCAATTCATCGTCGATCTCAAATGTATAGTCCTTCAGGCGATGATCATCCGCAATAAAACGCTCCTGCTTGAATATCGACAATACGTATTCCAGCCGGTTTTTCATCTGTAAATGCAAACCGGGAATCTGGATTACATAAGAATCATGGGTTAAACATTCGATAAATTCGTTTCGTTCAGCGATTACCCCGCCCGCTAATAAATCGATATAATTACGGTTTACTTTGATTACACCCGGTAATGTCCGGGATAAATAGTACCCTAAAATATATATGGTGATTAATGGTAACGGCTCTTTCGTAACCGTATCGCCTTCTTCCAGGATGTCCTCTTCTTTTTTATATTGTTCGCCGAGGTAGCGCCGGAACCGGAGAAGATCCGTTGCGTTATTGGATTTCTGGAGTTCGATCAACACGGTTTTATATCGACCGTCTTTTTGTTTGATTTTAGCGATGAAATCCAGGTGGTAATAGGTTAACCTGGCATCTACTTTTACGTGACTTTCCTGGGCCTGTAATTCCAGGTGTACGATATCTTCCCCGATGATTGCGGCGATGATTCCTTTAGCGATGTCCGCATTGTCCATCAGATATTTAAAAACCGTGTCATAAATCGGGTTAGCGATCAACATGCCGGGGACCTCCTATTTCATGTTTAAATCATAATCCAAACAATCCCATTTGTCAACCGGGATTGCTTTTTTTTTACGATAAACCCTGGAAAAAGGCTATTGAAAAAATATATTTTTCTGATATACTTGAAAAGTCCAAATATGATTCACCGGATTGATCTCTTAACGATGAAAAAATATATATATTTTTTCCTGGCGTTTATCCAGTTGGTATCGATGGCCCCATCGTCAACGCTGCTGGCCATCGACCCTACTAAAGAACCGTGCGAATATGTTATGGATAACTGGCGGCGCCAACCGCAAGACGGGCTCCCGGATAATATGGTAAATTGCGTGATCCAGGACAGGGAAGGGTATCTATGGTTGGCTACCGCTTATGGCCTGGCCCGTTTCGACGGCATACGCTTTACTACCTATAACAAGTATAACTGCGACGCCCTCGCCGGCAACCTGGTTATGAATGTTTTCGAAGATAAAGAAGGAGTTCTCTGGATAGGCTCGCGCGGCGGGTTGACCCGGCTTAAAGACGGGAAAATGGAATCCTTTTTCAAAAGCATCAACGCCCACGATTTTGTCTGGACCATCTACGAAGACAGTAATAGGAACCTGTGGATCGGCACCGAAGGCGACGGCATCCGCTGCCTTAAAGACGGCAAACTAACCGCTTATTCCGTAAAAGACGGCCTATCCAGCAATTTTATCCGGGCTATCTGCGAAGACGACGAGGGGGCGCTGTGGATCGGTACCCGTAAGGGCCTCAACCGCTTCAAAGACGGGAAATTCACTATATATACGGAAAAAGACGGCTTGCCCCACAACTTTATAAGAACCATATACAGGGACAGCAAGGGAAACCTCTGGCTCGGCGCCTACGGCGGCGGCCTGTGCCGGCGGGAAAATAATAAATTCATCGTCTATACCACGAAAAACGGCCTACCTGACGAATTTATCCGGACAATTTACGAAGACAGCGGCGGCGCCCTCTGGATCGGAACCAGGAAAGGCCTGGCCCGCTTAAAAAACGGGACCTTCACCGTCTTCTGCGCGGCTGATGAAGCTTCCCCTTACAACCTGATCAATTCGGTCTGCGAAGATAATGAAAAAAACCTCTGGATCGGCACGGAAAGCATGGGACTTATTCGCCTGAAAGAAGCGACTTTCAGGAGCTATACCCGCCGGGACGGGTTGGCCGACAGCGGAACCTATTGCATCTACAAAGACAAACGCGACATCCTCTGGGCGGGCATGCGGGACGGACTATATTACTATAAAGAAGGAAAATTTAATCATTTTTCCGCCGGGGGCGACCTTTTCGACTATGTGATCGATTCCATCTGCGAAGACAACGAAGGAAACCTGTGGGTGGGTACGGAAAGCCGGGGACTCAAACGGGTGAAAAACGGCAAGGTGTTTACCTACGGGAAAAAAGAAGGATTGGAAAGCGCTGTCCGCTGCCTTTATGCTGACGCGGACGGCGTTGCCTGGATCGGCACTTACGACGGAGGCCTAGTTTGTCACAAAAACGGCGCCTTTAAAACTTACACCGCCAAAGACGGGTTGTCCGGCAATTCGATAAAAGTCCTATATAAAGACCGCCGCGGATTCCTCTGGATCGGTACGGACAACAACCTGGACTGTTTCCAGGGCGGCGTTGTTTCGCCTTATTCCAGGAAAAACGGCTTCCCGGTGCATAATGTGTCTGTCATCCATGAAGACCAGGAAGGAACCCTGTGGTTCGGCGCCAATGAAAACGGACTGATCCGTTTTAAAAATGGCAAATTCACGGCCTATACCACCCGGGAGGGTCTCTATAACGACGCTGTATACCAGGTGCTTGAAGACCGAAAGGGAAACCTCTGGCTCGGCTCCAAGAGAGGTATTTCCTGCGTAAACAAAAAAGAATTGGACGCCGTCGCCGAAGGGAAGAAAATTCGCGTCACCTATAAATCTTATGACGAAGCGGACGGCATGGTCACCGGCGAATGCACCGGCAGCGACTCGCAACCTTCAGGCGCCGTGACCGCGGATGGGAAACTCTGGTTTACCCTGGCAAAAGGCATGGCCATGGTAGACCCCGAACGGATAATAAAAAATACCATCCCCCCACGCGTACTCATCGAACAATTGACCGTCGATAACAAGACTGCCGATATTTCTCCGAAGGCCGCAAAACAAGAAATCACATATCCCCCGGGGGTAAAGGATTTTGTGTTTAATTATACGGCGTTCAGCTTTTACGCCCCGGGAAAAGTAGAATTTAAACTAATGCTGGAAGGCTTCGACAACAACTGGAAATATATGGATACCCGTCGCACCGCGTATTACACCAATATCCCCCCCGGGAAATACCGCTTTCTAGTCACGGCATGCAATAACGACAGGGTATGGAACACCACCGGGGCGTCGCTGGCTTTCGTATTGAAACCCTATTTTTATCAGACTTGGTGGTTCTTCATGCTGGGGGGCCTGGGAGTGATATTCCTTGCCTTAGGATTTTATCGCTTAAGGGTAAAACAATTGAAAAACCACAAATTGGAACTGGAAAAACTGGTGCACAAGCGAACCCATCAACTGCAAGAATCGAATCGGCAACTGGAAGAATCCAACCACGCCAAAAGCGAGTTCCTGGCCCGCATGAGCCACGAGATACGAACCCCCATGAACGGTATTATCGGTTTTACCGATATGCTCCTAGAAACGAGGCTAAACGAGGAACAAGCGGACTATACCAGGGCCATCTGCAGCAGCAGCGCCACGTTGACCAAACTGCTGAACGATATCCTTGACTTTTCCAGGATCGAAGCGGGCAAATTGACCTTGTATGCGGCGGATTTCGATCCCGGGCAAGCGGCCGTCGATGTTCTTGAAATCACCCGCCCCAGGGTCGGCAAAAAACCCGTGAAGCTGGTATACCGCAAAAGAGATAATGTACCCGCCCTTGTAAAAGGAGACGCCCTGCGATTCCGCCAGGTGCTGCTCAACCTGGTGGAAAACGCCGTTAAATTCACGGCAAGAGGCGAGATCGAACTTATCCTTGACGCGGCGGAAGAAACGGGGAAAAAAATCAAACTCCACATCCAGGTGCGGGATACGGGAATCGGCATCCCCACGAATAAAATGGAAAGAATCTTCGATGTTTTCCATCAGGTTGACGGTTCCGACACGCGGGAACATGGGGGCGCGGGCCTGGGCCTCTCGATCTGCAAACAACTGGCTAAGTTGATGGACGGGGATATCCGGGCCGAAAGCATACCGGGAAAAGGGAGTACGTTTCATTTCACGGCCTGGATGGAAAAATCCGCGCCGGCGTTTAAAAAAGAAATCGTACCACCGCCGCCGCTCCACATTCTCCTGGTGGAAGACACCCCCATCAACCAGAAACTGGCCCGCTTTATCTTCATGAACGCCGGCCACCGGGTCGCCGTGGCCAATAACGGGAAAGAAGCCGTGGAAATATTTACCTCCGCCCCGGGAAATTTTGACATGATTTTCATGGATATCCAGATGCCCCAAATGACTGGAATAGAAGCCACCCGCTTCATCCGGGAAAAGGGCTTTAAAGATATCCCCATCATTGCCATAACGGCGCTGAGTATGAAGGGCGACCGGGAAAAATGCCTCGCCGCCGGCATGAATGATTATATTGCCAAACCTATCAAGAAAGATGCAATATTGGACCTCGTCACCAAATGGGGAACCCGGCGGGAATCCCCTGCAAACGGCGATAAAACCGTTTAGAGATTGGCTATATGGATAAACATATAAGAAAAAAACGTTTGCCGGTTATTTTCCTCGGGTTGTGGTTGTCCGGCTCCGCCTTATTCTCTTTAGACCCGAACAAAGCCATTACCCAGTATATCCTGGATGTCTGGGGCATCGAAAAGGGACTCCCGCAAAGTACGGTTTATACCATTACCCGTTCCAGGGTAGGTTACATCTGGCTGGGAACAGAGGAAGGCCTGGTCCGTTTCGACGGCGTTAATTTCAAAGTTTACGATAAAAGGAACGTCCCGCAAATATTAAATAATTATATCAAGGCCCTTTGCGAAGACCGGGAAGGCAATCTCTGGATCGCCACCCGCGGCGGCGGTTTAGTTTGCCTGAAGTCAAAGGACGGCAAATTCTCCAGTTTCACCACCCAACAGGGGTTGTCCAGCGATATGCTGGGGGCGGTTTATGAAGATCGGAAAGGCGCCCTCTGGATCGGTACGGACACCGGGTTGAATCGCCTGAAAAATGAGGTCTTCACCACCTTCACCACCCGGCAAGGCTTAACCGATGACCGGGTAAGGGCCATCGGCGAAGACCGGGAAGGAAACCTGTGGATCGGCACGGATGGGGGGCTGAACCGCATGAACCGGGAAAACAGCTCATTTTCATTCACCCGGTATACAACCCGGGAGGGATTATCGGATAATAACGTATCGTCCCTCTTCAAGGACCGGCAAGGCAACCTCTGGATCGGAACAGGCAGCGGGGGGGTGAACCGGTTGGATTCGCATAACGGTTCCCTTTCTTTCACTAAATATACGACCCATGAAGGGCTGTCCAATAACCGGGTAAACACTATTTTTGACGACCAGGATGGGAACCTGTGGATCGGGACATACGGCGGGGGCTTGAACCGGTTCATTCCCAAAAAGGGGACCTTCACCGCCTGCACTACCAAACAAGGATTAACCAATAACATCGTCTGGACCCTGTGGGAAGATCCTGAAGGAAGCTTGTGGATCGGAACCTACGGCGGCGGGCTAAACCGACTGAAGAATTTAAATTTCACCACCTACACCCCCCAGGAAGGATTGAGTCATGACATGGCAAGGGTTATCTGCGAAGACCGGCGCGGTTACGTCTGGATCGGTACGGAGGGCGGCGGTGTGAACCGGTTGGACCGCGCCACCGGGACCGTTACCGTCTACTCCACCAAAAACGGCCTGGCCAACGACCTGGTCAGGGCCATATATGAAGATCGCGATGGGATAATATGGATCGGCACCGACGGCGGGGGCTTGAATCGGCTGGACCCGAAAAGAGGAGTATTCACGATTTATACCGTCAAAAACGGCCTGACCAATGATCATATCAAGGCCCTCTATGGAGACCGGGCCGGGAACCTCTGGGTAGGGACGGAAAGCGGTTTGAACCGGCTGAACCCCCGGGATTTGAAGAACGGGAAATTCACCGGGTTGACCGCCTATACTACCATGAATGGTTTGTCCAACGACATGATCCGGTACATTTACGAAGACCGTCGCGATTTTATCTGGATCGGCACGGAAGGCGGCGGCCTGGACCGACTGGACCCGGCCAAAGGGACCGTCGCCTCCTTTTCCAGCAAAAACGGCTTATCCAACGACTTGATCAGGGATATCTATGAAGACCGGGACGGTTACCTGTGGATCGGGACAAAGAACGGGTTAAACCGCTTGAAAGACGGGAAAATTACCAGTATCTCCACTAAACAAGGTCTCTATGACGACGTGGTCTTCCGGATTCTCGAAGATAACCGGGAAAACTTCTGGATGAGTTGTAATAAAGGAATTTTTTACGCCCCCAGGAAAACATTGAACGACGTCTGCGACGGGAAAAAAAAAAAAGTTCGCTGCATGGCCTACGATGAAAAAGACGGCATGAGGAGCAGGGAATGCTGCGGTAGTTCACAACCGG
The DNA here is from genome assembly GCA_026393835.1 of Candidatus Aminicenantota bacterium. GTDB lineage: Bacteria > Acidobacteriota > Aminicenantia > UBA2199 > UBA2199 > JAKAGC01. Next base: position 12,377 of record JAPKZK010000080.1, on the reverse strand, counting down.
CCGGCTGGAAAACCCGGGACGGCAAGCTCTGGATTCCCACGCTCAAAGGGGTGGTGGTGGTAGACCCCGATAATATCCGGGTCAACCGGCTGCCGCCCCCGGTAGTGATCGAGGAGATCGTGGTGGATGGCAAAAAAATCGAGCCCCCCTTCGATTTAAGCGAACAACAAGGAAGACTGGCTTTAGCCCCGGGCGCGGACCGGTTGGAGATTCATTATACGGGCCTCAGCCTCTTATCGCCCAGGAAGGTGCGCTTCAAATACAAACTGGAGGGTTTCGACAAAAACTGGCACGAAGCCGGTACGCGGAGGATCGCTTATTATACGAGAATATCCCCGGGAAACTACACTTTCCAGGTAAGGGCCTGTAACAATGACGGCGTCTGGAACAATATCCCCGCGGCCATCTCTTTTTACCAGGCGCCCTATTTTTATCAAACGACCTGGTTTTATATATTGAGTGCGCTTGCTTCTGTCTTCCTGGCTTTTACTATCTACCGGCTCCGGGTAAGACAATTAACCAGCCACAAAAAAGAACTGGAACAATTGGTGACCGAACGAACCCGCCAACTGGAGGCGTCCAACAAAGAATTGGAACAACTGTCCATCGTGGCCAGGGAAACGGATAATGCGGTTCTTATCATGGATGGGAAAGGCAATTTCCAGTGGGTCAACGAGGGCTTTACCCGGATGTACGGGTACACCCTGGAACAATTGCTAAGCGAAAAGGGGGCAAATATTAACGGACTCAGCGCCAACGCCGATATTGCCAATGTGATGGCCCGGATTGCCGTGGACAGCGAACCGGTGAGTTACGAGGCCGCCCAACTGACGCGCACGGGCCGGGAAGTATGGGCCCAAACTTCACTAACGCCGATTTTCACTGAAAACGGGACGTTAACGAAAATAGTGGCTATCGATTCGGATATCACCCGTCTTAAACAATCGGAGAATCATATCAAGAAACAAAACGAAGAGATTCTCAAAAAATCGCAGAAACTGCAAAAAGCCATCGAAGTGGCCCGGAAGGAGCGGGAGGCGGCCAATGGGGCCAACCAGGCCAAGAGCGAATTCCTGGCCCGCATGAGTCATGAAATCCGCACCCCCATGAACGGTATTATCGGCTTTACCGATTTGCTGCTGGATACCCGACTGGACGAGGAACAACTGGAATATGCCAACACCATCAACCGCAGCGGTGAAGCCTTGACCACCCTATTGAACGATATCCTCGATTTTTCCAGGATCGAGGCCGGGGAACTGACTATCACCCCCATCGATTTCGACCCCGAAGTAACGGCTTTCGATGTGCTGGAAATCGTCCTCCCGCGGATGGGTACTAAATCCGTGGAAATGATATGCCGCATCGGCGATAATGTGCCGGCCTATGCCAGGGGCGACGCCGGGAGGTTTCGCCAGGTGCTAATCAACCTGCTGGGCAATGCGGTCAAATTTACCCGGCAAGGCGAGATCGAACTTTCCCTCCTAGTGGAGAAAGAAGAAAAAACCAGGATTAAATTCCACGCCGCGGTGCGGGATACGGGGATCGGAATCCCGCCGGACAAACTGGAAACCATCTTCGATGTGTTCCAGCAGGGGGTCGGTTCCGCCCCCGGGCAGTTCAGCGAGTTCAGCGGCGCCGGCCTGGGGCTGTCTATTTCCAGGCAAATTGCCAGGCTGATGGAAGGGGATGTTTGGGCCGAAAGCACACCGGGCCGGGGCAGTACTTTCCATTTTACCGCCTGGTTGGAAAAATCCAGGAAAAAGCCCGACGGGGAAAAAGAGATGGTAAAGACTGAAATCCTGGCCGGGAAAAAAGCCCTGATCATCGGTTACAACCGCAGCATCCTGGAACTTTTAACCCATCTGCTGGAACGGGGCGGTATGCGGGCAGCGACATCGACTCAACCGGAAGAGGCGTTGCAGCTTCTAATAGAGGGTTTCAGCGGAAACGACCCGGTGGATATCTGTATCGTGGATATCGAAACGCCGGGGGCAAACGGGGTTGACCTGGTAAAACAGGTACGTACCCTGGCTTCCCCTATGTCGAGGCTGCCGGTGTTGGCTTTTTCTTCTCCCCTGGTGGGGCGTTCCGGGAGGTACAAAGAGGCCGGTTTCGACGGGTTTCTGCCCAAGCCTATCCGGGGGAAAAAGCTGCTGCAAATGGTGGAATACCTGCTGGCAAAAGTGCACAGCGGTGAAAACAAAGATAATAGCCAGGCCAGTGTCCGTGAAGCAACCCGCCACTCGATTACCGAGGAGGCCAAGCATTCGATTCATATCCTGTTGGTGGAGGATAATGCCATCAATCGCAAGCTGGCAAGTTATATGTTGACAAAAGCGGGATACCGGTTGAGCGCCGTGGAAGACGGGGAAAAAGCGCTGGAAATGTTTACCGCCGCGCCGGAGAAATTCGACCTGATTTTTATGGATATCCAGATGCCGCGGATGAACGGCCTGGAGGCCACGCGGCTCATCCGGGACAAAGGTTTTAAAGATATTCCCATTATTGCCATGACGGCGCAGAGTATGAAAGGGGATCGGGAAAAATGCCTGGCCGCCGGCATGAATGATTATATTGCCAAACCTATTAAACGTGAAATAGTTTTTGCCATGGTCAAAAAATGGCGTCTGGATAAATAATCAAAAGTTTTGGGAAGTCAAGAAACCCTTTTTCAAAAGGGTTTCTTGCCGCCGGAGGCATTTTTCACAAAAATCTTTTTATAATCTGCAAGTAAGGTAGAAAATCCAGGCCGCTTTGCGAAAGGAGATCGTGGTCGCGGGCAATGGTTTCCGAGGTCCCGACTTTGATTATCTTGCCATCGTCCAGTATGGCGATACGCCGGCATATGGAAAGGGCCAATAGGATGTCCTGGGAAATAATAACCCGCGTCAAAGGCAAGTTTTCGATCATTTCGATAATGGTCAATATACTTTTATAATCGAGGTTGGCAAAAGGTTCATCCAGGGCGATCACCAGCGGATTCATCACCAGGGTAGTGGCCAGCGCCACCCGTTTCTTTTCACCGAAGGAAAGATGGTGGGATGATAAATTTTTCAAATGGGATAAATTCATTTTTCCCAGGATATCATGAATCTTTTCATCGATCTGGCCGGGCTTGAACCCCAGGTTAAACAGACCAAAAGCGATATCCTCGTATACGGTTGGGCAGAACAATTGATCGTCGGGGTTCTGGAAAACGATGCCCACTTTTTCCTTGATTTTCGCATCGTTTTTCTTGTCGATTTTTATACCATCCACCACAATCTCTCCGTCGCCTTTCAGTATCCCGTTCAAATGCTGCAGGAGGGTGGATTTGCCGGCGCCGGTGGGACCGATAATACCGAAAATTTCGCCTTTGCGGATTTCCAGGTTAATGTCCGTCAGTGCGCGGTGCCCGTCAGGATAAGAGAAATTTAAATCTTTTATAGTTATTATATTTTCACTAGTTTCTATATTTTCCATAATAATCTCGCTGCCGTGACCGCCGTGACCATGGCCAGGAAAAATAAAGCGGCCAGCAAATCGATGAATTTCATCCGGTGGGAATCGGCCTCCGGGAAATCGCCGGAGAATCCCCTGGAAATCATTGCTTTGTATATCGAATCGGAACGATCCATGCTCCTGAGAAAAATCCCGGCCGCGATGTTCCCGTACACCCTGACCCAGGGAACCCGCAATTGGGGCGTCCGGCTTTTGTAGGCCCTCAGCGTACGGTGCAGTTCATCGATAAAAATGAATATATAGGTATAAACCAGTTTGGAAAGGGTGGTTACGATCAAGGGGAATTTGAATTTTCGCAATGCCCACAACAGGGCGTCGAAACGGGTGCAGGAAACCAACAGGGTGATGGCCAGGATGGACAGGTAAATCTTCAACACCAGGGGAACAATGGTTCCCGGGACATCTTTATGTTCCATGAGGCAGGATAAATAGACGAAAAAGGAAAAAATCAACGCCAGGGGAGTCACCATGGCCAGTTTCTTAAAATAAAAATGAAAGGGAACTTTGCTGATGACCATTAAGATCAGTATGACGCCCAGGTACAGGAAGAGCAGCCGGGTCTCCCGGGCAGCGGAGATGAGGATCAAAAAGAAAAAGGATAACAGCAGTTTTATCCTGGGGTCCAGCCGGTGGAGCACGGAATCCAGGATACTGTATTTATCGATAAAATCATGTTTCATGTTTTATTTTTAATTTTTCATTTTTCATTTTTACTTTTTAATTTTTACTTTCGACTTTTGTTTTTTCCAGCGGTACAGGATAAAGGTTATTACCAGGATCAACAAAACGCCCAATATAATTTTCAAGAGGTAACAACACGTATCGTTTTGAGTAAAGACGGGTTTTTCCTGAACCTTTTGGGGCTGGGGCGACGATTGGGAATCCCCGGTGGCTTTGACTTCCGCCCCTGTTTCCGCGGGTTTGGGTAATACCTCGAAGAAATCGTTTTCGACGGCCACTTCACCGGTGTTTCGATGGCCCATCCCGTCATCCACGTTAATATTCCATTTACCGGTTTGATCGGGATAAAAACAGAAAATCCCGTTTTTGTCCGTCTTTCCCACCTGGAATTCCTTTTTATCGTTCTCAAAACGAACAATCACATCGGCATGGGCAAGGCCCCGGCTGCCGTGATATTTTGCATTGGCAATAATACAGGGATACTTTTTTATGATGGTTAATTGGATGCCGTGGCCATGCAGTAAAAAAGTCCCGCTGAGAAAAGTAGCCGCTAAGAAAATAGCCACAAAGGCACGAAGGCACAAAGGTACACCAAGGGGTTTATTATAAGAAATTTTATCTTTCTTCATTTGGAATCCCCTACTTGCGCGCCGCCCTCCGCCCCGTCGATAATTTCGGGTTTAACTTTTTTGAAATAATTGTAAATAACCACGGTTATCATGCCTTCGATTATGGCGGCGGGAACATATATGGAAATAATAAAACCCATGCCTTTGCCGTAATGAGAGAGGATAAAGATAACCGCCACAAGGGCCGCCGGCATCAACACCCCCAATAATCCGCAAAAGAAGCTTTTTACCTGTTTATTAAGGCCGGGCAATTTCCATATTATCCATGCGGTGAGCGCGCCGCTTCCCATGGTAAGGGTATTGACGCCGATGGACAACAGCCCGCCGTGCTGGAAGATCAGGGATTGGAACAGCAGGTCTACAAAGATAATGGGGAAAGCCCGCATACCGAATAGGAGCCCGGCCAGGCCGTACAACCCCAGGTGAATGGAGGCGGCGCCGATGGGGAAATGGATCAACGAGACGATAAACAGGGCCGCGGCAAAGATACCCATGCGGGGAATCTCTTCGGTCTCCAGTTTCCGGCCCCCGATATAGACCAGTCCAATGGCCACTGCATCGGCGGCAATACTAACTTCTACAGGTAAAATCCCATCTGCAATATGCATCTGCTTTCTCACTCGATTGTTTTAAAACTTTCCTTGCGCCAGACGAGCAAAATTATCTTAAAAAGATCAGACAACAAAACCTATCGGGAACCGCTACGATTCCCCTAACGCCGGTAATTAACGGTATAGATATTCTATCCCGCTATTACTCGGGTTTTGCTTCGCATTTGGATTTGCAGCAGCAAGCCCCGGTTAAGGCAAGAATTGCCAATAAAGCGCCGATTACGGTTAAGGCAATTTTCGCAAAACCGGGATTCCACCAGGCAAAAACAATGACTAAAATCGCTAAAATTAGCCTACAAAAACAAAGTTTCATTTTTACCTCCGTCTGGACATATATTGTTTTGATTATTTAAAGTCATGATCGCTTATAAAATACCAGAAAAAAACGCAAATGTCAAGGGTAATATTCCGTTTTTAACCATTTTTCAAAAATCCCAGGCCCCTATTCCTACCGGTATATCCATCCGGATTGTAACTGGCTGAACCGTCCAGGGACAACCCAGGGCATGCAAGAAAGAGAAAAAATATCCGGGGGTTGGTCTTTATGAACCGTACTCTCGAGAACTACTCCAAAAAGGAACATATGCTGAATCTCTACGGGACTCGGATTGGCTAATTCTTTTAATCATTCCTGTTTCCAGGGTGGCATTGATGATACGGGATATTTGTCCCCCCTTTGATTCATCGAGCCCGAAACGGTCGCGTAAGGACTTATTCGTCATATTTTGACGCTGCACATATTGAAGGCAAGCATGGAGATAACAGGCTCTCATCCTGTCTTCCTTGCTCATATCATCTATGGACTTGTGAGAAAAAAGTACCGTACGGGTAAAACCGTCAGGAACTTCAAATAACGGTGCGGGGAGTTGATAAAGTTCGGTTTGAATGACTACTTTATCGATTCCGCTTCCTCGTTCTTCACAAATCCTGAATCGGCGCATCAAAGATGCTATTTTTTCATTGCGGGATTTGGGAGGGGTATCCAGAAATCGATTCACAGCGACAAGGGGTTCTCCGGGATTGGTAATTTCAATACGGTCATCAAATAGTTCAATCATGGGTCCGGTTCCTGTTTCAAAAAAATCCTGGTGAATGAGGGCATTGGCTGCCAATTCACGAATGGCAGGTTCGGGATACATCCGGATTGACTTTCGAAATGCATTTTGAATGACTTCATTGGCAGGAACCAGCGCCATCACATATTTGATAAGACCGTCAAAGCCAGTGGCATATCCTTTGCTCTCTACGTATTCCTTCTGGGTTTCGATGCGGCCTTTGCCCCTGTACAAAATGACTCTCATGGCTTTGCGTTTGAGTTTTGGAAAGTCATCCAATTTTCGGGCAAAAAGCAAGGCCCCGAGATTTGTGATATTATACCCCCCTGCCGGGCACACAGTAATGAGTTCATCATTCGCCAGGGCCTCAAGAATGGATGCGTGACCATCCGGTAAAGGAAGTTCCAATAAATCAAAATAATCCGGGTAATCAAGTAGTTTCATTACTTGTTCAGCACTCTGATGCTCTAATGCAATTTGGGCTTCAAAAGGGGTGCGATCAAGACATCTCCACAACTCGCGCTCTTTTTCCTGGAAATCTTTGAGCTTCTTTTTGTAGGAACCTACCCGGATGAATTCTTGATTTTGAAATTGAACGGGATGTTTGAAAGCGGCATCGATTTCCAGGAGAATGACCGATTTTCCATCCATCATCAACCTGTAAAATCGAAAGTTGATTTTTGGACTCAGCAAACGTAAAAGCCAATTTTCAAGCTCCTCGTTCCCCACTTTTTGCAGTTGGGGTGAAAACTCAGTTCCTATGATTGCATGGTGCAAATTATCAATCCCCCATATCAAATAGGCATTGGGTTTACCCAAAAGGGCCGCTGAATTTGATAAAGCAGAAATGTATTCGCCAATTTCAGCCGGATCGACATTATTGTGCTTGAACTCCACCCATCCTGTTTCCGCCGGGAGCTTGCGGAGTTCGTTAACCAAATCGATAAGATATACAATAGATTTTTCCGTCATTCTTCTTCCTCGGTAAACCCGTCACATTAAATCTCTTTTTCATTGTTACTCCTGGGGCGGCTGTAAGTATATCATAATTGAGAGGAAATAAAAAGATTTAGGCGAAGGCTGTCCTATGGTAGGGGAGCTCAAAACTTTTATTTTAGAAAAACTTTGAAAAGTAAAACTTTTTCATGGAAAATAAGGTATAATACATCTTGAATCAAAACAATAAGGAGCTATCATGAAACGTGGAGTAGTAATAACCATCGTTGTTGTCGTCATGCTATTCATATTTTTAGCCCTGGTGGGCGGTTTTATATACATGCAATTGACCCAGGAACCCTATATCCCGGCAAACGCATATTTAAAAATAGACCTGGCAGGAGAGATCGTAGACAGCGATAATACGGCCTTTACCAAAAAGGATTCCATCCGGGATTTTTGGTATCATATCAAACGCGCCAAAATCGATAACCGTATCAAAGGAATCGTCTTAAAAATATCTTACCTGGGGGCCGATTTCGCTAAAATCGAAGAGTTAGGACTGCTGCTCAAAGACTTCAGAACCGGCGGCAAAAAAGTCCTGGCCTATATCGAAAGCGGCGGCCTAAGAGAGTATTACCTGGCCACATTCGCGGATAAAATCTATGTCTTCAAAGGGGGAAATTTCTCCCTCAACGGCCTGGCCATCGAAAGCTTATTCCTTAAAAATACCCTGTCCAAACTGGGAATCGAAGCGCAAATTTTCCATATCGGCGAATACAAAACCGCGGCCAATATTTTTACCGAAGACCGCATGACGCCCCCCCATAAAGAGTCCCTGGAAAAACTCCTGGACGATATCTTTAACTATACGATTCAACAAATTGCCGTCAATAGGAAAATAAATATCGATACGGTAAAAACCGTGGTAGAAGAATCTCCCGTCTCCACGAAAGAATACCTGGACGCCAAATTGATCGACGGCGCCCTATACGAAGACGAAATCCTGGGGGATACGGATTCCGATAACCAGGTGAGTTTCCGTACCTACCGGGAGACCACCGGCTCCTCGCCGTACACGGGCGCTAAAAAGATTGCGATTATATTTGCTTCCGGTGAGATACGGACCGGCAAAAGCGGCGGGCAATCGATATTCGGCGGCGAGATCATGGGTTCAAGCACAGTCGCGGCGCAATTAAAGTTTGCCCGGGAAACCCCATCCATCAAAGCAGTGGTCCTGAAACTCGACAGCCCCGGCGGAGACGCGGCGGCGTCGGAAGTCATTCGCAGGGAAGCGGAACTGCTGGCAAAGAAAAAACCGCTGGTGATTTCCATGTCGGGCCTGGCCGCTTCGGGGGGATACTGGATTGCCATGTGTTCTAAACACATCATGACGCTACCCCAAACTATCACCGGCTCTATCGGCGTTGTCTCAGGAAAATTGATTTTAAAAGGTCTATACGATAAAATCGGCGTCGCTAAAGAAACCCTGAAAACCACGCGATACGCAGATATTTACTCGGATTACCGGGGATTTACCCCGGAAGAAAAAGAAAAAATGATGAAATCAATGGATATTGTTTACCAATCGTTCCTGGAAAAAGTGGCCCAAAACAGGGGGATGAAAGTCGAGGAAGTGGATAAAATAGCACGGGGAAGGGTCTGGTCGGGAAGCGCAGCAAAGGAATTGAAATTGGTAGACAAAGTGGGCGGCCTTAACGACGCCATCGATGAAGCTAAGAAACTGGCCGGAATCCCGAATTCTGAAAAAGTGGGCGTGAGAATCTATCCCGCAAAAAGGTCCCTGATGGATTATATTTTCGAATTGGCCGGTTCCAGGGCGCAAGCAATAGACCCCCTGAAAACACTTGAAAATATTGAAGCACAGCTCGATATATATAAAAAGTCCTTCCCCGCCCTCCTGACACCCTATAAATTGGAGATCAAGTAAGAAACGAATATGAAAATAGCCACCAAGGCACGAAGGCACAAAGGAACACCAAGGAGTTTTATCATTAAAAAAACCTTGGTGCCTTGGTGGCAAATTTATTGGATGACATGCAAATAATCGATTATAACGCCCTGCTTCTACCCCAGAACGTGGCAATTATCACCCATACCATTGAGAACGACGGCATCCTCATTTACCCCACCGATACGCTCTACGGGTTGGGCGGGAATTTCTTCTCGCTGCCGGCCATGGCAAAAATCGACCGCATCAAAGGCAGGAAAGACCTGCCCTACTCTGCCGCGGTATCGGGTATCCGGATGCTGGAACAGTTGGTGGAAACCATCCCCACTATCTTCTATGAGTTATCGGAAAAATTGCTGCCGGGAAAATTCACCTTTCTCTTTAAAGCATCGGGCACTTTGGACAAAAGACTCTTAAAGAACAACGATAAGATCGGGATCCGCATCCCGGATGCGCCGGGTATATTAAAATTGATTGAGATTTTAAATACACCCCTTATTTCCACTTCGGTCAACCGTTCCGGCGAGCCGCCGTTGAATGACCCGGCGACAATCCGGGAATTTTTTTCCAACATCCCGGGGCAAGGCCTTTTACCGGTGCTCATCGACAAAGGTATTTTGCCCCCCTCCAGCGGTTCCACTGTCCTGGATATAACCGCCACCCCCATCCGCTGCATCCGCAAGGGGGATGATTTCAACCGCTTAGAAGAATTGCACATCGATTTCCAGCCCACGGAGGCAAACAAAATTGGCAGATAAGAAAACAAATATAAAACTATTGACCGGCAGAGCCGTGTTAATAGCAACAATGTTGGGCGGACCGGTTGCAGGCAGTCTCATTACGGCCCGGGATTTTAAGCAGGTAGGAGATAACCGGGCGGCCCGGCGTTCAATCTTGCAAGGAATCCTGTCGGTTTTATTCCTGTATGCCGTATTTCTTCTCATCGTTGGAATAAGGCCATTCCCCAACGGGCTCATTAGGGGCCGGGAAATAATAGTCATCCTCGTTGTATCCACCATATTGAAGTTGGTCTTTGCCGGGTTTGTATATTTTAGAACCCCGCCCCTACTCCAGGGGAAAATAAATACCCGGCAGATTGCCTGGTATACGGCGATCGGGTTTTTCACCTTTCCCGTAACCGTGGGAATACTCATCAACGTAACCGGGACACTATTCATACTTTCCTTTTACTTTTCATTTTTCCTATATTCCAGGGCCAGGAAAGTTTACCCGGGGAAATTAGCCCGTTTACTTTTCATTTTCGTCTTAGCGATGCCTTTCGTCGCGTCGCCCCTGGCGTGGTATGAATACAGTCGTCCCGGCCCGCGCATTTTCCTGTTGGTTTTCTTTTATTCGCTGGTGGTCATGGGTTATCTTTTCCTATTCACCGTGGGCCTGGAAGCCGCGGCGGCGATAACCCATTTTTTCAAAATCATCCCGGGACGCCGGTTAAAAAACAAAACAGCCGGCAAGATCGGCTTTTACCTGGTTATCCTGTGCGTTACCGCCTTGATTATTCACGGCCATTATAATGTCGTCAACCCGCGGGTTCAAACGTACGATATCCAGGTCCCCAGGCGACACTCAAACTTAGAGAAATTGAAAATCGTGGCCGCGGCGGATTTCCATTTAAGTAACATCACCGGTCCGCATTTTCTTGAAAACATAGTGGAAAAAATAAATTCCCTTAACCCGGACCTGGTAATCATTGCCGGGGATATTACCATTGAGCGGAGCAGCATCGTCGACTGGAAAAATTATGATGCGGATTTTAGAAAAATAAAATCCAGGTACGGCGTTTACACCATTATCGGCAATCACGAATTACAATATTACCCCGAAAAAACCCTTCAATTTATAACCCGCAGCAATATGCGCTTACTGCAGGACAAGATTGAAAATATCGAAGGTCGGTTTTATATTTTGGGCAGGAATGATAATTCGGACAGGCAGCGGGAACCCCTGGAAGCGGTTATGAAGGATATAAAAGACGATTTACCGGTCATCATGATCGAGCACCGGATATCGGAGTTGGAGAAAGTCGAGGAGCAAAAGATCGATGTGCACATCTCCGGGCATACGCATGCCGGTCAACTATTCCCGGCCAATTTATTAATGAAGTTGATCTATCGACTCAACTGGGGTTATAAAAAATTCCGGGACACGCATTTTTTCGTTACCAGTGGGGTAGGAACGTGGGGGCCGCCGGTTCGGGTCGGCAGTTATTCAGAAATAATGGAGATCAATATCATTTTCAATTAAGGGACCTGGGAAAAGCAAATGGCTTACAATCCTGAAAAACACCATAGAAGATCGATTCGATTGAACGGCTATGATTATTCGCAGCCGGGTAATTATTTTGTAACGATGTGTACGCAAAATCCGGAATGTATATTTGGAGAAATAGATAATGGTAAAATGAAATTGAATGATATCGGACAGATCGTTGAAGACACCTGGAATGATTTACCAAATCACAATTTAAATATAATATTAGATTCATTCATCATCATGCCAAATCACTTTCACGGAATTCTACGCATTGTAGGGGCAGGTTCCAAACCTGCCCCCGCCCCTACATCGAATCGGGCGGGTTTGGAACCCGCCCCAACGTTATCGGAAATTATTCGCCAATTTAAAACATTCTCTACACGTTATATCAATAGAAAACAAAATCAAAGGGGAATCTCTATCTGGCAACGAAATTATTATGGTTCTTTCTCATTTTGAATGGGTAACACATTTTTTGCCGATAGATCGATGCCTCGAGCTCCTATTCCAACCCTTAGAACTATTAATTGAATCCTTTAAGCGCCCGGATCACTCCTTTTTTCTATTATATCAGCCGTCGAAGGTATTATATCATCCCCCTGGGGAATGTAAATTTACATCCAAAAGGATCGCTCTCAATCCTTACAGAGGTTAATTCGATTCCCAAAGGATCGGTATCAGGCCTTTTAGGATCGATACCATCCCTAAAATTTTTTTT
>JAPKZK010000049.1 GCA_026393835.1 Candidatus Aminicenantota bacterium | reverse complement strand
CTGGGGGATGTTACCCCCAGCTTTTTTCCTTTTCGATCGGTTACTATATTGATGGGATTTTACAGTTAAACAATTAAAATAACCGATTAACTGGTTACAAGATCACTTGAAACACCTTAACTATTAATTGTTGTAATAACAGTATACATAAGGGGGGATAATTTCAGAGGAAGGACCGGTCGAGAATCCCTCGGCCAGGGCAAGGGCCAGCGAAGTCTTGCCGGTCCCGGAGAACCCGCAAATCAAAACCTTGCGGTGTTCTTTGATTTTTTCATCCAATTCTTCCTGCTTATGCGGCGGGATATAGATTCTTTCCTTTTTTTTGAAATACTCTTGAAGGAACCGGTCCCTTCCCCCATCTTCCCGTACATTTATAAATAGATCGCTGTCCCAACCGTAAAAGCGGCAGTGCCGGGCAGCCGCTTCAGCGCCGAACATTTCGGAAACGATATCGGGAAAATATTTCAGCTTCTCATCCAGGGTGGTACGGTCCAGGAAGCCACCTGGAGAGGCTGGCCCCATTCTTTAAGGAACTGTTCTTTAAAAACGTCACTGGCTTTTATAAAGGCCGAATGGCTACCTTGATCCTTCCCGATCAGGGCCGACGTGCAATAGAAAAACCGGTTGGGAGCCGACAATTTTTGTTCTCTGACCCAGTCGTTATAGAATTTATCGAAAGCTTTTTTAAAGTCGCTTTCATTAAGTTTGTCTTTGCTGCCTTTTTCGTTTTTGCACTGGTAGACCGTGGTTTCGCCGTTATCTTCGCTGACCCGGATATCCACTCCGTAATCACGCTGGCCTTTCCTGGCAAAGAAATGGGGGGTCTTTTTTTCAGCCATGAGAACCCGGAAACACAATAACTGGAAACTGTTTAAACCTTCGCCCCGCAGTTGTTCATAAGGTAGGGTAGTTGAATATTCTTTGTCGGCAGGTATTTGATTGTCCGGCTCTCCGGGTTTTCCAGGCAGCGGTTTATTTACCATCTTATATTATAACATAAAAAGGTCAGATTCCACCACTCACCATTCACAAATTACCACTGGGGATTTCTTTTCGCCTGTTATGGTTCCAATGAGTGGGCATTATTTCTTTCAGAAGAGAAAATTTTGTCTGCCCCTTTCGCACCTTTTATAATTCATTAAATATCTTTTCGATCTTAATTTTCAAAGCCGGGATACTTTGCGTTATTGACTCCCAGACAATATCATAATCGATGCCGAAATATTCATGAACTAATATATTACGAATTCCCTTTAAAACAGCCCATTCGACTTCCGGAAACCGCTCCTGGGTTTCCAGGGTAATCCCATTAGATGCTTCTCCTACAATTTCCAGTAATTTTACTAACGCTAGACGCAATTTATAATCTTCGATATATGTCTCGTAACTAACACCTGCGGAGAAATTCTCAATATTTTTGATTGCATCAATGATGTGATACAACCTGTCTTTGTCCGTCAATGTATTTTTCATATATCAAGACCTTTTCTGAATCGATAGTCGGTTTTATCCGTTCGGAAATCCCCCGGGCCGAAACTAAATCCACTGACTTTTGGAGCAGCGCCTCAAGCTGAAGTTTGATCCCAATAAAACGAAACAAATCAACGTGCCTCTCCAATTCTACCAGGAAATCGACATCGCTGTTAATACTGTAATCACCCCGGACATATGAGCCGAAAATATACGCTTTTGTAACCGGTTGCTTCCTGAAGAATTTGTTGAGCATATCGATATCGAATGGTATTTTGTTTTTAATTTCCATAAATTTTCATCCTCTAAGTTTATAGCATAGGCAGTAAATATTGTCAACAATCGCCTCCGGTGATAAATCGAATTTCGGATTTTTTTTCATCATTCATCATTCTATTAAACACCTGCCCACGAATTACAAGAATGAACACGAATGAACACGAAAAACTTAGCCGCTAAGAACGCGAAGGACCGCGAAGAAAAATGATCCGCAAAATACACGGAAAACACGAAAATTAGGTAGGGGCGTACCGGCGACCTGCGTGTCTGCCCTTTGTCCTCACCCCGGATGCGGAAATCCCCGGATAGGATGCCGGCACCGGCATCTATTTTGCGAAAATCGGCATTGATTTGGCGGGCATCGGCAAAATTTTGCCTCGATCGGCAAAAATTTGCCTCAAGCGGCATCCATTCTGTGGGAATCGACAACTTCGATGCGGAAATCGACAGCCATTTTGCCCAAATCGGCAAAATTTTGCCTCAATCGGCATCCATTTGGTGGAAATCGACAAAACCGATGTGGAAATCGGCTCCCCTTTTGCGGTATATCGGCAAAAATTTGCCGTTAATGGCAAAATTTTGCCTCGCTCGGCTTCCCTTTGGCGGAAGCCGGCAAAACAGATATCAAAATCGGCATGTTTTTGGCGAACAGCCACAAAAATTTGCCTCAATCGACATCAACTTAGCGGACATCCACAAAAATTTGCCGGGAGTAGGAATATTGCCGGGAGATAGCGGATAAAAAGAAAAAAGTCTAAAAAAAAGGGGGCGAGAAGGTGAGAAAACGAAGCGAGGAAGCGAGGAAGAGCGGAAGAGCGGAAAAGGGGGAACATCCCAGATTCCCGGGGAAACTTCCCAGGGTTAAGGAAAAACTTCACTGAGTTCCAGGGAATCTTTGCGGTATCAAGAAAAATTTTGGAGAAGGTCAAGAAAATCTTTCGGAAGGCCAACAAAATCTTGGGGAATGGAATGGGGACAGGCGGGATGTACACCCCTAACTGATCTTTATTACCCCAAAATGATCATTATTAAACGATATCGGATGGGGCAGATTCAGCCCCGCGGCCCGGGAAAATCCTGTTTCAACAGCGAATATATGGCAGTGTCAACGAATTTCCCGTTAAAATAGAAGTTCTCTTTATAATAAGCTTCCCTGCGGAAATTAAACTTTTCCAGTATCTTAATAGAGGCGCTATTGTTAGGATTGACATTGCCTTCAACCGAATGGAGCTCCATCTGCTCAAAACCTACTTGCAGAACCGCCGCTATGGCCTCAGTCATAAACCCCCTGCGCCAAAAGGCGGGTTCCAACACGTACGCTATTTCCGCCCGGAAGTGCTTTTTATCCCAACGAGTATACCCCACATAGCCGATCATCTTGTTTTTAGTTTCAGCGCGGCTGTTCTCTTTCAAAGCGATTGCCCAAATGGGGATTTGTTCTTCTATAAAATTAAGGGAAAGGTGATTGATGCTTTCCCATGCTTCTCGGACAGACTGCATGGGCAAGATATCCATAAATTCCATAATCCGCGAATTGTTGCGCAGCTTCCATAAATCCTCCGCATCTTCCGAAATAATTTGCCGCAGCGCCAAACGCCGGGTTTCAACCTGGGGGAAATTAACTACCTGCCGGGACTCATCGTACTCCAGGAACTCCACCGGCGCCCCGTTGTGTACCACAAAAGCAACTCTCACCCCCCCGCTGGGACAGTTGGGCCGGATCAATATCTCCTTCCCTTCCAGGGCGGCGTCCAGGTTATCCACTTTAAAGGCGATATGGGGATACTCCCTCGCCAGTCCCGGTAAACTACTGCCGGGTTCGAAACGGAGCCATTCAATGCCGTAAGGGTTGTCGTCAAAATTCGTATGAAACATTTTTGCCGGTGCAAAATAATCTTCCCGGTCACGCCGGATGACGTTGGGAATGCCGATGTGGTGGTAACGCAGATTTTTCATATTCGTTGTCCTTTATTTCGATATATAATATATGTATGAATACACCGGATGGGAATTTTTGTCAAGGAATTTTTTCTCCTTGACTTTCATGGCCTTTTGGAATATAATCAAAACTCTACAATCAGGGAATCCAAAATTTTTGCATGATTCTCAATGGTTCCCTTTCTCAAATCTAAATTCAACAAATAAAGGAGGAATAAAATGACCAAAATCAAGTTTGATTTCATTGAAACCCCGGAAAAAACGTTAGATGCAGCCGATGCTTTGATGCCGCATCTATCCACGTTGAGTGAAGCGGATCTCGAGAAAATGAAAGGCGGGCTTCGCGATTGTGATGCCGTTTGTCTTCCCCCCGGTTACGGCCCCTGTAATTGCTATACCACCCTGGTTTACGCATAACGAGTAACACGTTACGCGTAACGCGTGACCTGTCCCCTACTGCTTATCGATTATCCTGGTGATGATCTCGCCTCAACAGTTCAAACGTTCAAACGTTCAAGTCACGATTGGCGGGGTCATCACCGGCATTTTATTTTAAGCGCACCTTCGGAAAACGATGCGCCATGAGCCATGAAGGAGTAAAAAAAATGAAGTGGTCGAAGTACAATTATATGTTTCCTTCGGAAAAAGAGGAGTACTTTCTATATAATTCATTGAGTAATAGTTTCGTTCAACTGGACCGGAACGGATATAAACAGATGTTGGAGATCAAGAAGAATAGTGAAAATTTCGATTTCAGCCAATTTCCCGGGCTGCTGGAAAAATTGCTGGAAGCCAAAATCATTACGGAAAACGACCTGGATGATTATTACCAGGTCAAATTAACCAAACATTTGAAAAGGTATGATCGTGCGGGCATGAGTCTTACCGTCGCCCCGACGCTCGATTGTAACTTCAATTGCAGCTATTGTTATGAGGCCAGTCGCCCGCCTGTTTATATGACCGATGAAATCGAAGATAAACTCATCGAGTTTGTAAAAAATTTCACGGAATGCAAGAACCTTTATGTCACATGGTATGGCGGCGAAGCCCTCCTGGCCTTTGACCGTATTTTACATCTCACCGAACGGTTCAAAAAAATGGATTTTAAATACTATTATGCCGGCTTGATTACCAACGGCTATGAGATGGACGCAGACAAAGTCGACCAATTTGAAACTCTTCGGCTCAAGCATATTCATATCACCATCGATGGCCTTGAAGAAGTGCATAATCGCCGCCGCGCCCATTTGAAAAATAAGGATTCCTTTGCCATGATTCAAAAGAACCTGGATTACCTGATGGAAAAGCAAAAGGAACTTTCAACCCAAATCGTCATTCGCGTTAACATCGACCGCTCGAACGAAGATGATTATGCGCCATTATACAAATATCTTAGAAAAAGGTATCCGGGAAACCAATTCACTATTTACCCGGGATTCGTAAACGAAAAATTCGGCGCATGTTCTTCGGCCCCGGATGAACTGTTGGACCGGCAAATGAAAGCGGAGTTTACTATCCGGCAATTTAAACAACATGGCATCACCGGGCTGAATTTTTTCCCTACCTTATCAAAACAAGAATGCATGGCCAGGCATGTCAACAGCTACCTGGCGGCCCCCAATGGAGATTTATTCAAATGCTGGACCGATATCGGGGTCAAAGAGAAATCCGTCGGCAACGTGAGTCAAAAGGGGGGGCTTAACAACAAAATATTAACCCGGTATTTGACCGGCGCCGATCCTTTCGATGAGCCCAAATGCCAGCGCTGCTTTCATCTACCCATATGTGAAGGACGGTGTCCCCACTTTGCTTTAAAAAATAAATTCGAGAATGCCCGGATCGATCTCTGTCACATCAGCAAAGGTAATCTGAAAGAGTTTCTCCAGTATCATTACCATATCAAGACTGCAAATAAAACCGATCAACAAATAAAGGAGGAATAAAATGACCAAAATTAAGTTTGATTTCATTGAGACGCCGGAAAAAACGTTGGCTGCAGCCGATGTCTTAATGCCGTTTCTATCGTCGTTGAGTGAACAGGATCTCCGGAAGATGAAAGGCGGCGGCTTTGTGCCTTGTGACGCTGTTTGTCTTCCCCCCGGTTACAACTACGTACCGCCCTGTAATTGCAAGGATAACCTGACATAGTATAGACCCTACTGCTTACCGATGATTCCCGGTGCGGCCCCACCCGAACGGCTCAAGCCGAGATAGGCGGGGCCACACCGGCCCATCGCACTAATACCCAGGCCGATGGGGGATTTAAGAAAGAGGAAAGGAAAACATTTATTTTCATGCCGGCCATTTTTTACGACCCAGCAATTCTAATTTTAAAATTTTGGAATCACGCTAAGATTTAGAAGGTAGGGGGATTTTTTCTGATTGAATTACCAGCTATACCCCTCCGTCAATGGACATTGTGATATATCTCAAACACGTTTCCCATAATTGGAATTTCAAAACGAGAATGCTGGATTCTATCTAAAAAAAATGGTATACTATTCAACCTATGGCAAACAAAGAATTGAAAAAAACATCAAGCAATAGTTTAGTTAAAAGGCAAGAAAGGCTAAAAAGGCAAAAAGAACAAAAGTTACCGAAAGAATTCGGTTTTAAAAGTATGTTGAAGAAATATCACGAATTAATTAAAACATTTCCTGATTGCCGAATTGGAAAGAACATCAGTAAGTCTTTGAAAGATGCTGCATTAGGAGGTTTTGCGGTATTATTTTCTCAAAACAGTTCCTTTCTTTCCTATCAGAAAACCATGCAAAAGACGCAAGGTCAAAATAATGCGGCAAGTCTTTTTGGGATTAAGGAGATTCTCAGCGACAATCATATTCGTAGCCTTCTGGATAAAGTTCCAGCAGCTAAGGTATTCCCGATGTTTAGTTATATATTAGATGAACTGAATCAAAGGGGTTATCTGGATCAATTTCGCTCATATAATAATCATTTATTGGTGGCGCTAGATGGGACCCAGTATTTTAGTTCAAATAATATCCATTGCTCTAATTGCAGCCAAACGCATCATAAGGATGGGAGTATCACTTATTCGCACAGTGTTATTACGCCAGTGATAGTAAAACCGGATAATGAGAAAGTCATTTCTTTGATACCCGAATTCATAATACCACAGGATGGCCATCAAAAGCAGGATTGTGAGAATGAAGCATCTAAGCGATGGCTTGGGAGCTATGGTCCAATGCTTAAAGAGTTGAGAGTTACTATACTAGGAGATGATCTATATTGCCATCAACCGATGTGTGAAAGGATATTAGCGGAAGGTCTTGATTTTATATTGGTGTGTAAAGAAGAGTCTCACAAAACCCTCTACGAATATGTGAAACTATTAAAAGAAGATATACAGACAGTGGAGATACGGCGTTGGAAAGGTAAAGAGGTTTTGGTTGATACGTATCGTTTTTTAAATGGAGTTCCTCTGCGTGATGGTGCAGATGCACGGGAAGTGAATTGGTGCGAACTGATTACCACAAGTGAGGGGAGTGGAAAAATCATATATAAAAATGCTTTTGTCACCAATTTGAAGATATCACAAGAGAATGTCAGACAGATCGTAGCCGATGGTCGTGCACGCTGGAAAATAGAAAATGAGAACAATAACACTCTCAAAACGAAAGGTTATCACCTGGAGCATAATTTTGGACATGGGAAAAAGAATCTGTCCATGCTGCTGTTAACGTTTAATCTTTTGGCTTTTTTGTTTCACACCGTACTGGATATGGTGGATGAAAAGTACAAATTAATACGTCAAGAACTGCCGACAAGGAAAATTTTTTTTCAGGACCTTCGGTCTCTGACTAAATATATTTATTTTGCCAGTTGGGAATCATTGATGAATTATATGATAAAAGGGTTGAAATTGGAATTTCCGAGAGTTATAGATACATAGATACAGAAGTGCAATGAGCAATTGGTGATTCGTGACCAGTGACCAGTGACCAGTGACCAGGAATGTGGAAAGAATGGCAAGACTACTGAAATTTTGGGAAGAAGCGGGACTGGGGTATGTAAAAATAGAATCCAATAAGTGAAATCAGATAAAAAGAATACCCCCTGAAATAAAAAATCGCGCACATATGGGTATTAAGAAAGGGTATCGAACCAATTCTGGGTTTTGAAGGAGAATAGATAGCTACCATACGAACTTGTCGGTGGTTCAAAATTAGAATTGCTGTTTACGACCCCGGCGTATTGATTTTTTTTTGAAATAATGGTATCTATATATGTTAAAATATAAATTTAAACATATCGACTAAAAAAACCAAGTCTACTCTCAACGTTATCCCACACAACGAGGGGACAACACTGGCAAAAAGGAGGAAACAATGCTTCACGGCGAAGCCGCAAAATTGGAAAAAGATGAAGCCATCGCTTTAAAAACAAAAATCGGTTTGATTCTCTTCGGGGTTTACTCGCTGATTTACACGGGTTTCATCGTTATCAACACTCTAACTCCCAGGACAATGGGCGCCCAGGTATTCCTGGGGCTGAACCTGGCCGTGGTTTACGGCTTCGGATTGATTTTCCTGGCCATTATCATGGGCGTGGTCTACAACCACGTATGCACCAAACTGGAAGATAAAATGAACAAACCTTCCGAACCTGGAGACAAAAAAAGCACGAAAACGGAGGTGGGTAAATGATTTATTCGGTATCACCTCTGGCCATCATATTGTTCGTAGTCTTTGTGCTTTTTGTGCTTGGGATTTCATTTTATTTCGCCAACAAGACCAAATCGTCCGCCGGGTACTATGCCGCTGGGGGAACGATTCACTGGGCCGTCAACGGCGTCGCCTTTGCCGGCGATTATCTTTCCGCTGCGTCATTCCTGGGGATTTGCGGTATGATCGCTTTCAGCGGGTACGACGGGTTCCTTTATTCCATCGGCTACCTGGCCGGCTGGGTTGTGGCCCTTTTCGTGGTGGCGGAACCGCTGAAACGAATGGGAAAATACACTTTTGCCGACGCCCTGGATTCGACGTTTAACAGCAAAGGTATCCAATTGGCGGCCGCCGTCAGCACCCTGATCGTGTCCATCTGCTACCTGATCCCGCAAATGGTGGGCGCCGGGGACCTGGTTACCCCTTTGCTGGGCATGCCCCACTGGGTCGGCGTTATCCTGGTGGGCGGCATCGTTATTTTTATCGTCGCCACCGCGGGTATGACTTCCACTACTTACGTGCAGTTTATCAAAGGCGGGCTACTGATCATTTTTTCGACTATTCTTACGTTCTACCTGATCGGCAACGGACTGGCCAAAAAACCGTACCGGGACTATCATGAGTTTAAATCCATTCCCGCGGTTGTTTCCGGGGGATCTGTTACTTCCATCGATAGCCCCGATTATAAGTTGGCCGGTGAATTCGAAAATAAAGGACTGCGCTTTGTTAAACTGGAAAAAGCGGGAATTAATAGCTGGTGGAAACTGAACGGTAAAGACGATGCTTTTACCCTGGAAGAAGTTCTTTCCAAAACAGTCGCCGCGGACGGAGCAACCCTGTACAACGGCGAACCGCAAAAAGCCGGGAAATTCTACCAGGTGGGCCATATCGGCAAGCTGGTAAAAGACGGCCAGGAAGTGGATAAAGTAGAGGGGCTGGATCCTTTTTCTTATATTTCCACTATCGAAAAGAGCGAAATCGTATCGTTTGTCCAACTGCCCCTACCTATCGAAGACGGGGGCGACCTTGTCACTGTCTGGTATCAGAAAACTACACCCGGTAATGCGATTATGCGCCCGGGATTAAAATTCAAAGTGGATACAGGCGCAACTCCCTGGTCGAAACTGAATTTTATTTCCCTGATGCTGGCGTTGTTTTTCGGTACAGCCGCGCTGCCCCATATCCTGATCCGTTACTATACCGTTCCCAGCGCCAGGGATGCCCGGAAATCAACCATCGTGGCGATTGCCGCTATCGGTTTCTTCTATATCCTGACCCTTTACATGGGACTGGGCGCCATGACCAACGGCGTCCTGGATGTGGAGAGCAGTAACATGTCGGCGCCGCTGTTGGCTAAATACTTCGGCGTCGGTTTATTCTCCATTATTTCGGCCATTGCCTTCGCGACGGTGCTGGGTACGGTCAGCGGGTTGATCGTGGCTTCTTCCGGCGCCGTGGCCCATGACCTGATGGACCGCTTCTTCAATCTTAAACTGACAGATAAAGGAAAAGTAAAAGCAGGTAAAATCGCAGCCGTCTTTGTCGGCGGCGTGGCTATCGCGCTGGGGATTCTTTTCAAAGGCATGAACGTATCGTTCCTGGTGGGATGGGCATTTTCCGTGGCCGCTTCCGCCAACTTACCCGCGATCCTCATGCTGCTCTTCTGGAAGAAAACCACGGCCAAAGGCATCGCTTATTCCATCCTGGTGGGTATCGTCTCCTCCCTTACCATCATCCTGTTATCCTCGGAAATGTACGCAAAATACGGATTCGACCCGGCCACTGCGCCCATCCCCCTGTCGAACCCGGGCATCATTTCCATCCCCCTTAGTTTCCTGACGCTGATCGTGGTCTCCCTGCTAACTAAAAAAAAAGAAACCGCCAACGCGATTAAAAAATAATGAAATTTAATGGAGAAATTTAAAATGAAAAAATTAACTTTATTTGCGTTATGTTTTGTTTTGCTGTCCGTAAGCTTTATGATCTTTGCCGGCGACACGGAAGAAAAACCCGATCTGAAAGTTTACGGTTTTATCAAACTGGACGCCCTTTATGAAACAGGGAATTCTTCCCACGGCAACTATATCATATGGGCCAAAGACCCGGGTAACAGCAGCGGTTTGTTCTACGTTACCGCCAGGGAAACCCGGGTG
Organism: Candidatus Aminicenantota bacterium; assembly: GCA_026393835.1. Taxonomy (GTDB): domain Bacteria; phylum Acidobacteriota; class Aminicenantia; order UBA2199; family UBA2199; genus JAKAGC01. Next base: position 16,571 of record JAPKZK010000049.1, on the reverse strand, counting down.
GGAGTCGCGATTTCGGGCTTCAGTTTCGGGAAATTCAAAGTAACCGGCAAAATGGAAGTGGATTTTCACAGCGCCGGAACCGAGGAAAATAAACCATATAACTTCATGAGGCATGCTTACCTGGAGATTTCCAACGGATCATTGACAATCACCGCCGGGCAGACCTGGGACATTATCTCGCCCTTGAACCCGGTTACCCTTAATTATTCGGTTCTCTGGGGCGCGGGTAATATCGGGTACCGCAGGCCGCAGTTAAGTATCCGCAAGGATATCAAAACCGGGAAAAACATATTTACACTCCAGGCAGGAATTTTCCGTACCATTGCTTCCGACTATGATACCGACGGGATCGAAGACGGTTCAGCCGCGGGTTTCCCCACTTTCCAGGGCCGTATCGGGGGCAAATTCGGCCTGGGTAAAGCCGGGTCCCTGCAAGTGGGTGTTTCCGGTCACTACGGCAAATCCAAAGGCATCCTGGATTATACATCCGATTCGTTGAATGCCGATATGCTGCTGGTATTTTCACCGAAATTCAAAATTATCGCCGAGTTTTTTACGGGGAAAAACCTCGGTACTTACATGGGCGGCATCATTCAAAACGTGAACACGGTTACCGGCAAGGAAATCAAGGCCAAAGGTTTCTATGTAAACGCGGTGGCCAACCCGTCGAAGAAGCTCCAATTGAGTTTGGGTTACAGCATGGATGACCCGGATGATGCCACTCTTAATAGTGGCAATCGGTCTAAGAATACATCCATTTTTGGGAATTTCCTGGTGACGCTTTCTCCTTCCGTAAAAGTCGGATTCGAAGTTTCCGACTGGATCACGGATTATTTGAACCAGGCGCGGCAGAAAACTTTGAGATTCCAGCATTCCTGGATTCTTTATTTTTAAAAGTTTTAATAAACAAAAATTTTTGGGGGTCCAGGGACCTTGCCCTCCGTGAGGGCTTTTTTCAAAAAGGTCCCTGGTTCCTAAAAGGATTCTCTCAGTGAAAGAAAAAAATATCTATGGATTTATGGTGTCGGAAAAGCCGCTGGAAGAATACTTCGATTATGTGCTAAGACATGGTATTCGTCACCTGGAATTGGATTTGCGAAGGAAACATGCGCGAATAAAAACATTTACGCCGGGGCGGGTTGACCGGGTGCGGGAGTATGCCGCCGCGCACGGAATTTCCTTTAGTTTACATCCTCCCTACAACATCAATCCCTGTTCGGCAATCCTGCCGGTGCGGCTTTACTATAAGTCATATTTGCGAAAGTGCATCCGCCTGGCCCACCGGCTGGGGGCCACCCACATCACGCTGCACCTGGGAAATTTTCACAGGGAAAATAATTGGGCTGATCCGAGGCCGTTAGCCCTGGATAGGTTATGCACGGTATTGGGGCAAATCCTGCCGGAATGTGAAATCCACGGGGTTGTCCTGGCATTGGAAAACGTGGTCCCGACCCGGCATGAAGCCGGGTTTTCGTTCCTGGGGGATAATATTAACGATTTCCATTATATTTTTTCCCAATTGGATTCCGGGTATTTGAAATTTTGTCTGGATACCGGGCATGCCAATACCAATGAAGGCCCGTTGGAATACGTGGAGAAGCTGGGAGATAAAATCGCCTGCGTTCATATTCATGATAATGGGGGGCGGTACGACGAGCACCTGGATGTAGGTAAAGGGTCGGTGCCCTGGAAAGCCCTGCTGGCGGCGCTGGAGAAAATCAACTTTCACGGGCCTTATATCTCCGAATGTTTCAAATCCCAACCCCATGCGGCAATCGAACGATTAAAAGCCTACTTACCCTGACTTTATGCCGTCCCGGTGAAATCGTAACTGAGCCGTTTCTGGAAATTGTTGATCTGTGAAAATGTGTTTTTCAAAAGCATGTGCTCGATATCGGTCAGTAATTTCGGGTTAATAAAATTACCCGGTTTCCGGTTCTCGTTTAACGCCTGGGCCTGGTGTTTAAACCGCATTTGCATCAAATAATCATAGACCTTGACGATCTCCCGGTAACCGGCCCCGGTTAATATATTCTTAATAAACAATCGATAGAGGCGGTCCTGGGTATTGGTTTCCTGGATATCGTTTTTTAAGGCATACAATCGGGCAAAATTAACAAGCGGTTTAATAGACTCTTTGATATCGAACGTACTGGGATTTTCGCCGGAAGATTCCACCACGATGTTGCCGAAAAACCCGATGGGCGGTTTATACAGCAGGGCATTCCTGGCCATATACTGGAAAAACGCCGGCGTTTCTATTAATAACTCATCGATAAAGGCGCGTAACCGGGAAGTCAATTCTTTATTCCCGTAGACGCAGCGAAAATCGAAAAAGATATTCACCTCCAGCAAGTCCTGGGGGTTGGCCGCGTTGATCCACCCGGTAAAATAATTTTGCCAACCCTGAAGGGGTTGACGCCATTTGGGTTTTTTGGCCATGATATCCCCTTTGCAGAGTTTATACCCGCACACATCCAACCACCGGCACACTTTTTCGCCCAATTTTAAGAAGTACCGGGCCGCTTCTTTTGCCCGTTGGGGGTCATCGATATTATCATAGATAATAGCGTTATCCTGGTCGGTGATAAGGGTTTGTTCTTCTCGCCCTTCGCTGCCCAGGGCCATCCAGGCGAAAGCGGCCGGGGGCGGGCCCATTTCCGCCAGTGCAAAGCCGATCAGCCGTTCCACCACGGCGTCGGAGATAGAGGTAATCACGCGGCAAATATTTTTCGAATTGGCGCCGCCGTCGATCAGGGCTTTGACCAGTTGGGGCAGCCGGGTAAGGGTGGTTACGATGTCTTCCACCAATCCCGCTTCGTGGATTTCGTTCAGCAAATAAGCCGAAGAACTGCGCTGCATATCCGCCAGTTGTTGGCTGCTTACCAGGCTGACCACGTTATCGCCGTGATCCTTAACCGCCAGGTGGCGGATATTTTTTTCTTGCATCATTTGCATGGCTTCGAAAACCAATGCACTGTCCGGGATAGCCGCCAGGGGTGCGCTCATCACCTCGTAAACAGGGCGGTTGGGATCGATCCCTTCGGCCAGTACGCGGCCCCGGAGGTCCCGGTCCGTTATAATACCGACGAAGCGCCCGTTCCCTTTTTGCTCGTTTCCGCTCTCGTTCCCGTTTCCGTTCACGCTCCCGCTCGCCGTATCGTTGTCATCGGCTCCCGTCGAGACCAATATCGCGCTGCAATTCTTTTTATTCATGATGGCGGCGGCTTTGCGGATAGGCGTGTTCATCGAACAATAAACAATATCCTTGAGAAAATACCGGATGGGGTGGTTAAAAAAGAGTTGGGCGGCCTGGAGTTCCACGATTAAATTCTCCCTGTTTTCTTCGATTTTTTTCCGTTCCGTGATATCTTCCAGGACGCCGTCGCAATACCGTTCTTCCCCATTTTCGTCTTTCACCAGCACCGCCGAAATGGCGATAGCGGCGCGTGCGCCGTCCTTTTTCTTCAATTCCAGCAGCCGGTCTTTGACAAACCCATCCCGCAGCAGTTCTTTGGTAATCTTTACGCGGTCGTCTTTATCATGGAAAAAGTCGAAAATAGTCATTTCCAGCAGTTCATCTTCGCTGTCGAAGCCCAGGATTTTAACCGCGGCTGGATTGGCTTCGATAAATTTCCCTTTGCGGCCGAAGGCGGTACGGAAGACCCCGATATCCAGGTTATTGGTAAGGACCTTATATTTTTCTTTACTTTGCCCCAGTTCTTCTTCGATGCGTTTCCGGCGCCCGATATCCCTGGCGATAATAATGAATCCGTTTTCATCCCCCAGGGAAATCTTTGAAATAGTTAATTCCACCTGGATAGGTTCGTTGTTTTTTTTCTTAAGTTTGGCCTCCAATTGCGCGGGCGCGGGTTCCCCCACTCCCTCCATGATGGCTTTAAAATAAAGGTATCCCGGGTCGTTTTCCCCGGCGTCCGGGGCCATGATGCCGTAAAGGTCCAGGTTTTTAAATTCTTCCGAGGAGTAGCCCAGCATATCCAGGATCGGTTGGTTGGCGTAAATAAACCTGCCTTCCAGGGCCATGATGGCGCCTTCGGTAGACGCTTCCACCAGGACGCGGTATTTTTTTTCCGATTCCCTCAGACCTTTTTCCGCTGAAAGGCGTTGTTTTTCGATCTTCAAGCTTTCCCGGGTAATATAAAAAAGCAGCAGCGCAATAATAAAAATAATCACCGTGGAAATCGTAATCAAGCGGCTGGTCATGCCCGCGATTTCGTGTTTGACATCTTCGATATAGATACCCGTGCCGATAATCCAGCCCCAGGGTTCGAACCGTTTGACATAGGATAATTTAGGAACGATGCGGGTGGGGTCGTCTTTCCACTGCCACATATATTCCACGAAACCGCCGCCGCTTTTGCGGCAGACCGCCACCATTTCCACGAACAAATTTTTCCCGGTGGGGTCTTCGCCGAGGTTGCCCGAGAGGTCTTGACCGTCCAGTTCCGGTTTATAAGGGTGCATTACCATGCGGGGAAGCATATCCGTGATCCAGAAATAGTCTTTGCGTTCTTCGCCGTAGCGTAAATAACGGATATCGGAGATGGCCCTTTTTTGTGCTTCCGGCCTGGACAGCAGGCCTTTTTTTTCCATTTCGGCGTATTCCAGGAGGACGCTCCATGCCGAATTGGTTAATTCGCGGGTCATGTCCCTTTTGCGGTCCATGATATTGGACCGGAAAGCAGGAATAATGACGGCAAAAATCGAAATGATAAACAAGGCCACGGCCAGCAGGGTGGGTAAAATGATCCTGGCGTCGGCGCGTTTTAAACCTGACTCTTCCTTAGGTTTCATACGGTCGTTCCTATTTAATAAATTATTTGTACCGGGATATAAATTAGCAGGTTAGCGGGAAAAAGTCAATCATTTTCATTTTGACTTTGGATCCGGCCCGGAAAAAAGATATAAATTCGTCTGTCCCGGTTTTCCCGGTTTTCCCCCACCGAAGAACCAAAATTTATTTTGAAAAAACTTAAGGATTGACATCTTGTATTCCACCGGTATAATATGTATACCATGAATAAAATGAGGTTTGAATTCGATCTCCATAAGAGTGAGAGTAACAAGAGAAAACACGGCATTGATTTTGTCGAGGCTCAAGCTCTATGGGATGATCCTGACTTGATTAAGATTCCGGCGAAAACCGTTGATGAACCCAGATTTTTAGTGAACCCAGAATTTTAGTGGTCGGCAAACTAGAAAAGAGGAGGTTCAAATATATGAAAGCTAAGGACTTAGATAGAAAATTTGATTCTGGCGAAGATATATCTTTCTGCCTTGATATCTCAAAAGCGACAAGATTGAATCAACAACAGAAAAGAATCAATTTGGATTTTCCTGTCTGGATGATCCAGTTATTGGATAAAGAAGCAAAACGTCTCGGTGTTCCCAGGCAGTCCATTATCAAAGTTTGGCTTGCCGAACGATTGGAAAAGGTGATGATCTAAATACGAATATATCGAAATGAAAAAATCGGCGGCTATCTACCCGGAGATTTTAATTGTGCAGCAGGCTGTTGCACAAATCCCATGGGGCATATCCGTTTAAAAGTCTACCGGGTATTGAAGAACTGGAAAGGGAACTTGCCGGATTCGGAGCCTTGTTTTCTTTTCTTTCATCATTCATAGTTCATCATTCCATTCGCTCTCACCTTCTGCTCTTCAAAAACTTTGCCACCAAAAGCCGGCACACCAAGGCGCCAAGTTTTTTTCTTTCCTCTTGATTTCCTGATTCCAATGTGGTATTCAATACTCTTAAAACGTGGAACTTCTTGATGAATAGGCGCATTGACAGCCAACTTTAGTATTAAAAGGAATTTCAAATGAGTATTATTGAGAATCATAGTACAAGGCAGCTTGTCCCGGAAGGTTACGGCGATTTTTTAAAGCGTCTGAAACAGAGAATAAAAGAAACTCAGTTAAAGGCAGCGATTGCCGCAAACCGTGAGTTAATCCTTCTCTATTGGGATATAGGCCGACAGATACTGGAAAGTCAAGATAAAGAAGGATGGGGAGCGAAAATTATCGACAGACTGGCTGCCGATCTTAAACATGAATTCCCTGATATGAAAGGCTTTTCCCCGCGTAACCTCAAGTATATGCGAACTTTTGCGAAGCATTACCCTGATCGCGAATTTGTGCAAGCGGTCCTTGCACAAATAACCTGGTATCACAATATTGCGATATTTGAAAAAATAAAGGAAAGCGATGAGCGGAAATGGTACATTCATAAAACCATTGAGCACGGCTGGAGCCGCAGTGTTCTTGTTCATCAAATCGAAAGCGGGCTTTATCGGCGCGAAGGAAAATCGCTCACCAATTTTTCTACGACACTGCCAAAACCGCAATCCGATCTTGCTATCCAAACTTTGAAAGACCCCTATGTTTTTGATTTTCTAAGCATGACAGGGAAATATGACGAACTGGAGCTTGAAAAAGAGTTGGTGAAGCAAATAACTCACTTTTTACTAGAAATGGGCGCCGGATTTGCTTATATAGGCAGACAGGTTCCTTTGGCAGTGGGAGAGCGGGAATTTTTTATAGATTTGTTGTTTTATCATACACACTTGCACTGTTACGTGGTTGTGGAATTAAAAACGGGTGAATTTGAACCTGAACATGCCGGTCAGCTTAACTTTTATATTAAGGCTGTTGACAGTCAATACAGACAGGATGGGGATCAGGCGACTATCGGTATTTTGCTGTGCAAAAGCAAAGATAAACTGGTTGCCGAATATGCCTTGAGCGATATTCACAAACCAATCGGAGTGTCGGAGTATCAGCTTAGCCGTTATTTACCTGATAATTTAAAAAGTAGTCTACCGAGTAGTGAAGAACTTGAAAGGGAACTTGCCGGATTAGGAAACTATGAAGAGCAAGGTGACAAATAACCGGGTATTCCAGGAATCCTGACTCCTGTTTTTTAGCCGCGAAGACCGCGAAGGGGCGCGAAGAAAAAGAAATGTTTTTCCCCGCTCTTCCATTGTCGGATTCGGATCCTTGTTTTCTTCTTATTCATCAATCATCATTCATAGTTCATCATTTTATCTTTTCTACCGCTCTTCCCCTCTTCCCCTCTTCCTTATTTCGGCTCTTTCTTAAAATCGGAAGCAAAGAAGGAACATGGTTGACAAAATATAGTGAAGGGTATATATTAAATCCCCGGAGGACAATATGCAGGTAGTGCAAATAAAAGATGCGGTTAAAGACGTTTTCCAGAGCTTCGGTATCAGTGATGTAGGCGTTATACTGGAAAACGAAGCCATTATGATGCTGTTGACAAAAGAATCCAGGTATCGGGCCGAATACAATCAATTCAGGAAAAAATACAATTCGGAGTTTGACGATTTTAAAACGAAAGTAGAAACCTCAGGAAAGGAAGATTTTGAAGTTGAAGACGATTTGATGGACTGGGAGTTTGCAGCCAATGCACTGAGAACGATCGATGAGAAGAAGAGGTCTCTGGGTGTTTAATATTCTTAAAAAATTCCAGCCGATTATTACCGATTTCGAAATCATCAGGTATGAAATCGAAGAAGAGCAGATAAGGATTCAAATAAAACTGGCGTTAAGAGACGGTTCTTTATTGGTTATCAGAGATTATAAATTCAGCGATAATTCAAGAAAATATGTCTATCATTGGATGGACAAAACCGGGAATTTAAGGATAAGGTGGGATAATGCAGCACATTGGAAGACTGTCGGTACATTTCCCCATCACAAACATGTTTTAAATGAGGAAGATATAAGAGAGTCAACTGAAACCGATATCGAATCTGTTTTAGCCTGTATTAAAGGCCATATAGGAGATAGATAAGGAGTGTGTGCTTTTTGCCGCTCTTCGTAGCTTCCGGTCTTCCGCGCTTCCATTTTCCCTAACCCCTGACCCCTGAATCCTGACTCCTGTTTTTTCATCGTTCATCATTCGTCATTTTATCTTTTCTACCGCGCTTCCTTTTTTTTCTTTCCTCTTGCTTTTATGATTTCAATGTGGTATTCAATACTCTTAAAACGTGGAACTTCTTGATGAAGAGGCGCACTGACATCCATGTGAGACAAAGGAAGAGGGTGTTTTTAAAGAGAAAGAGCGTATCACCCCAATGGCGGGAGCTTCGATTTTATGAAGAAGAATTCCCTGGCCGATTTCCATAAAATAGAGATATTTCTTAAGGACCCCGCTAACCTAAAATATAAAAATTATTATGATAATACCGTATCGGATTTGCAGGGAAAAATCGTCATCAAACGCAGTGAATACTCTGCTTTTGAAGAATTATTGGAAACGTTATTCGATTATATCTTTGAAAACTCTCCGGGATTAAAAGACAGGAGAAAGTTGATCCGGGTGTTTTTGCATTATATGTACTATAATTGCGACATTGGGGTTAGTGAATAAAAAATGCTGAAGCCGAATAAACATCTTGATCCCAGGTTTTCGGTTATCCATGTGGGCGGTTTAATACTTAAAACCTTGAAAGATAAAGGGATATTGACCTTCGATGAATTGCTGTCCATACTCAGGGGCAAAATCGACGTGAAAGTCAAAGAGGTCTATCTACCTTCTTTGTCTTTCCTCTTCCTGTTGGGGAAAATTCAATACCACCGGAAAATCGATTCCTTCGAACTTATTACCTCATAAATATCATGAAACTGGTAAAAATATATACCAATAACAAGCCATTCCATAATATCCGTTTCAACCCGGGCTTTAATGTTATCCTGGGAGAACCCATTGAGAGGAAGAATAAAGACAAGGATACGCATAACCTGGGGAAATCTTTACTGATCGATGTCCTGGACTTTTTGCTGCTAAAAGATATTAACAGGCTGCCGGAGCACATATTTAAAAAACATAAGGCCAGGTTTACGGGGTACGTGTTTTACCTGGAAATCAAACTCAATTCGGGAAAGCACCTGGTAATCCGACGCGGCGTCGATAAGCTGTCGAAAATATCCTTTAAACTCAATCCCACCGAATTAGCGGGGTTTGATGAAGACCTCCAATGGGACCACGAGAACTTACCACTGGAAAAGGCCATCGAGATATTAGACCGGTATCTAGCTTTCGATGTGGTGGACCCGGAGTGGGGGTTCCGAAAAACGATCTCTTACTTTTTAAGGAAGCAGAAAGATTTCTTGGACGTTTTCCAATTGAGTAAATACCAGGGAAAACACCGCGAATGGAAACCGTTTCTATTCGACATGCTGGGCTTTGACGGGAAACGCCTGCTGGACAAGTATGATACCGATGAAAAGAAAAAGGAATTGCTCGATCTAATTGCACAAGTGAAGGAGAAATTTTCCATCGGTACGGGGGAAAGTGATAAGATCAAAGGCATTATCGATTTGAAGACGGATGAAAAAAACAAGATCGAGAAGAAAATCGATGATTTTAATTTCTATTTGCAGGATAAAGAGATCAATCAAAAGCTGGTGGATGAGACGGATTCCAGGATTGCCACCCTGAATACGATCCGGTACAATATGACGGAAGAGATAAAAAAAATCGGGGAGTCCATGAAGACCAGCGTCCCCCGCATCGATACGGATGAACTCAAACGCTTATACGAAGAGGTAGAGATATTCTTCCCTGATAACCTGGTCAAGGAGTACAAGGACCTTGAAGTTTTTAATTACCGGGTTTCGGAGGAAAGAAAAAAATTCATGGCGGAACGGTTGGCGGAGTTGAACGATGAATTGGAACCCCTTGAAAAGGAACTACTCGGTCTCGAAACCATGAAGAGTGAATTGTTGTCGGTCTTGAAGGATAAGGATTCCTACGGGAAATTCAAGTTTTACCAGAAGTCGTTAGCGAAAATCGATGCGGAGATTGCCCGGCTGGATGAGAAGCTGGCGAACCTGGATAAGGTCGGCGAACTGGAAACGCAGATTGAGAAATTGAATGAAACGTTAAAGGTGCAAACCGAGGCCATCCGGGAATTGATTGCCCGGGGTAATAATTTTTACACGGAGATCAGGCGGAGGTTTAACCAGTTTATCCAGGCGGTTTTGAATGTCCCGGCGATTATTTCGATTTTTCAGAATAGGGACGGGAATATCGAATTTCATGCGGATATCCAGGACCCGGAAAATCTGGAAGTCACGGCAGAGGGGTATGGAACCACTTACAAAAAATTCCTGTGTATGGCTTTTGATATAGCGGTTTTAATAACCTACAGTAACCGGTCCTTTTACCGGTTTGTCTATCATGACGGTGCGTTGGAAGGGTTGGATAACAGGAAGAAGGTCAATTTTTTGAATGTTGTTCGGGAGATTTGCCGGGAGTATAATTTGCAGTATATGTTGACGGTTATCGATTCGGATATTCCGCGGGATGAACGGGAAAATAAGATTGTTTTCCCGGATGCTGAGATTGTGTTAAGGCTTCATGACCGGGATGATTCCGGGCGGTTGTTTGAAATGAGTTTTTAGTTTCGTGCTTCGAGTTTCGTGCTTTCTATAAATCTGTGTAAATCCGTGTCATCTGGGGACCGTGTTTTTCTTTTATTTTCATCTTTTCAGTCAGTGTCCGTCCGTGTTCGTCCGTGGCCGGGATTCCGGTAGGAGGAATTCACCGGCAAATCGATTGCACTTGACCTCGATCCTGGAATAATCCCCTTTGAGTTGCCTAAAAAAAGTTTCCGAGCGGACATCAATACCCCCGGTTCTATACAATAGATGCGCCAGTTCATGAAAAATTGTAAATATCTGCCTTGATTTCGGCATACTATTATTTATGAATATAACGGGATAATTTTTGTCAAACACGCATAACCCCGAGTATGAATCGTTTTTAAATGAATCCTTAAATACAAAACGCCCCTGGATTCCAGGAGGCTTCTCCACCCTTCAAATGCAGAATCGTAGTTTTTCCAATGGGATGGGGTGTCTTTGGTTATATCCAGTTCAACTCTTAGCTTTTTGACCAGGGTTTTTATATCGGTAGAAAGAGACATTTTATATTTTAAAAGGAAGTCGTCGGCAACCGGTTTCTTTCCTTCATAGAGTTCGGCCAGGTTGATCTGGAATACTTTGGCTTTGCGATACATTTTGATGATTTCCGGGGGCAGTGTTTCGATAATTTCATCCGGGAGAGTTCTTAAATCTACTTTTTGTCCATCTTCCTGGGGAATGGAGGGAAAGAAAAAAACGGCAACGGGTCGTTTATACAAGTCGTAGGCCATTTTTTCAAGAGTGGGATATGTGGGGGCTGCCCGTCCGGATTCCCAGTCTTTGATGGTTTCAATGGGTTTATTTAATTTTTGGGCGACCGCGGTTTCTGTTAAGCCCATTGTGATTCTTGCCCATTTTAATACTTCGGGATTGACCGGGATTTGTTCTTTCATATTCTTACCTTGATTTATTCCTCCAGGTGGAAAGTATATCAAAAAAAATGGCAAAGTCAAGGATACTCGTGTACCCGCGTCAGCAATTCTCATTTTAACCTATAAAATAGAAATTTTAATTGGGCAGACACGCAGGTCTGCCCCTACAAAATCGAATTTCATTAATTTACGTAGAGTCGTCCCCTTATCAGGGGTTTGAACTGGATGCCGGCCACTGAAAAACTTTCGCCGGGGAGACATGGAAAGGTGGTGGTTGGGGGGTTTGGGGGGATAAGGAGGTGCCTAATTCCCCCCAATTTAATAGCCACTCCCGAAGGGAGCCCGCTTTAACTTTTGGTTGCGTCTTGCAGCGATGTGCCCTCTGCGCACTCTTGGGCTATCTTAATTTAATTAGATTCTCCCGAAAAGCTGACGGAGTCCGCTTTTTTATTTTTTCAGAAATATCTTGAATTTTTAATTTTTGTGTGGTAAAAATATTTCTTTCGCGGGAAAACCGGCGATGTTTAATAAATTAAAAGCTGAGTTGGCAGGCAGGGCGAAAAGGAGTAAGGTAAGGCTCCCGTGGCGGCAGCTTATAAAAAGATTTATCTAGAATTCCATACAACAAAAAATAAAATCAACCTTTAAAGAAAAAATTATATAAAGAGCTATTGAGGAAAATCATATGTGCCCTAAAAATATAAAATTTTTTTTACTATTTTTTTGTTTGATTAATGGGATTGGAAGGGGGAATCAACTCACTAATCCTGATCAAAACAAGCAATATGATACTATCGTGATAGGTGGAGGGATGGCGGGACTTTCTGCCGCATTCTATCTTCAAAACTCTGATGTTTTAGTTCTTGAAGTAAAAGATCGACCTGGGGGGCGTATGCAATCTGAAGATATTAAAGGAATGATAATGAACTGGGGAACTCAATATTTGCTAAATAAAAACATAGCTTTCCACCAATTTATTTCGAAACTTAAAATTCCAATGCAACATCATACGATAACATCAGTAAAAGTTGGGTTTGTCATTAATAATGAATATTTTGCAGATTTCACTTCTTCGGGAAATGGATTTCATAATATCTGGGGAATCATTTCCTGCCTCTCTCGATCCTATAGAGAAACAGTTATTGCTAGAGAATCTAAGAAAGAACGCGAATCTTTTGATATGGAAACTGCGGATAGCCTCTACAAAAATCTGGAAGGAAATATAAGAAAGTTCATTGAGGCGTATTTGAAAGCTGCTTCTTCGGCTCCTATTTCAAATATTTCCAGATTATGGGCTGCAGAATTACTTACAGACATTCTATCACCTATTGATGTGGTTAAGGGAGGAACGGCTAAAATTGCAGAAGTACTCGCAACAACTCTCGGGGACCGTATTATTTACAATGCAGAAGTAACCAGTGTTCAAAGTGTAGATGGAGGGGTAACGATTGAAGTGAAATTTGATTCAAAGTCAATCCTCCTTCGAGCTCGACATTGTATTGTATCTGTACCAGCTCCAATATGTATGAAAATAGTAAATGACCTTCCTGAATGGAAAATAAATGCACTTAGGAACGTCCATTATGGTTCATACATTAGTGTAGCTTATGTTTTGGCTAAAGCCACCTGGGAACGGGGTTTAGGTGCTGTAGCTTCAGGATACACCTTTTCAGGTTGGATTGACGTAAATGCAATTAATGGTGACTTAACTCCTCCGTCAGTTTCAAAACCAATGATTATGCTATGTATAGTGCCAACTACACCAGACTCACCTCTCTGGCGAATGGCCGATAATACTATTGCTGAGAATATCTGGAATGAACTTTTGACAATTTTTCCAGAAATCCATAATGCACGTCTTGATATGAAGGTACGGCGTTTCGAAATAGGAGAGCCTATCCCCAATATGGGATATTTTACAAAACTCCGGCAATTACAACTTCCAGTGGGAAATATACACTTTGCTGGTGATTATACTGATGAGCCTTGGCTTGGAGGTGCGGCGTTCAGTGGAATGAGAGTAGCCCAGGAATTTGGAGTGCCTACAGACTGGAAACCATTGTTTGAGCGTAAGACAATAAATGTAAACGAGTGGTTCGTTATTTCTTTTATATCATGTATTATTAGTCTATTTGCTTTTATCTTTGCAATTCCCTTATATAGACGATTATGGCCTTATATTTTTTGTAATTCATTACAACCCCAAATATCCATCTTAAAAACACCGCCAACGAAAATAATCAAATGGGTGAAAATCGTGGTGGGTTTTGGGGTTTTTTTTGTTTTGTTGACAATCTCATTAATCATTGCAACACACAACTTTCTCCCCCCAATTGAAGAATTATATCGGATTACTGTTATATGGATTTTAATATTAAGTTTTTTTTATCCCCTAGTTCTAATTGCTTCATGGCGACACATCAAAAAACACTCTTCAAGTCCTCTACACAAATCGATGACCAATACAGACGATGAGAGTGTATTTTGTATACGCACATCCAATGATACCATCAAAAATGCTCAGCATGGCGAGAAAAAATTCGAAGTGTTGGTCACAAATGCTACTAATACTTATAAAAAACAAATAGAAAAAAAAGATTTGGTTGTATGCTTTATGGGGAATGATATTGCATGGTGCATTGCCTCCGTAGATCGTCTAATAAGAATACCGGATCAGGATATACTTTGCCTAAGTGTGGAGGTAATGATTGCTCCTCCTCAATGTTTATTAGCAAAAGGAAAGTTGAAAAAAAGGGTAATCGAGCTTGTTGCAAAACTTCAATTGAACTCTTCCATCCTCATATATCTCCAAAAATGCTTAAAAAGCCACAATCAAACTTTGAATGAACAGCAATCATGGGACAAACCCCTTATTTTAAATTTTCTGACTTCTGGGGCAACATTACTTATATCAGCAGCAATGATTCACTTATCAAACAGACTTGAATGGGAAGCATGGGTGAGACTTTTTATCGCTACTTTGGTCGGAATTTATTATATCGCCAGTTACTCATCTGAAATGAAATATCTGGAAGAATTTTGTAAAATCTCACTCAATTCGAGCGATTGGGTTTCACTACCCCTAGGGGGAGCAACTATTATAGGAGCGCAAACTCTAATAAATGCTCCACTTGGTTTCTCAATGGCGATCTTAACATTGTTTTTTATTGACTCACTGTGGGTGGGGTCAATGCTATCTCATTATAGAAAGGAATTCGAGCTTAACCCACTTTTACTAATTAAATACCGATGGTGGTTTGTATCTGATTTTTTTTTCATCTTTATTGGATTTGCAACTACACTTTTTCTTTGCTCCTCTCCGAACCTCTTATCATTTATAATTATTCTTATATTGGTTATTTCCATGCTGCATGATTTTTGGTTTGATTCTATTTTAATTAACTTATAAAGGGGGAAAGCAAAGTTGCCCAGTTTATAGATATTTCGTCAATCCTTACGTGCGCCAGGAGAATCTTTGCTCACAGGACTTGATGACGTAAACACGTTTGGAGTTGCGTTAATCTTATTGGTATTTTCTTTAGGTAAATAGGCAACCAATGGAGGTTTTACTTCTCGATGTTAAAATTTAGTGAAGAAAGGAAGGTAATCGATGAGAAACCATAAAATATCGCACCGAAAAATATCGTCAAGATATCATAAATCTCAAGTCTCGTTGTTTTATCTGAAATTTAAAAAATCGATAAAGAAGGGGCGTCCAAAACTTTTGGCATTAATGAAAAATCTTTTTTATCCAGCTGTTTTAGGAACGGGATTCATAGTTCTACTAAATAGGATTTTCATTAGGCAAGGAATAAATGCTTGTTTCAAAGATATAACCACGTATTTTGGAGTAATTATAATGGTGGCTTTCTGTTTTCTCTATATGGAAACATTTTTATTACAAAGTGTTTATCGAATACTAACTTTTTTTTTGGATTTAGTCGAAATCATATTGTTTTTTTTATTATTTCATTTTTTAGGTTTTTTCGATTATAAAGCTACAAGTTTAAAAATTTTCTATTTGTTGCTTTCCGTATCTCCTATAATTACTCAGCTTTGGAATGTCTCCGTTGATGATAATGATAAAATTTTATGGGTAATAAGCCTGATATTTTCAAGTATTTTTTTAATGGGGAGTTTTTGGTTTAGTCAATATATTTTGTTCAATATTGTGATAAGTTTTTTATGTATTGGACTGTTTTTATATTCACTCAAATTCTGGAGGACTGAATAGTACAAAAACAATAAAGTGAAGAAGCGCCATCTATAAAAAAGATCGTCTGTCACGAATGTCACTAAGTTAAGCCTACATGGTTGAATAATGTGCCTTTTCAAAATCATCAAGTGATTAGAAAAATGAAACCTGATAAAACTGACTGGGGCAATATTCCGCCTCCCATTAGTATGCGATTTATCGATTGGTCTGGAAAACCCCATAAATTGAGAATATAGCCTTAACTTAGTGACATTCTCGTCTTTCACCAACTCCCGGCCCACCAAGTAGGTGTTGATCGATAATGTGTTCCACGTTGTTACAACCGATCATTGTTCAGATTTTGGCCAAAAAAACAAAAATTAAAAAAACCTTTGTTTGCTTTTTTTTTTAATCGTTCTTGACCTGTTTTAAATGCCGGATTATAGTTTGATGGTAAGTTTATCTGAGCAAAAGCGGGTCAATTTATCTGAGCGCTATAGTTTATTTTTGCATTTGTAATCCAAACGTGGGTTATCCTATAAAAAACGTCCCACCGGGACCTTCGCGACTAAAAAACAGGACCTCAAACGAATACAGAAAAATCGGGAAGCGAGAAAGAGCGTAAGAGCGGAAGAAAAAGAAGGTAAGAAGGTAAGAGGGTAAGAAGGTAAGAAGGTAAGAGGGTGAGAAGGTTAGAAAAAAAAGAGTGGAAGCGAGGAAAAAACAATCTGTGTCAATCTGTAAAACTATTTGGCAATTTCTGTTTTTTTTAGCTAGAATATTCATGCAGTGGTCTGGAAAACCTTTATAGAAAAGCATTACAGGCCCCAAAAAATGGCTGTAATTATTTTTCTTTTTTATTTTTAGCCTGTTTATCCCGATTGCCGGCCATTGACATAATTTCGCGAGGGGGACATGGAAAGGTGGTGGTTGGGGGGTTTGGGGGGATAAGGAGGTGCCTAATTCCCCCCAATTTAATTAGCATCTCCCGAAGGGAGGCCGCTTTAACTTTGGTTGCGGCTTACCGCGATG
>JAPKZK010000155.1 GCA_026393835.1 Candidatus Aminicenantota bacterium | reverse complement strand
GGAAGATTATCGGTGGAGCAGTTTGGGGCTGCGGTTACGGTCGCCTGTACGAGCCGGGAAGTTACTCTGGCCCTTGACGCTGGTTGATTTATTGGAGAGGTCGGAAGACTTATATGGACCGCCGTATGTAAAAGTGACAGCGGATTTATTTGGAGTCGAGTGGTATCGTCAATTTGTGTATGCAGCGGGCGGAATAAAACATGAAGGGAAAGCGCACCTACCACAGCGAATAATCGATGAAGTAGTGGGTTGTAATGGTCAATTAGGAATACTGGGTCGATTGCGTTACCGGATGAAGAATTTTTCGGAGGGAATTGCCATCGGAGGGTATTCAGCAATAGCGGGTATTCAGAAATCCGAAAACCGTAAAAACATTCGTCCGCGCCTATTTTTAGATGCGTACTGGGCGTATACTACCAGGGTGTTAAGATTATAGGGACTGGGAATGGATCAATCTACTTTCAATTTTTCAAATTAACTTACATCCGGCAGATGCAGCAATAAAAGGGGTAGGATAGAATTGTCTCATAATCTGCAAAATTGACTGATAGGGCATATGTGGTTGGGACCTAATCTTTGACTGTCCCATTTTCACCATTTTCATCCTCAATGAAAGCGTCGCAAAGAGTACGAATTTCGTGCAAGACAGCATGAAACGGAGCGGACTATCTCACCGGCAAGCGTTATATCGTTATATAAGGAGTTGAACAAAGACAGGGTTTCCGCTTCCGGTTGCTTTTATATTTTAGTGGCTGATATGAAATGGTCGGATTTACCCGGTTAGTTCAAAGAGATGCTGGATATGTGTAATGGAGAGAATTTATTTAAGGAGATTATAGAATCTAAAGGGGCAAGTAATAAGGAGTTTATAGAGGATATGTTAAACCGGTTGTTTTCGCTGGATATATTGATCGATTGACCTGTGATAAGAATTAAGTGAACAGATTGCCCCGTTTCCACCCTTAGTGCTTCTTAGCGCCTTGGTGCCTTTGTGGGCATTTTTATGGCGACAGGGTGATTTTAACGATTTCATTGCGGGACAGGAAACGCATGGGCGGCCCCCAATACCCCGTTCCGTAACTGGTATAAATAAAGGAGTCGCCTTTTTTAAACAGGCCGGCAGGATATTTGTAATACAGCCAGACCAGCAAGTCCATGGGCGGAATCTGGCCGCCATGGGTATGACCCGATAATTGCAAATCCACACCCTTCGCCGCTGCGGCAGCGAAATTATCCGGCCGGTGATAAAGAAGAATAACCGGTTTCGTTAAATCGCAGCCTTTCAACGCCGTTTCCAGGTCCGGTCCCTTACCGCCGAACCGGCGCGCTTCATCGTCATCCACCCCCGCCACTTGCAGCAAACCGGCGACCGTCACATTCTCATTTCTCAATATCTTTATATTGGAGCGGCTTGCCAGTTCATTAAAAATATCCAGCCCCGCGTAAAATTCGTGGTTGCCCGTCACCGCCAGGACGCCATTAGTCGCATTTAATCGCTCCAGGTGCTCACAGAACGCGGCATCTTCACAGATGTTACTGTCGATCAAATCCCCGGTAATTACCACCAGGTCCGGCTTCAACCCGTTTACCTTGTCCACGATATAACCGATTGTTTTTTTTGATTTATAACTTTCCAGGTGAATATCCGAGAGATGCACAATGGAAAAACCCGCTAATGAAGCAGGCAATGTTTTGATGGGAACCGTAATCTCCCTGACTATCGGTTTGCGAAGCCCGTTTAACAACGACACCAGGACAATGATACCCGTGATGCACAGACCGACGATAGTGAACAGCCTCACCCGGGAAGGCGCGAATTTCCCGGCCGTATAAGCCGCCAGGAGGACAAAGAAACTGACGGCAATAATACCCAACCATACATAAGCGTAGTAGTTGAGGTAATGAATTTTAAACGCCCGGGAGAGAAAGGTCCCGATAAGAAAAGATAGCCCGGAAAACCAGAAAAAGATTTTTATGGCGCTTTTAGTATTAACCTGGATATCCAGGTTGCCGGTAATGACCTTATAGACAAAAACATGCAGACCCAGGTATATCAAAGAGGCAATCGAAATAAAAATAATAAACGAGGTAATGCGGTTCATGGTGTACTGACTCCTCCAAGATTAAGGAGGTATGTTACCAGTTTTCCCAGTTATTTGCAAGTCGGTTTCGTTGTGGAAATCAGGGGGAAAAAGAAAGGCCCGGGAGGGCCTTGCTGGAGTTGGGACACTGTCCCATCGCGTATTTACGCATTGCCCATCCCGGGCTTTCTTTTAGTAAAAATTAATATAGTAAGTGGTAAAAAAACTTTAAGATTATATTTTGCAACAAATATCCGTGGGTGTCAATACATCTTTGGTTGTATTTTTGGGTGGAAAATAATCCACCAAAAACGTAAAACTAAAGTTGTACATTTTTTATTATGGTTGTATTTTTGTCCGTTTTAGTTTATAATTTTTCCCTTGACACTTTAATTTCCTTTAATTTCGCAGGTTATGTTAATGAGTTTAAACAAGAGGTTGGCTATTTTTTTGAGGTATACATATTCAGACATATGGCGTACGAGATACGACGAGCAGTGTGCAGCGTGAAGCGTGAAGCGTACGACAGACGAAGTATGAGGTACGGGAATGACGACAAAAGTTAATGACACGTCCACGATCCTGATCGTGGACGACGATCGCCAGGTGTTAAAAAGCCTGAAAATCTGGTTTAAAAATGAGGGTCTTAATCCAATCATTGCCTCCGATTCCAGCGAGGCATTAAAAGCGGTGACGGCAAATTCCGTGGACGTCGCACTGGTAGACCTCAGGATGAGCACGGAGGACGGCATCAGCGTTTCTAAAAAAATACGGGAACTGGATGCGAATATAAAAATTATCATTATGACCGGCTTTCCGTCTTATGAAACGGCTGTCAAAGCCATGAAAGTCGGGGTCACCGATTACATTTCCAAAGGCTCCTCCAATGATAAGATTATGTCGGTTGTCAGGAAAGCCCTGGAAGGACGGCGAAAGGAACAGGGCGCTCCGGAAAAAAGGGAACCCGCGAAAGATAGGATTTCATTTATTCTTTTCTGCAATCATTCGCTGATCAAAGAAAGACTGGAAACCTTCTCAAAAAGCACCCCGGAGTTTATACTGGTAAAGTCATTCCCAGGAGTGGACCAGTTGAAATCCAACAGGATTTCCCAGGAAGTCGATGTGGCCCTGGTCTGCGCCAGTTGCAGCATAAAAACGTTTGACGAGGCCTTCGATATTTTCCCGGAACTCTATCGCAATTACCCGGGGATCAAACCTGTACTTATTAACGAGTCCTTTACAGACCAGGAGAAAGTGGAACTGTTAAAATTGGGGATTCGCGGTTTTTTCTCCGCGGACCTCGATTCCGCAACACTACAGCGCGCTCTGCGCCATGTAAAAAAAGGTGAAATCTGGGTCAGCAGGTCTGTCACTTATTTATCCCTTAAAGATATGGCCACGTATAAAACAACCACTACCGCACTGCCGGATAAAAGCCGCTTCGGGTTGACGGACCGGGAGATAGAAATCCTCAGGACGCTTGTGATGGGCCTTAAAAACAAGGCCATCGCCGAGAAACTTTTCATCAGCGAAAAAACAGTAAAAACCCATGTGAACCGAATTTTCAAGAAACTGGGCGTCGCCAACAGGACCCAGGCAATACTGGCTGCCATGGAAAATAAACTCGTTTAAAATACTTAAAGAACGTGAGCTTAAAAAAGAAATTGACCCTGCTGCTGTTGGTTTCCGGCTTTATCCTGGCGCTTATCCTTTACCTCGGTTTCCGGTTCACCATGGTTCCCTCTTTGAAAGATCAAAAAGAAATTTATATAAAAAAGATGCAAAAAAAAATCCAGGTGGCATTGTCCATCGAGGAAGAAAATATCGCCTTGCTTTGCAATGATTGGTCCGATTGGGAGAACTTGAGAATGTACATGGAACACCCGGTAAAAAAAAAGGAACTGGAAGCCAATGTACTGCCGGATGCCATGTTAACGGAAGGAATGATGGACCTGGTGGTGGTGTTCGACCTGGACCAACGGGTTCTCTTTTATAAAAATTTCCAGCCGGCTAAAGGCTTCATCGATCTTAACGCCGGGGGCATCCCCGGGGGCATAAAAAGAATAGACCGGGAAATACGGGGGAAAGTGGGCGCGGTAAAAGGAATCATAATCACCCCCTACGGACCGGTAATGTTTGTGGCCAACCCCATCCTGGACGGCAACCGCTCAACCCGGAGGAAAGGCGTATTACTGATGGGGCGATACGTTGGCCAGACAATGCTCGATCGTTTTTCTTCTTATACGGTTGAAAAGATACAAACCCTGGACTACGACCAACGTTACCTGGTGAACACGTGCGCAAAAGAGGGACAAGATGAAGATATGCTCTTTTGTGAAACCAAAGACAAAATTACGGTATTTCAAGTACTGAAAGATATTAATAATACCCCGGCCGTCATCCTGTATACTGAAACGGATAACCGCATATTCCGCGTTATGAATATCCATATTATAACGTTTATCGTTATCACCATGAGCCTGGTTTTCTTACTGGGCCTGCTGCTTTATGGTTCGATCGATCGCTACCTTCTCAAACGGATGCTGTCCATATCGGAAAGTATGGGCAAAATCCAGGGCTTCGAGGGGCTCTCCATACGTATCGATAATGACAATAAAAAGGATGAAGTCTCCCATCTTATTTCAAACATAAACCTCACCCTGGACAGGTTGGAGCAAGAAAAAGTAAAAAGTGAAAACGCAGAGAAGAGCATGATAAAACAGGGAAAACTGGCTTCCATCGGCCGGTTGACTTCCAGTATCGCGCACGAGATCAATAACCCCCTGATGGCCATCAGTACCAGTATCCAGGTGATCAAAAAGATAGCGCGAGGTAAATCCGTGGATGACCCCTCACTGTTGGAGGAAGCCGTAGAAATCTCCGAATCCGAGGTGGAGCGTATCCGCGATATTATTTCGGGCCTCCTGGATTTCCACCGCCTGGATAAGGAAGGATTCACCCGCGTGAACCTGAAAGACGTGGTGCTCCAATCCATGTCTATCCTGAACTGGAGTAAAAAACTGGGACCCATCGAAACTGTTTTGGAACTGGCAGAGAATGTTTTTATTTATTGCTCGCCGGTGAAAGTGAAACAAGTTTTGATTAATTTTATATTGAATGCGGCTGAGGCTATGGGCGGCGGGGACAAAAAAAAGAACCGGGTAATTAAAGGCGGAAAACTTAAGATCATGGTGGTCCCGCCATCCGCGTCCGCGTCCACGTCCACGTCCACGTCCATCGCCAATGGGGATCAAGCGAATCGCCAATTCGCGGAGATTCACCTGATCGACAACGGCCCGGGGTTACCGGCCCATGTGAAACGGTCGTTATTTGAGCCCTTTATTACCACCAAGGAGGATAAAGGGGTGGGTCTGGGGTTGTATAT
This sequence comes from Candidatus Aminicenantota bacterium, assembly GCA_026393835.1. GTDB lineage: Bacteria > Acidobacteriota > Aminicenantia > UBA2199 > UBA2199 > JAKAGC01. The sequence continues at coordinate 13,939 of JAPKZK010000155.1, read as the reverse complement.
ATCCTATAAAATCATCGAACAGCATGACGGGGAAATCATTTATGATGAGCAATGCACGGAAGGGACCCATTTTATTATTCGACTCCCCATGGACCGAAGGAAAGAAGAACGAATCACCTTACCCTTTATCCCAACGCCTTGAAACTCTCCCCGCATTCCACGCACAGGAAATTTTTTTCGACTAATTTCTTTTTCTTCCGCCGCGTTTCTTTGCGGTTGACCAACTTTGCAGAAATGATGATAAATATGAAAATAGCGGCGGGGAAATACAGGTAAGTGGAAACCACGAAAAGCAAATACCCGGCAATCACCAGTATTGCGGCCAGCAGGATAATGAAAAAGGAGTAATCGGCGGTATAGTCTTCTTCGTTTTCAAAGGGGAGGATATCGTCCCCCCCGCAGTAGGGGCACCGGTTCGAAACGGCGGCGGTCATTTCCCCAGGGCTTTTTGCAATTGGGCCGCCAGGCCGGCAACCGCCGCTTTAAGGTTGTCCGCCGCATTCAAGGACGTATATTTAACCGTCCTGGTGAAGGGGCCGGCAGCGATTTTACCGCCCTGGGTTTCTACGGCTTTCATGGTCAAACCCAAAGAATACTGCTCGGAAGTGGAACCGTAATACTGCAGCGTGGTGGTCTCCATTTGTTTTATCGTGACCACCAGGTGATACCTGGCAATGCCGCCGAGGGATTCATTCCCCATGGAAGGTCCGTCCACCACGGCAAAGTTGGCGCGGGAAAACGCGGCCTGGACATAAGCGGTTATCATATCCGCCCTGTCGGCGTCGCCGAGAACGCTTACCACCAATGAATTGGACGCCGGCCCGGCCTTTTTGACGCTAAGCGCCGGCTGCGTCGAAGTGGGGGAAGTAAAAGTAGAAGTCGGCGTTGAAGTTGAAGGGGTAGTTGATGTTGATGTTGGCGATGTGTATGAGGATGGGGAAGTGGATGTGGAAGTGGATGCGGATGCGGATGAAGGGGTAGTGTCGGTGGAGGTTGAGGGTGTTTGTTCGGCTGGAATGGATTGTCCCGGTTGGGTTGTCAATTCGGCTCCCGGGGTTTCGGATGGATTTACGGCGGCGGTGGAAATGGATTCGACGGCGGGGGAAGGTTTCGCTGCCCCGGCTTTCTTATCGAAATAGAGAACTTTAGCGGCAAAAGCCCCGCCCATTAACAATACGATGATGGCGGCCACGGTTACCGCGGACCATACGCTGCTGTTTTTTTTCTTTTCCTGGAAATGGGGTTCGATGGAATGGGTCACTGCCGCCGGTTCGGGTTGTTTTATCGCCGCCCCCGTCCCGGTGGCAGCCGGTACTTCCGGCATAGTGAGAACTTTTTCTACCTCTTGCAGTTCTATCATTAATTCATCCGCATTGGCGTAGCGGTTTTGGGGATCGGTTTGCATCATTTTCTCAACGATTTTTTGGACCGGTTCCGGCACCGCGGGGTTTACCTGGCCGATGGGCGGGAAATTTCCTTTAACGATTTTCATCAGCATGCTGACCGGGGTATCGGCTTCATAAGGGGTTTTCCCCGTGAGGATTTCGTACATCGTGACGCCCAGGGAATAGATATCGCTGCGGCCGTCCACGGTTTTGCCTTCACACTGTTCCGGGGAAAGGTATTCCGGGGTGCCGATAATGGAACCATCCTGCGTCAGTTTGGTTTTGGCGTCGGTAACAAAGGCGATGCCGAAATCCGTGACTTTTGCAATGCCTGAGTCATCGATCATGATGTTGCAGGGTTTAACATCCCGGTGAACCAGGCCGGCTTTATGGGCTTCGCCCAGGGCCGCGGCCACTTGTTTGATGATGGCGATGGACCTGCCGGACGGGAGGACGCCTTCTTCTTTTTTGATATTGGACAGCGTCTTCCCCTTGAGGTACTCCATGGCAAAGTAGTGAAAGCCTTCTTCCTCGCCGATGGCAAAGATATGCACGATATTGGGGTGGTTGAGCTGGGCGGCGGATTGGGCTTCGCGGTGGAAGCGTTTGATAAAATCGCTATCTTCCGACAACCGGGGGCTGAGGACTTTAAGGGCCACCATGCGGTTGAGGGATAACTCATGGGCTTTATAAACCGTGGCCATGCCGCCGGCGCCCAGTTTCCCGATTATTTTATAGTTGCTGAACTCTTTTCCTGTTAAATCGACTTCTTTGACAATCATGTTTGCTCCTTTTAAAAAACATATATCCTATATAGTAATACAAAACTGTTTTTATTTCAATACACGTTTGGGGTGGAAAAAAGGGGGACCGAGAATTTGCCTGAGAATTTGCCTGCCCCTAAACTCATTCAGAACTGTCAGAAAGAGATTAATCGAACTGGAGAAGAAATTCCCAGGTGGGGATAATCGATATGGTTATCCCGTCGCGTTCGATAGTATCTTTTAGATTCCCGTTTAAAATCGCTGCTTCCCGGATATCGAGCTCTTTGGCCGCTTCGACGGAAGCGCGGATTTCCCGCTGCAGCGTCGCGTCGTCTCCCAGGTCATAACATACCTGGAAAAGATGTACTTTCCCCCCGCCGGTTACAAGAAAATCGATTTCTTTACCGGTACGGGTTTTATAATAAAATAACTCATCGATCCCCTTTAACCTGCGTTTTAATTCAAGAAATACGATGTTCTCCAGCAAGGGGCCGGTATTGTCCGTGAGTCCGAAGGATACCGACCGGTACAAACCGGGATCGATTCCGTAATACTTATTGGGATTGTAAATCTGCTTCTTGAGAGAAGGGCTGAACAGCGGGATGCCAAATACCAGGTAACTCTCCTGCAAGTATTCGATGTAATTTTTGACCGTGCCGATATTTTTTAAGCCCACGGCGGAAGCGATATTCTTTAAAGAAAGAACATTGCCGGGACCGGAGATGATTATTTTTGCGATTTCCTTGAGTTCTTTCTTATACCGGATGGAATAACGGTAAATAATGTCCTTTTGAATGATATCCTTAAAATATTCCTGCAGCACCTGAAAATTTTCCGTTTTCAAAAATTCAGGAAACCCACCGGATTGCAGGTAATTTTCAAAGGTATTCATTATAACAGCGCGCTTTTGTACATCATAAAAATCCTTCTCCGCGGCCGGCGGGGTATTTTTAAAATAATAAAGGTATTCCCGGAAGGACAATGGGAATATTTCAATGGCAATACTTCTACCGGTCAGTACCCTCCCGATTTCTTGTTTAATTATAGAGGCATTGGAACCGGTAATGAAAATTTTGAACCGTTTCTCTTCAAATAAACGGTTTATCCAGCGGTGCCACAGTGGGATGTTCTGAATTTCGTCGAAAAGGAGGACCATTTTTTTATCTAAATCCGGCGTGAACAGTCGGAAATAAAGCTCGATAATCCCGGAAAGTTCATCAGGTTCGATATTTGCCAGACGTTCATCTTCGAAGTTTATATACAGGAAGTTCCTATCTTCCAGTCCTTTTTGCCTGGAAGCGGTCTCTTTAACTATTTTTAGCAGGTAGGATTTTCCCGCCCTCCTGACACCGGTCAGGAAAACGATGAGATCGTTTTCCAGCGAAACGGAAATCCCGGGTTGATATTCCCGGTTCCAAAGTTCCCCTGGGGAGTAAAGAAAAGCCTGCTGCTCCACGATTACCCGTTTTAACAGTTCTTCTTTTACCGCCATATTTCACCAGTCTTTTTGCCTTTTTAAAACATTACAATGCCATTATAATATATTCCCGAAAACATTACAATGGTATTGAAATGTTTCTAAATCTCTTTTCAAAGTTAATATGCCTTGAGAAAGAAAAAGACGCTGCCCCGTGCGAATCTTGCCCGGATATTTTCAAGATAGCCTTGACAGGGGAAACAGTTTATTTTAATATTATATGGACCTTATATTATATAGATAGCTGGAGCATAAGTACGATAAGGAGTTAAAATAAAAGAATACAGTCCGTTTACCCCGGGGAAACCCGTTCCCCTGGAATTTTTTGTCGGCCGGGAAAAGCAAGTTAACGAGATTATCCGGTACGCCAACCAATCCACAAGGGGAAAACTCGAAAATGTCTTTCTTTCCGGGGACCGCGGCATCGGCAAAAGCTCCCTGGCGTCAATGTCCCGTTACTGGCTCCAGGAAAATGAGAATTTTCTTGCCACCCACGTTTTCCTGGGCGGCACAGAAACCCTGAACGAATTGGTAAGAAGAATATTTGAAGCCATATACAAAGATCACAATAAAAAAAATTGGTTTAAGAAAATCGCCGACTATTTCGGCAACCACGTGGAAAAAGTTGGGATTTTCGGCATCGATGTGAACTTTAATCCCCCGGAAAAAAAGCTCACCGAACTGGTTAATTACTTTCCCGTGGCGCTGCATAATATCACCGAAAAAATAAAAAACGATAAAAAGGCCCTCTTTATTATCCTTGACGATATCAACGGATTCTGCAAAAAACCCGATTTTGCCAATTGGTATAAAAGTTTCGTCGATTATGTCGCCGTCCATCAAATGGAGTTCCCTGTTTTTTTAATGCTGATCGGACTCCCTGAAATAAGAGACGCACTGAGCGAACACCAACCCTCACTGCTGAGAATTTTCCGGGTCATCGAGATTGAAAAACTCAATAACGACGAAGTATCCCAATTTTTTAAAAAAGCCTTCGAAAGCGTGCAGATGAAGATAGACGCCGATGCATTGCAGACTATGACCGAATATTCCAATGGCTTACCCATATTGATGCATGAAATCGGCGACGCAATTTTCTGGAATGTCACCGATAACACTGTCCACGATAAAAACGCCATGGCGGGAATCCTGGAAGCCGCGGACAGGATCGGTAAAAAATACCTCGATCCCAAAGTATATCGCGCCATTCGCAACGAAAAATATCGCGCCATATTGAGAAAAATCGACGAAGCTATACAGCCGGAGTTCCATAAAAATGATATTCTAAATAAGCTTAATCTAACGGAGCAAAAAGTTTTCGGAAATTTCCTGAACCGCATGACCGAAGTGGGTATCATCATCAAGGACATTGAAAAAGGACGCGGCTATTATAAATTCGTCAACAAACTCTATCCCATTTATATCTGGCTGGAAAGCGCCTGCTTTAAAGATAAAAGAAAATAAAATACCTCGTCGGAAAAGGCTTCGTGCTTTCTTTGAATCTGTGAAAATCAGTGCAATCTGTGGACCTTGTTTTTTTCGTGAAAATTCGTGTAATTCGTGGGCAGTTTTTGTTTTGGATTTTGGGTTTAACGTGCATAGCGTCAATAAGCGCATCAGTAAATAATTTATCCCGAAATCTGACTAAAATGAAGTGAACTTCAAAATAGTCTTGACTTTTTTGAAGTTTGGTTCATAATAGTCAGCGGATTTATTTTACCTTACGCCAAATTTTCGAACATGAGAACAAGGGGTTGAATTACTTTTTGATTTCTTCTATAATCACTTTTTAATGTGAGAAAAGAATAAGGTGAAGAATAATAATGACTGAGAAAAAGTCCAGTTGCCGGCCTGTCGATGATACCACGATTATCGAACACTTGAACTGGCAGTTAGACGTGAATGCCGCCCTGGCGGAATTATACAAATTCCTGAGCTCCCCGGAAACCTCTATCGAAGAAATCACCCACGTCATCCTGGAACAAGCCAAAATCCTCACCGAAAGCGAACATGGCTTCGTATCGATTATCAACCCGGAAACCAGGTACATTATATGCCCTACCCTCGCCACGATGCTTAAGAAGGAATGTAAAATGGATGGGGAAAATCAGGGGATTGCCTTTCCTCCAGGTAAAAACGGGAGCTACGACGGTCTTTGGGGTTATGCATTAAATACCCATAAACCGTTTTATACCAATACACCCCATACGCACCCGGCCGCCCTGGGCGTCCCCCAGGGACACCTGGCCCTGGAACGTTTTTTAGCTTTTCCCGTGATGCTGGGAGATGAGTTGGCGGGCATGATTGCCCTGGCTAATTCGGGTAGAGATTATACAGACCGCGACCTGGCGGCAATACAAAGGTTGGCTGAATTTTTTACCCTGGCTATCCAGCGCAAACGGTCGGCAGATAACCTGCGCATCTCGGAAGATAAATTCAGGAAACTCTTCGAAGTAGCCATCGACGGTATTGTGCTGGCAGACGCCCAAACCAATGAAATCCTGGATTGCAACACGGCCATATGTCAATTGGTGGAACGGGAAAAGCACGACCTGATCGGCAAATCCCAGGAAATCCTCTATCCGCCGCCGCCCACCCCCACTACCGGGGACCGGGTCCCTGGATTCTTCTGCCTTACGCAGAACTGTGAAAAAGATGAATGCAAGGTGGTGGAAACGCAGGTAATCACCCTTTCCGGGAAAATTAAAGAAGTGGCAATCAAAGCCAATCTCCTGGAACTGGGCGGCAAAAAAGTGCTGCAGGAAATGTTCCGGGATATTACGGAAAAAAAACAGGCGGGAAAAGACCTGGAAAAATATCGCGAGCACCTGGAGGAACTGGTAAAAGAACGAACCGCCGAATTAGCCGCCGCTAACGAAAGACTCCGCCAGGCCCAAAAAATGGAGGCCATCGGCGCCCTGGCTGGCGGGATTGCCCATGATTTTAACAACATCCTGGGCGTTATCATCGGTTATACGGAATTGATAATGGATGAGACCCCGGCCGGTTCCCTCCCGGAGAATAATTTGAACCATATTCTTACTGCCGCTCACCGGGCCAAGGATATGGTTAACAAACTTCTTACTTTCAGCAGGAAAATCAAAGAAGAACGTCGCCCGGTTCTGTTCAGCGATATTATCCAGGACGCGACGAAATTTCTCCAATCTACAATTCCCACCTCGATCGATATCTCGGTAGCGCTGGAAGAAAACCTGTCCCCACTGGCGGCAAACCCAACCCAACTGCTCCAGATCATTTTAAATATCTGCAACAACGCGATCCACGCCATGAGCCCAGAAGGGGGCGCACTGAAAATAGAATTAAAAGAAATTAATCACGCCGGCAGCGATAGCCTGGCCCCCGGCAAATACCAGCACCTGACCATCAGCGATACGGGCCACGGTATGGGACCTGAAATTTTGACGCGGATTTTCGAACCTTTCTTTACTTCGAAAAAAGTAGGGGAAGGCATGGGCATGGGCATGGCCGTGGTTCACGGGATCGTCAAGGGCCACCGCGGAGAAATCACCGTGGACTCCGAACCGGGTAAAGGCGCCCGTGTTCATGTTTATTTACCCGTTGCCCCAAAGGAAGAATAAGGAATTCTTATGAAATATTCATTATTAAACTATATTTGCTGTCCCACCTGCAGCGGCGATTTGACCTTCATTATCCCTCCTCCCGGCGAGGTCACTCAAGACGACGCCAGTGAAATAGAAAACGGACTCCTGGCCTGTAATGCCCGCGCCTGCAGCCGCTGGTTCCCTATCCGTAACCTTATCCCCGAACTACTGCCGGACCACCTGAGAAACTGGGAAAAAGACCTGGAGTTTCTTAAAACATGGGAACAAACACTCCCGGCTTCTATTTTTAAAGAACTGTGGGAACAATCGCAATCTTTTGCCAACCGGCCGGTTTCCGTGCAAGATCACGGCTCCAACTATAAAAAATCGGAAATCTCCATCAAATCCAGGGTAACCGAAGCAGACTTTTTCGGTCCGGGTTTCTCGTCTCCGTTTAATCCCGGCAACCCGGAATATACGATGCACTTGATCCGGAGACTGGGCAATGTATTACCCCTGCTGGAACTTAAACGAGGGGATGTGGTACTGGATATGGGCGCGGGCTACGCCTGGACCACGGAATGGTTAATGAAAATGGGTATGGTTGCCATCGGCGTGGATATCTGCCGAACTTACCTTGATATCGGCGTCCGGAGGATGGGGAAAACTTTGCCGCTGCCTTACCTGGTAATCGGCGATATTGAAAACTTACCCATTAAAAATAACCGCCTGGATGCGGTCCTCTGTTACGACGCCTTCCACCATATCCCGGACCGTAAAAAAGCCATGGGCCGCTTCCACCGGGCCTTGAAAGACCGGGGCAACATCGTATTGGCGGAACCGGGCGGTATGCATGAATTCGCCAGGGTCTCAACGGAGGTAATGGATAAATACGGCATCCTGGAAAAGGGCATGGAACTGGATGATATTAATGGGTATTGCGAAGGTTTGAACGTCCTGCCGCCGGAACAGCATTTCGTCCTGAAAATCCAGGGGCATGAAGTGGGGCAAACTTTATCCCGGGAATTTGTGTATGCTCATCCTTATGTGGATTGTAATATTTTTGTGGTTAAAAAACAGGCGGATACCCAGGGGTTGATTTTACAAGCCCCTTCGTTTAAAAAGAAAATTAAAACGAAAATAAAACGGCTGCTGAAACGGGTTTTCTTTAAGCTAGTCGGATGAATAAGCGAATGATGAGAAGGGTTTTAGGGATTTTTTTGCCGGGGTTGTTTATTTTTTTCCAGTTTTACCTGGTCTTTATTAAGAATTACCAGGTGTTGGATTATCCGCGGTATATTAATGAGTTTCCGCAGCCGCTGTCCGGGGAAGGAGAAGATCGCCAGGGGCAAAAGCCAGGCCAGACTTTCCGCACCCCCGCCCCTTTGGCCCGCATCGATGTGATGTTGGGCAACTATGCGGCGACGCCAAAAGGCGGTTCCTTGCAAGTGGGCATTTATAGTGAGAAGCAATGTCTTTTCCTGAGCAACCACCCGGCCAATAGGGTCAAGGACAACCAATTCCATTCTTTTATTATTCCCACGGGAAAGGTCCCCGCGGGTACTTATTTCCTGGAGTTAAAGTTTTTCCCCGGGAACATGCAGGACCGGTTGGCGGTATGGACCTGTCAAAAGGATATCTATCCGTATGGGGATTTCTTTTTGAACGGGAAAAAGCAAAACGGGGATATGACGTTTCGGGTGTATTATTGTTCGACGTTGTGGCAGGCCGGGAGCAGTTGGTTGGAAAAGACTCCTTCTCTTTGGTCCGGCCGGGTGTGTTTGATAGTGGGTTTCGTGTTGGTGTTACTGGCGTTAAATTGTATATTTTATTATTGTGTAAATGCCTTCGGCGACCAGAGAAGATGAGGGAAGTTAAGAAGTTAAGAGGGTAAGAAGGTAAGAAAAAGAAATCCCTATAGGGCGCCCGCGCCGCGGGCCTGGACCTCCAAAAGCTTTTGATAATTAGAAGTTTTCGGGGGTGTCGGGACCCTTTTTCAAAAGGGTCCTGACCCGCCGGAGGCAGAGGCCAATTGAATTGTCACCGTTACATCCAGCGGACTTTCGACGCCTCCGGCATCTTTTACCAGGAAAGTTCCCGACAACCGATCAAAAAGTGCCGGTTTCACTTTAACAATTTCTTCGACTTTCTTTTTAAGCGCCGGTTTCAATAAATATTTATAAGCCAGGACAGCCATGGGGATAATCGGGACCACCGCCTGGGGACGTTGCTCGCCCATAAATTGCAGCGGGTCATCCGCTCTGCGACCCATCACATCCAGTCGCCGTTCTTTCCTCGATTTATCCTGGGGCAACAGACTTCGGAACTGGATGGATTTCTTGTGAAACGCCACCAGCCGGTTCTGCACAAACAAAGCCAGCCCGTAACCCGCCCTTCGCACTTCTTCCCGGACCAGTCCGGAATTAGACTGCAAATCGCACCGGATATCCAGGAGGAACGACAGGCTTTGCATTGTCTCCCCGGCTTCCCCGACCCTCATATCCAGGGTGTATTTGTGAATCCCGGAATCCTTGAACAAACCGGCGGCAGGTATTTCAATAAAATTAAAACCTTCCTGGAGTATGCCCCCACCCACTGACCGGTCTTCGGACATTAACCGGTAATAGACCTTTTGTGAAACCTCGATTCCTAAAACAAGGTTCTGCGGCAGCACAGAACCGGCAAACAAGGTCCCTTTCACCAGCCCCAGGGAGGAAATTAAGGAATTTATCGGCAATTTCAACGGCGGCGGTTCTTTTTCCCAGGATTGCCGGGGCCGGGATACGGGGAAATGATAATTGAACAAGAAATAAGCCTCCAGGGTATCATTGGCATAAGCGCGCGGTAGGGCTGGGAAGGGAGAGCTGATGATAAGGGCATTTAATGCGGCCTGGTCCAGGAGCTGCAAGTTGGAAGGGCGTTGGATTTTTTGCGTAATAACCTGGCCGCTTTTTTTAATAGAGACGGCGATTCCCACTTCGCCGTCGGACTCCATACCGGGCATGAGCTCAGCCGGGATAAACCAGTTTTCAAATATGCGGGCCGCCACTTTTTGGGCCCAAAAGCTAATATCGAATCCCCGGCTGTTGAAGTAGGCTTTAGTATCGATATCCGTCACAATTCCACTGTCGGCATTATCGGCGCCATCGGTCTTTCCGGCCGGGGCTTCCGCGATAATAGGAACTTCCGGACGCACTTTCTCTTGTTCCATTCGGCGGAAAATTTCATCCAGGGTTTCCGGTTTCAAGTAGCGGGAAGGATTGAACGGGGCAGAGAGAGGTTGTTTTTGAATACTCGCGATTTCTCCGGGCGCAGGGACTTGACCCGGAGTTTCAGCGCCCGCTGCCGGGGGAAGGGTTCGCCCGTTCGCGGGTGCGCCGGTTCCCGGGGGTATTGTTTTCGCCGAGCCGGACGGTCTGCTTTTGGCATCCGCTTTTAAAGCGCCCCGCGCTTGCGGACCAGGCATGGGAATCGATGGGAGAAAGGTTTTTTCCGCGATTAGGGGCCGGATTTCGATGACCGTATCCCGGGATTCAATTTCCCGGATTTCGAATCGCGCTGTATAAAAGAAATAGACAAAAAGAATATGGAAGAGTATTGAGAAGAGGGTAAAAAAGACCCTTGTCCGAAGCTCGGGCTTTTTCCAGGTGAATATATCGGTAAATGTTTTCATGATACCCTATTATAAATCATTGTTGATAAAAGGTAAACATTGAATTAAATCCTCTTAAAAAGTCCTGATTATTTCCTCGAATATTTCCGATATATCAGGTAAATCAGAAGGAACAATACTTCCATCGCTGGTGTGCTTATGTTCCCTGTATCTCAGCGCAGGTTTATGAACAGCATCATCATATCTGAATATGCAATTCCCCTCTCTATCCTGATAATGATAAGCATAACTTACCCGTTCAATTTTATACCTGGCATCGATATACTCTTTGATATAGAGTTCCGAGCCATTAAGGAAAACGGTCCTTACATTTACCAGGGCCTGTTTAATCGCTCTTATTTCTTCTTTGACTTCTACAGATTCTGTGAAGCCATAATTTTCAAGTTTTTCAATTTCCTTGTGTAAGGAGTTTAAATAATTACGAAGCAACATACTCAATGCTTTTTATGGTTGCAAGGCGTTCATTTAATCTTTGTGCCAATCGGTACTCGCCTGCCCATTCTACGTATTCCATATCGCCGCCTTTCAATTCCTCCGCGCTCCAATCGGTAATAAACTTTGAAGATGAGATTTCGTATTTCCGTTCAAATTTTTTCAAACGGCTCCTGGCGAGATTCAGGCTATATTTTATACGCGATTCTTCCAATTCTAATGCCTCTTTTAAAACCTTCGTGGCTTCTGCGGGCTTATTGGTTTTAAATATTACCTTAGCCATTATTATCACCTCCTGCCAACAAATCAAAAGGAAGACAGGAAATATATTCTATTATAAATATGCCAATATTGCAATAACTTTTCTTGTAATTATTCAGTCTCGAAGAATGTGAGAAGATTAAAGGGAAGGAAGTTCCGCATCGTCCTCGGCGCGCGGATTTTGTCCTTAGCGCGCCGATTTAGTCCGAGGCGGGAGAATTATCTCCGAAGCGCGCAATTTTTATCCTTGCTGTTCGAGTTTTCGTCCTTGATGATCTCGATTACATCCCTAAATGGCAAATTATCTCCGAGGCGGGATTATTTTGTCCTTACCGAGAAAATCAAGTCCTTGTCGGGAGCATTAACGCCCTTATTTTTCAAATTTTGACCGTATATTTCGTAATTTATCCTCAGATCGCAATTTATGGCCTTATCGATCGCGTTTTGGTTCTTGGCGGGCGATACGTCGTCCTTATCGCGCGGATTTCGTTCTTACCACGCGGATTTGGTCCGAGGTACGCGGATTTAGTCCGAGGCGGGAAAATTATCTCCGAGGTGGGCAAATTTTAACCTTACCGGGAAAATTTTGGCCTTAATAAGCGCGTTTATGTCCTTATCGTTCGCGTTTTGTCCTCGATAGACGCGGCCAGTTTGAAAAAGCCAGTCACTTCCAGGCAAATGCATTATAATATCGAGATAAACCCATTTTGGGGGTAAAAAAATGGAAAAAATTTAAATATGATAATGCAAGCCGTGGGCCGTAAGTTATTGCAACTGAGGAAGCAGAAGGATTAAACCCGACCGCAGATGGGTCTGATATAAAACCGGAGATACAGGAATTGGTTGTGCCTGCCATTATTCTTCCCCGGTTAACAATTAACAATTGACAATTAATAGTTATCCCTTTCCTTGTTTGAAATCGGGCAGACATTATCCTTGCCCGCCGCGCGATTCGCAATTTGACAAAGGCCAAACAATATAGTAAGATTGCGCTATGAAACCTTTTGAATGGAACAAAGCAAAAAATGAATGGCTGCAAAAAGAAAGGGGAATTTCTTTTGAAGAAATAGTAATTGCCTTAAATGAGGGTAAAGTAGTTGATACATATAAACATTCCAACCATGAGAAGTACCCACGGCAAAAGGTTTTCGTCCTGGAAATAGAAAAATATGCGTACGTAGTGCCTTTTGTTGAGGACAATGAGAAAATTTTTTTAAAGACAATATTTCGGAGTCGAAAGGCAACTCAAAAATATTTAAAAGGAGACAAACATGGGGAATCGAATAGATGATAATATAGATATGGCAGTTCTTGACGATTCGGAAGAAGAGAAAGAGCTTTTGGATGCGTATCAGAGAGGTGAATTGATCCCGGTAGAAAACCAGGAAGAAATGAGAAGGAAATTAAGGCAGGCTGCAAAAGCAACAATTGAAAAAGCAAAGCATATCAGTGTACGAGTAACCGAAAAAGATTTGAGGAAAATTAAAGCCAAAGCAGTAGCGACGGGCATACCTTATCATACGCTTTTAGGATCGCTTTTGCATCAGTATGCGGATGGGAAAATATCGGTCAGTATTTAGGTTTAAGCTTTTTCTTCTTTCCCTGTCTCCTGTTTTTCTCTCTATCATCTTTCCTTCACGAGTCATCGCTCTTTAATGGTCATTTATTATTGACTGGAAAGAGCCTTGAAGAATGCAGGCAACAACTACGAGATACTCTTGATGAATGGCTTAGTTTGAGTTTTAAAAAAAACTTACCTATTCCTGGTATAAGGGGATGGCAAATATTTCCAGGGAACAGTGGTCGGAAGTTGATTGAGGATAGTTTATTGCTGCGGCCTCGTTTTGAAGGGTCTGGTTTTGTAGGGGTTTGATTTATCAAACCCTGGTCCAGGCTGGTGGAGATGGATACTTCACAGAAGCGGGATCAAAGATTTTTCCATTGTAAAGGGATATCAAAGCGTATCGTGCGCGACATCGCTGCAATGACGGCGAAACCATTCTTTATCACCTGCTGGCGGAAATGTAGAAAATGAGCCACGGACGAACATGTACAAATACCTCCCTTCATTTTTCCCCTGGGATGGTATGATTGATGCCAGCAATTCTCATTTTGAATAATTTAAGGGCGACCACGGGGGGGCGCCCCTACATTAATTAATTGAAATCCTGAATGGTGATGAGTTTTTGATTTTGTAGGAACAGGCCCCCGTGTCTGCCCAAATTAAAATTTCTATTTTATAGGTTCCGGGTAGTGCCAGCAGTTGCCCACTGGCACCCCCACAGACCCGGACGAGCGCAATTAACGCATCCGGTTCCTCAGATTATGGTTTCGCTACGCTTGTAAATGGAATGTACGACTTTAGCTGATGGCAGTTTTAAATA
>JAPKZK010000024.1 GCA_026393835.1 Candidatus Aminicenantota bacterium | reverse complement strand
ACCGTCTTTGTTTTTTCGTGTTATCGTTCTTAAATACATGGCACTTACCACTTACGATTATATAATGTGTATATCATGATATGTCAACCCCATCGGATGGAAACGTGTGCCTACGGGTTTTGGGCTAAAAACAACATCCTGGTTACTGAAACCCGCATCAATAAAGGATTCCGATTTTTAAAAAAACAAAAATTTGCCTACTCAGCCCAAACACAAGTCAAATCGAAATCAGGGAATTAGAACGGCTGGAAATTCATTTCTCAAAAAGAACCGTGAATATTTGCCCGCTTCCCGTCGGTTCGACCTTTGATCCTGTCGGGGGGTCTTTTATTGGCAACCGGGAGCGGGATTTATAGGCAGGTATCGGTTTGTTTTCATGGAGAAAGCGGAGGACGGGTCGTTGAATCGTAAAGAGATCATCATAAATATATTACCGAAGTTCAGTCGGTAGAGGGCAGTTGGTAGGGAACAGGCATTGCCTGTTCCCTACCATCTTCACGGCGAAATCTTTCTATTTTCTATCCTACCGGTAATCCCAGTCCAACGGCCACCCCATGACCATAGTCCTTATCCGCTTTCAGGAAATGTTTCACCATACGCTCCTGGATATTTTTCGGCGTCGTTTTGAGAGTTCCCACGATATTTTTCACCAACCGCTGCTGTTCATCCTTTTTCATCAGGCGGAACAGGTTTCCCGGTTGAATATAATCGTCGTCTACCCCCCGTTTTTGTTCATAGCGGTCGGCGTCTCCCGAGATTTTTAATGGCGGTTCATTGTAAGAGGGGTCTTCGGTGGGACCGCCGAAACTGTTGGGCTCGTAAATGGGCGACGCCCCGCCGTTGTTGTCGAAGCGCATGTAGCCGTCACGGTGGTAATTGCGAACCTCTACATCGGCGCGGGGGCGGTTAATGGGCAACATCTCATAATTGACCCCCAATCGATAACGGTGCGCGTCGGCGTAAGCGAGAATACGCGCCTGGAGCATTTTACAGGGGGAAAAGGATATTCCCGGGACCGCATTGGCAGGACTAAATGCCGATTGTTCCACCTCGGCATAGTAATTTTCCGGGTTCCGGTTCAACTCCATGATGCCCACTTCTATCAACGGGTAATCCCCATGGGGCCAGACTTTGGTCAGATCGAAAGGATTCCACCGGTAATTCTCGGCCTCTATCTCCGGCATTACCTGTACGGATAATTTCCATTTGGGGAAATCGCCTTTTTTAATGGTTTCAAACAAATGCCGTGTGGTCCAATCCGGGTCTTCACCAGCCAGCCGTGCGCCTTCTTCATCCATGAAATTTTTGATTCCCTGCAGGGTTTTGAAATGAAATTTAACCCAGTACCGTTCATTGTTTGCATTGATGAAGCTGTAGGTATGGCTGCCGTAGCCGTTCATATGGGGAATACCGGCCGGGATGCCCCGGTCGGAAAATAGGATGGTTACCTGGTGAAGGCTTTCAGGCACCAGGGACCAGAAATCCCACCACATGCTGGGGGAACGGAGATTGGTTTGGGGTTCCCGCTTCTGGGTGTGGATGAAATCCATGAACTTCATGGCATCCCGGACAAAAAATACCGGGGTGTTATTGCCCACCATGTCCCAATTTCCCTCTTCGGTGTAAAATTTCAGGGCGAATCCCCTGACGTCCCGTACCGTATCGGCGGAGCCTTTTTCCCCGGCGACCGTTGAAAACCGGCCGAACATTTCTGTCTTTTTGCCCACCTGTGAAAAAATCTTTGCCTTAGTATACTTTGTTATATCATTGGTAACAGTGAATATACCATGGGCGCCGGCCGCTTTGGCGTGAACGATCCGTTCAGGGATACGCTCCCGGTTAAATCGCGCCAGCTTCTCAAAGAGAAAGTGGTCCTGCATCAGCGTCGGCCCCCTTTTCCCCGCGGTTAACGAGTTCTGGTTATCCGGGATCGGTATCCCTGCCTCTGTCGTTAATGTGTTTTTGTTTCTTTCCTTGTCTCCTTGACTCATTTTTTTCCTCCTTTTCATTTAAATAATAATTGGAACGATTCTAAATATGCCACTCCCGGAAATCTTTGTCAACTATGATTTAAATTTTTTTATGGCTTATTGGTAGGGAACAGGCAATGCCTGTTCCCTACAATTTTCAATTTTTCATTGTAATTGCATCGACCGGGCAGCATTCTCCACAAAAACCACAGCCGATACACCGGTTAGGCTCCAGTAATTCAGGGAAAGGACTGGGGTTTCCACTGTCGTCGCGTTTCAAGACCAGGCAACTGACGGGACACGCCTGCACACAGGCCGTACAGGCGATACAAATTTTTTTATCGATAACCGGCTTGCTTCCTTTGCTTCCTTTAGCGGGCGCATGCCGGGCGATGGAACTTTCCTTTTCCACCGGGACCGGCAAATCCTCTTTATTACCCTCCATTACAGCGATTAACCCCAATTCTTCGATGGTTTTCATCGTGGGTATTCCCGTTTCCCGGTCCCAGCCGATTTCTTCCCAATAGTCTTTCATCATTTTCTCAAGGTCGAAGCAGCGGCCGCGGTTTGGGCCTTCCGTCAACAGCGGCGCCCCCACGGTCCGGGGATGGATTTTAAGAGAAATCGGCGCGATCCCGTGCTTGATATTGAAAAGCTGTTTCAGCGTTTGAATTCTTCGTCCCACTTCCATGTACTCTTCCGGCCCCCTGTTCCACCCGGCGGCCGCATTTAACCATTCGAAAACCGGGACCCGGTGTGCGCCCAGGAGCGCCCCGAAAAGACATACCCCGGCCCCGTTGTAGAGCTGACTGTAACAACTATTGGCCTTTGCGCGGACCGCCTTTTCACGGTCTGCGTTGAATTTGCTTTTCACCCGGATCAAGAACCCGGGTTTCGGGAGCCCTTTAACCTTTTTCCACAATGCATATAGCTCATAATACTGCTGTGCGCCGATAGTATGCCGGCCCGGCGTGGGTTCGATGCTGGCGTGCAGGCCGAAACCGGGATCACTTCGGGGATCATGCATGGCCGGTTCCTGGCCCCCGGCTGAAACGGCAAATGCACTGCTTCCTTTGCCGATCCTCTCCGACGCCGCCTTAACCCCGTCGGCAAGAATATCGCCGATGCCCTCGCGGGTCGCCATTTTCTCCACCAGGGCAACAATGCCTTGCGCATTTCCCCAGGTCAGGTCGATACCCCCGGTATCTTCCAGGGTAAGGACGCCGTTTTCGAAACACTCCTGGGCAAAGGCGACGGTCGCGCCCGCGGAAATGGTATCCATACCGGCGCGGTTTAACAATTCGTTGATATAAAAAATACTCTCCAGGTCGCTGTTCAGCAGCAGGCCGCCGAAACTCATGACGGTTTCATATTCCGGTTTGTGCGTTTCCAGCCACTCTTCTTTACCTTTGATGTTTAAGTCGCATATCCCGCCGCAGCCCAGGGGGCAGGAGAAACAATGGTATTTCATTTTCCTCCGGGCCAGGATACGGTCCGGGTCGATACTGTCGGATAGCCGCACGGGGTAATCTTTGCAACTGCCTTTCCAGTTTTTAATGGGCGCGTCCCCTAGTTCCGTGGAAAACTGGTTCATACTAACGGTCCCCCATTTGCCGAACATGGAGGCGATGAGTATTCCATCCATTTTAGGTTGGAAGGCCAGTTTGGCCGTGAGTTTCCCGAATAATACAAGGAATTTTCCGCCGGGCATAGGGAGACCGCGGGAGCGACGGCTGCATATTTTGCTCAGGCGTTTCATTGCCGCGCCGTCGGCCGGTCGCACGGGCCGCGCGCCTTCCAGAACGATGGCTTTCAGGCGTTTGGAACCCATTACCGCGCCCAACCCGGACCGCGCCGCGATGCGTCCTTTGTCGTTGCAAATCCCGGCAATCAGTGAGAGTTTCTCGCCGGCGGGACCGATGCAAGCGACGGCAGGGCGTTTCTTACCGGCGGTCCTGGAGATGAGAATCTCCTCGGTGGAGGTGGTATCTTTGCCCCAGAGGTCGTCCGCCGGGAGGATTTGGGGTTCTTTGCCGCCGATGCGGAGGTACACGGGGCGTGGGCTGACGCCGGAAATGAATATGCCGTCATATCCGCACTGTTTAATGGCGGGTGAGAAATTACCGCCGCAGTTGGCGTCGCCCCAGGTATGGGTTAGTGGGGATTTGGCGGCGGCCATCCAGCGGCCGGTGAACAGGCTGCCGGTTCCTGTCAGCAGCCCGGACACAAAGGCCAGGATGTTATCCGGTCCCAGGGGATCGGCGCCTTTCGGTATCCGCTCGTACAGCAGCCGGGTGGCAAGGCCTATGCCGGATAAATATTTGTAATAGAAACTCCCGGGCAGTTGTTCTTCAACGCAGCGACCTTCGGTCAGGTTGACGTTAAGTATTTTTCCAGTATAACCGTGCATGATTTCTCCTTATTTTTAAATGCCTCCGGCGGCCAGAAACCCTTTTGAAAAAGGGTTTCTGGACTTCCCAAAACTTCCAACTAAACAAAAGTTTTTGGAGGTGTCGGGAACCTCGCCCTCCGTGAGGGCTTTTTTCAAAAAGGTTCTGACCCGCCGGAGGCAATTGCTTGAAATTTACCTATTTTTCAGTTACAATCCTATCATGAAAACGAGACCCAAACCTGAAGATACCCCGGCGAAAAATACCGAAGAACCTTCGCCTAACCCAAACCCGGAAACTTCTGCCCGATACTACCGGGATAAAGAAACCGGTGAGTGGAAAGTCTGCAACCCCGCCGGTTCCATAGTCTATAATTATCTCACCAGGGACGACATCGACTAAAAATTTGGCGGCGGCTGTTTTTTCTCTTTAACCAGGTAATCCGATTCGGCCACCTCGATAGTCTTGATTGTGGCGTCTCTTTTGATAATAAATTTCTGTTCTTTTGCTTTCATAATAACCGTTTCGATAGAGGTTCCTTTCTGGGTGGCGACCCTCAGCTTAAGAGGGAAAATAAAATCCGTGTCCAATTGCGTTACGCGGATAACTACTTTCTTGAAGTCTTTCTTATCCATATCGCTGTCATCTTCCACTAAAGTCAGTTCCACTACCGGGATGGCCCTTGAGAATATCCATTTCCTGAAGAAATCGAAGATCATTTTGTTATTGCCGCTGAATTGGCGGATAAACTGCATGGAACTCAGGCTCTGGTATTTGTATTTTTTTATCACCGCCTGGAGCCGGTGATCGAATTCTTTTTCGCCGATCAAATCCAGCAGCATTAAAAGCACCAGGGCGCTTTTATTATAAATAACGGACTGGTAAATCTCGTACTTACTCTCAAGCAAATTGATCCGGGGGCCGTAAATAATGGGGCCGCTGTCGTTGTAACGGTAGGCCCAGCGTTTTAGATCTCTTACGATCCCTTTGAATTCCCGCGGCGAGAGTTTGTTTTTCAAATAATAGAGCACGGAAAAATGCGCCAATCCTTCCGTTAACCAGACATCCTGGTAAGATTTCCATGAAATAACCCCGCCCCACCATTGATGGGCCAATTCGTGGATAATGTGATCTTCAGTGCGGTCCCGCATTAAAATAGGGCTGAGGATTTTCTTTTCAGTCGTAATTTTTTCCAGGGCCAGGGGATTAGGGCTGGTCCCAGGAGTTCTTTCATAAGGAATAAGGACCACGATGAAGCCGGAATTGCTGACCCCGCCTGCCATTTTGCCCCTTCTTAACAGTATGTTTACGGCGGATAAATCCAGGGAACCGAAGCGCTGGAGGAAAAAGTCGAAGGCGTTTTTGACATCCGTTAACTCCAGGTCCCTGGGGTAACGAAAAGTGTCGTACGTATAGAAATGAAGTGGTATTTTTGAGTCCTGTTTTTGGGAGAGATTAAAGTTCCCGGTAACCAGGGAAATCCCTTTGGTATTGGGGCTGGTAAATTTAAAAGTATTGGTATCGCCCGTGGTCCCGGTTTTTTCAGCGGAATTCCCGGAGGCCAGGCAGTTTATCCCGGCGGGAAGGTTGACGGTAACGGAACTTTCAAAGAAATCCTCCCCGGGATTGGGATAGAAATCCTTTGTCCAGGATAAATAATAAAACGAGGAGGGATCCGGGCCGGGCCCTTCCCGGGCCGTATCCTGGGGCGATTTGAACAACTCCAGGTTCTCCACGGAAGATTTGATGCGGCCCTTATAATTAATAAAAAGCGTGTCCGCCCCTTCCCCCATGAAATAATATTTTTCTTTTTTTCTGAATACATTCAAATCTTTTGATCCGAAGGTAAAATAGCTCACCACATCAAGTCCTTCGGAAAGACGCAATTCCCTGGAATTGGAAACGCTCTTATAAGAGACAATGGTGTTCCCTGAAATATAATTATCCCGGGGGTTTAAATAGACGTCCAGGTTCAGTCGGGAAACACCGCTGCCCCCGCCGCCGAAACTTAACTTCATATTTTTGTAGGCATTGTAATTAAGCAGTATTTTATCCGTATCCAATTCTGTCATTTGGGTATCCGGCGCCTGGCTCTCATCGTGGAAATAAAAATAATGGGATTTCTTATCTTTATCGAATAACACCACATTGGAGCTTTCGGGAAACGGCAAGTACCAGTATTCGTTAAATTGTTCGATGTTTATCCCATAGATATCCCGGTAGGTATCGAAGATAGCTTGCGCCTCCTGGTCGGGCGCGACAGTCTCCCCCAGCAAAGGCAAGGAGCGCAGGAAATTTTTTTTCTCCAGTATAAATATCCCGGTTTCACTAGCTTTTTCAAATGAATCTTTTTTATACAACCGTGTTAGAGTCAGCTTTTCTTCATCGTCATTGGGTGTTATGGAAAAGTTCCACTTGCCTTTAAAAATCAGCAGCAAGCCATTGGGCACGCTTTCATAGAATAAACCGGATATAAAATCGATTTGGGCGTCGCCCAGGGTTATATGATTATTGTCGGCTTTATATATCTTGAACTTGTCCATAAAGTAAAGCGGTTTGATCTGGTTTTTAATTTGCAGGTCCAGGTACTTGCCTTCTTTTTTTTCAAAAATCATAACCCCCATCTCACCCTGGGACTCGAATTTGGCTTTATAGTTCAAATGGTTGGGTTGGGAGGGGGTAATTATAATGGAGCGGACATCTTCAAAATAGTTTTTTAAAGTTTTGTAACTGTCATCCTTAAACAGGGGCGGCAGTTGTTCCCATTTTTTCCCCGTTACCGCGGAGATTAATAATTCATTATTATCGGTTTCATCCGCGGCGACGGTGTTGATGATGGGGGTATCGCTATTTACCTGTGCGTAAAGGCCGTGGCCTGAAACTGCCCAGGCCAGGAAGACAGCGATGGCGATTTTTTTAATCCACGAATCCGGACGGCGGTTGGAAGTATAATATTTCATCATAAAGGAATTTTAAAGGAATTCCGTTGCTTTTTCAACTAGTCTGCGTATTTTTTTGCTTTAAAATTTTTTATCGGCAGTCTTTAATAATTTCCAGGAAGTGGGACCAGTTAAAGGCGGGCCAGGTTTCCACCGAAAGGGCGCCGTTGGAGCGGGTGATCATGGAAACTTTTGCCGCGGTTTCATCGCTGTCCGCTTCATAAATGTCCATAAAATCGTAGGGGCCCAGTAAAGCATAGTGGGCTTTCCAGACGACATCCGGGCACACCTTATCGACTCTTTTCTTCCATTCTTTCCCGATGGCTTCCCGTTTTTTCAAGTCTGCCGATATTTCAGGGGTTAATTTTGTCATTAACACATATAGTGCCATGTTTTACCTCCGTTACGGTGGTAATAATATAACGAATAAAAAAAAAATGCAACCACAATAGGAATTGTAATGAAATAAAATGATGAATGATGGATGATGAAAGGAAAATCCGAAATCCGAAACAAATCCCAATGGCCAAAGCCCGAAGGCGAAATCACACATTAAAAACCACAAATTACAAACAAAAAAATCTTTCGCGTTTTTCGTGTGTTCCGCGGGCCATGGGCTTTTTTCTTTCATACCCTTGACAAATTTTAACCTATGCAATATGATTAAAGCATGACCGAACAACCAGGAAATATAAATGAAAAGACGTATCGAAAACCGGTGCGAGTCTTTGAGAAATCAGGATCGGTAAATCCTGAAATGTCTTATCATGTCCACCTTGAAAATGTTGTCAACACGGATAATCAAGATATTCAAACCATGATTGACCTGGGCCGTTACTTTTCCATATTTGCACCCAGGCAAAGCGGCAAAACAACATTCCTTGAGGGAATACGCACCGAATTGCACAAAGATAAAACGTATGTGGCTGTATTATTAGGCTTCCAGGACTTCAGCGATTTGGATAAAACCCGGTTTTATGCAACGGTCGAAAAATACCTTTATAGGCAATTGATAAACAGGCTGAGAGAAGTCGGCTGCGAAAAGGCCGAAGCGGTTCAACAATATCTAAACCAACACCGGTTGACCGATAATATCTCCTTCAGATTCTTATTCGAGGAATTAAACGAGCTCTTGCAATTCAAAAAGATCGTTATTTTCATCGACGAATTCGACGGCATCCCATTGCATGAATTGAGCAATTTTCTAACCTCTTTAAGGGAGTTGTACCTGAGTTACAAAAATGTAAAGCAGAAAGCGCTTTATTCCGTGGGGCTGATCGGCATTCGTAATATAACCAAACTCGTAGTGGGCGGCGTTTCACCTTTTAATATCGCGGACCATGTGGACCTGCCGCCGTTTTCTTTAAAAAATGTACGCGCCCTCTATGCTCAATACACGGATGAAACCAACCAACCCTTCACCGAAGAAGCTGTAAAAAAAATTTATGAAGTGACCGCCGGGCAAACCTGGCTGGTAAATCGATTGGGCACAATTTTGACTATCGGCGTCAAACCGGGAACCGTTGAACCCATAGATGAAAATGATGTAGATCAAGCAATCGGTGTCCTGCTGCAGGAAAAAAATGATCATTTCGACAACCTTTATGAAAAGGCTAAACTGTATAAAGAAACCTTTGTAGAAATCGTATTCGATAATGTCAAATATAAGCCCGACGATAATGACCAATCATGGCTGGAGCAATACGGCTTAATAAAGAAAAAAGAGAGCAAAGCAGTAGTAGCCAATGATATTTATAAAAAGAGATATATAGAGACTTTTTTCACCGAAGCCAGTGTACCGGAAGAAATAGCCTCATTACAGGATATTTCGCCAGGCGACCGGTTGAATATGGAAAACATCTTGCTGGATTTTGGTCAATATATCGCACAAATTGGGGTACAGGCGTTTTATAAAGAGACGAAACCCTATGAGATAACAGGTCAATTCATGCTGACCGCGTGGCTTTACCAGTATGTAAAAGGCGGGGAAGGAGACCTGCGCTATGAGGTGAAGTCCGGTATGGGAATCATGGATATTATGCTTACCTATAAGGGGGAAAAATATATAATAGAGACGAAAGTGAATCGGCAGAATCTAACCCGTACGCTAACACAGGGAATTAAGCAGGTATCGATGAAATATCTTGCCCCCGAATTTTGCAATGAGGGTTATCTTGTGGTCTTCGATACCCGGACGCCGGTGGGAGATATATGGGAACCCCAATATCACCAGGTGGGGGATAAGCAAGTGGTCAGTTTTAATATCGGTATCGGCAAGGAAAAATAAACTGTCACCGCCGGAGGCGGCTGTTTTTAGTCGATTTTAACACAGATTCATAAATTTCACATTGGGGACAAGTTTTAATGCCACTAAGATAAACCTACATGGCTGAATAATGAGCCTTTTCAAAATCATCAAGTGATTAGAAAAATGAAACCCAATAAAATCGGCAAGAGGTTATCCGAAAAGGTATTGCACAATGCTCATATTGGTAGGGAACAGGCGCCGCCTGTTCCTTCAAATGCCTCTTTGGAACTCTTGCTATTTTGCCTGTAACATATTATAATTTGTACTTCAAACCAAGGAGGTTTCATTTGAAAAAATACATCTTACTCAGTACCTTAATAATAGGATGTTTCCTTTTTCCCTTTTCCCTTAACAGCGCATCAAGTGCACCCGCAGATATGAAAACGCTTTTCCCCCAGATCGAGGGATGGACGCAAAAAGGAAATATCGACGCCTATACACCCGATAACCTGTACGAATACATCGATGGCGCCGCCGATGTCTTTTTAAGTTACGATTTCCAGGAACTGGTCAGCGTTGCCTATGAAAGCAACCCCAAAGGCTCTATTACCGTGGATATCTACCGCCACAACAACGCTAAAAACGGTTTCGGCGTCTACAGCCAGGAAAAACCGGCCAAAGGCCCCTTTATCCCCATCGGCGCCCAGGGTTACTATGAAAAAGGCGTACTCAATTTCCTGGCAGGCTGCTACTATATCAAGCTCAGCGGCTTTGACCTGGGGGACAAGGATGAAACCATCCTTAAAGAAGCCGCCCAACAAATTGCCCAAAAAATCCAGGGCGAGAACCGGTTCCCGCTCCCCAGGGTATTGGAATGTTTCCCCACGGAAGAAAAAGTCGAATATTCCGAACGCTATATCGCCCAAAATTTCCTGGGCCACTCTTTCCTGCACTCCGCTTTCACGGTAGACTATGAAAAGGAAGGAAGAAAAATCCAGGTCTTTATTATAGAGACCGATGATGAAAAAGGCGCCCGCAAAATCCTGGACGACTATTTAAACCTGGCCAAAAGCAAAGGCATGACCGTCGAAGAAAACCCGGGAAAAGATTTCTACCGGTTCCAGGACCCATACTACCGCTCCAACGGCATGATGAATATCAAACAAAACGGGAACTATCTCTGGGGCCTTTTCTATAACGATAAGTCCACAGCCGGCGCCGGCATTTACATCGATAAAATCCGGGAAAACCTGTTGAAATTAAAATTAATCACCCCATAAATGACCCCTTACATACGTATTTTCCCTGGTGCAATAGCCTTTTTCCTGTGGTTCCTGTTAACCGGGACATTATTGGGCCTGGACCCATTGAAATCCATCGACCAGTATGTACAAGAAGATTGGACTACGGGCAACGGACTCCCGGGGAATTCGGTGGCGGCCATTTCCCAGACCCCTGACGGCTATCTCTGGGTCGCCACCCGGCAGCAATTATGCCGCTTTAACGGCGTTAAATTTTTGACTCTTCCGCTCTTCGGTAACGCCCAGACCGGCTATAAAGAAATTACGGCTTTAAAGGTCGACCGCGATGGCAACCTTTGGGCCGGCACCCGGGGCGAGGGCTTATTTAAATATAAAGACCAGGTCTTCGAAATATTTACCCAGAAAAACGGGCTCTCCAGCAACACCATCAACTGCCTTTACTGCGATCTCAAAAACAATCTCTGGATCGGCGCCGAAAACGGGTTCCTGGATCGCTTGAACGAAAAAGAAATTACCCGTTTCGGTAAAGAGAATGGGCTGATGGAACCCTATATCTACGCTGTTTCCGAAGATTCCAGGGGCAACCTGTGGGTCGGCACCCGCGGCGGCGGTTTGTATCGCTTTACCAACCGCAGGTTTGTCAAAATCCCCATCAAAGATTTCGATCGCTGCGATGTGACTGCCATTAAAGAAGATTCCTCCGGCGGGTTGTGGATCGGGACCAACCGCGGCCTGGCATATTACCGCGGGGGACAGGCGGAACTCCTGGATAAATCCAGGGGCGTCTACGGCTATGTCATATATGACATCAGCGAAGACAGCGACGGCAATCTCTGGGTGGGGACCGGCAACGGACTCTTTCGTATCCGCAAAGGGTGGTCCGGACTTTCCACCATGGAAACAAATAAATTAATGAACGGCAGTGTGGTATCGACCATTTTCGAAGATCGTGAAAAAAGTATCTGGGTGGGTACCGACGGTAGGGGGCTAACCCGGCTGCGGGACGGGAAAATAAGAACTTTTTCCGTGGAATCCGGCCTACCCCACGAATACGTCGTCGATATGTATGAAGACCGGGATAAAAATCTCTGGGTGGCCACCATGGACGGCTTGACCCGGTTCGATAAAGGAATATTGAGCAGGGAAACCATGACCGTGGAATTTTCCGACGCCGTCGTGGGCCCCATTTGCCAGGACCGGGAGGGAAATACCTGGTTTGGGACTTACGGCTCGGGGCTATATAAACTGGAACCCGGCCGCGGAAAACGCTTAACAAACTTCACCACACGCGACGGCCTGCCCAGCGATTCCATTATCTCCCTGTATTGCGACAGCCGGGGGATTCTCTGGGTGGGAACCAGCCGGGGACTCAATACATTGGAAAATGGTATTTTCAAATCTCACCACGATAATGCCGGCCTGTTGGCCAATGAAATCTATTGCATCTATGAAGATAGCAAAAATAACCTGTGGATCGGAACCGATAAAGGACTTACCCTGGGAAAAAACGGGCGCTTTTCAATACCCGGCGGCGGTTCGCTGCCCCCGGACGTCATGGTCTCTTATATTTATGAAGACAAAGATAATAACGACATTTACTGGATCGCCGCCAAGGGCAACGGGTTGATAAGACTGAAGGGCGAAAATGAAGTTTTTACTTTTACTACCGCGACCGGTTTATACAGCAATACCATATACCAGGTTTTCGAGGATGCCGGCGGGTATTTGTGGATGAGCTGCGATAAAGGCATTTTTAAAGCAGTGAAGAAAAACCTGGACGACCTGGCCGCGGGCGCCGAGGGGACCGGCAAAGCCCAAAAGATAGAATATACCTATTATGGAAAAAGCGATGGCCTGAAATCCGAAGAGTGCAGCCGCTGGGCCCAGCATTCATCCATTAAAACCAGCGACGGCAGGCTGTTGTTCGGCGCCACCAAAGGCATATCCATCATCGATCCCCAAAATATGAAAATAAATGCCATCCCGCCCCCCGTGCTCATCGAGAGGGTAGTGTCCAATAATAAAGACCTGGAACTGGACAAAGAAACAGACCGGTTGATTCTTAGAAGCCTCGATTATATCCAGTTTTATTTTGCCACATCCACCCTGATTTCTTCCGACCGGGTTTCGTTCAAGTACAAGTTGGAGAATTATGAAGACTCCTGGACCATGGTCGCGCCGTCCCAGGTAAAGATAGCCACATATAGAGGACTTCCGCCCGGTCGATACACCTTCCGGGTGATGGCCGCCAACAGCGACGGAATCTGGAATGAAAAAGGCGCTTCCTTTACTTTCGATTTCAGCCCCGGTTTCATCCGCTCGCTGCTTTTTAAGATCATCCTGGGTTTTCTCACCTTAGCGGCGGCCGCATCGGTCTTCCTGGCCGGAAGAAAATACCTGCGGCATCGAAGAGCAAAGAACAAGTACAGGGATTCCCTCCTGGACCCGGAAATCGTGGAACAGTGCATGAAAAAACTCTCCTATGTGATGGATATAGAGAAACTTTACCGGGACGATAAGCTCTCGCTGCAGGCCCTTTCCAAAAAGGTATCGGTCACGCCCCATATCCTTTCCCAGGTGCTCAATGAGCGCATGGACAAAAGTTTCTCCGATTTTGTCAACAGTTTCCGGATCGAAGAGGCCAAGAAAATGCTGCAAGAGGCGGATGAAGAGACCTCTGTGCTGCGCGTCTGTTACGAGGTGGGGTTCAACTCCAAGAGCGCATTTTACCGCGCCTTTAAAAAATATACCGATAGAACCCCCAGCCAGTATCAAAAAGAGTTAAAAGAAAAAAAATAGGAGGTTTTAACATGAGTGGAAATATAGATCGCAGGAAGTTTTTGAAAATCACCGGCGGCGCCGGTTCCGCGTTGGGGGCCGGGCTGGTGTTGGGAAGGCCCGTATGGTCCCAGGATGCAAAAAACGCGACGCCCCCTGTCAGGCCAAAAACCAATATCGATGACGTGTTGAAAGTACCCCGCACGCAATATTCACTGCCCGGGCCCTTCCCGGGGCGCGTGGTGGAAATCAACGACCCCAAAGCCATGACGGAAAAAGGCGTGTCCGCGGATGTGGTCAAAGCCATGATAGAAAAAGGAATTACCACCCTGACCGGGAAAAGTATGAAAGAGAGTTTTGCCTTATTTTTTAAACCCGACGATGTCGTGGGAATCAAGGTTAACCCCGTGGGGCCCGGTCTCATCAGCACGCGGTTGGAAGTGGTGGACGCCGTCATCGCCTGGCTGCGGCAAGAAGGCGGGGGCCTCCCCGCAAAAAATATCATCATCTGGGACCGGTTCGATTATATGCTCAAAGACGCCGGGTTTACCCCGGAACGCTATCCCGGCATCGGTATTCAAGGCCTGCAAACCATGGATGACGCCTTTGCCGAAGGCAAAACCCAGGACAGCGGCAAATGGCTGGACAAAGACGGGAACCATATCAGTCTCGCTAATTTCGATAAAGATACCTATTATTTCGCCGATGTCGAAGGCCCCAAAGACCGGCCCTACATGTGCCAGCATGTGGTAAATGGAAAATACTCTTATTTCGGCAAACTCCTGACCCAGACCTTGACCAAGTTCATCAATATCCCCGTATTCAAAAATACCGGCAACGGCATTTCCATGGCCACTAAAAATATAGGATATGCCGCCATTTGCAACACCGGCCGTCTCCACAGGCCCCTGTTCTTCGATGTCTGCACCGAAGTATCGGCATTCCCCGCCGTCCGGGACAAAATGGTATTAAATATCACCGACGGCCTGCGGGGGCAGTACGACGGCGGACCAGAACCCAATGCCCAATTCATCTACCCGTACAATACCCTTTTCTTTGCTACCGATCCCTTTGCCCTGGATATGACCTGCCATAACATCCTGGTCAATAAAAGAAAAGAAATGAACGTCAAGGGTTTTAACGAGCACCCCCGGTTTTCAGAATACCTCCGTTATGCCGAGAAACTGGGCCTGGGCATTGCCGATCCCCAAAAGATCAAGCACCTGAGGGCATAAATGAAAAACATTGCCACCAAGGCACAAAGGCACAAAGGGACACCAAGAAGTTTATTAATAATAAAACCCTGGCGCCTTGGCGCCCTGGTGGCTATTTTTTTAACCTCGGTGGGGATGGGTGTACAGTTCCCGCCGGATGGATTTGCGGGAGGCTGGCAGAAAAAAGAACCGGTGCGGGAATTCGATCGCAATGGTCTATACGGTCATATCGACGGCGGTTCCGAATTATTCCTCGAATTCGGTTTTGAAAACTTACAAGTGCAAACCTATCGCAGCAACAGCGATGACATTGCCGTCGAAGTTTACCGCATGGATATCCCCCAGTCCGCCCTGGGCATCTACCTCTTAAAGTGCGGCAAAGAGACCCCCGTACCCGGCATACCCGTCCGCAATACCGGGGATTATAATCAAATCATGTTGCTGCACGGAAATTATTTTTTAATCGTCAATAATCTCGCCGGGAAATCCTCTTTGTTGCCGGTCATGGTGCAGTTGGCCGGGGAGACCCTGAAACTCCTGCCGGGAGACAAAGAAAAGAATCCCGGTTTTTCCCAACTTTTTTCCCCCCTGCCGTTAGAAAACCGTGTCGCAGGGTCGGAACTGCTGGTTCGGGGTTACTATTCTCTCCAGTCCATTTATACCCTGGGTGAGGGCGATATCCTGCTTTTGGAAAACAAGATATTTGGGGTGACCGCCCAATACAAAAATAAGAATGGCGGCGATTACAACCTGCTGGTGGTGCGCTACCCGGATGAAGCCTATGCCCGGAAAGCGTTTGCAAATTTGCGGGCCAATCTCGATTCCTATATCAAGGTGCTGGGCAGCAGTGAAAACAGTTTTACTTTCAAAGATTACCGGGACAAATATGGCCGGGCGTCAATGGAAAAGCAAGTCCTTTCTATCCAATTCAATCTAACCGGGATATAAGAAGAGTAAAGGATAAAGCATTTTTTGAAATGGACTTTAAATAATATTTGGTGTAAAATATAGAACGACGGAGGTTAGAATGATTGAGAAATATGGCGTTGTTTTTTACTGGGATGACGAATATGAAGGGTATGTTGTTGAAGCCGTTGGCCTTCCCGGTTGTTTTAGCCAGGGCAAGACAATGGAAGAAGCCATTACAAATATTAAAGATGCTATTCAAGGATACCTCTATGTAGAACGTAAACATAACCGGTTCTATTCCCATGCATAAAGAATTGGCTCCCGGGCTTCTAAGAGGAATCATTCGGAGCAGTGGACTTACGGTTGAAGAATTCCTAAACAATTTGAAATAATTAAATTTATGATCCGCCCAATTTTTTTTTAAAATATGAATTGCTGTTCGGTCATATGGCCAATTGAAAAAAAGATCATTTTGTATTATCATTAGCGCATGATAAACAACAACAGGAAAGAATTTAACGATGCCGGGCTGTGTGTTCCCCATCTCCATTATATGGCAGACCGGTCCGCCAGGATCGCCGACATGATAAAACTGGTGGAAAAAGGCAAATACTTCACCATCAACCGCCCCCGACAATACGGGAAAACAACCCTATTGTACCTCATGGAAATCCAATTGGAAAAAATGGGCTATCTCGTTTTTGATCTCAGTTTTGAAGGAGTTTCCGACAACATTTTTGCCAGTGAAGAGCTATTTGTTCCCACTTTTCTAAAAATGCTGTTGGGAAACATCAAAAGCACAGATCATCCGATATCCCAGTACCTTTTAAAGCAAATAGCAAAAATAACCACTTTGCAAGATCTTTCCGAGGTCATCACCGAGTTAACCGCCACCGCCGGCCAAAAAATCGTTCTTCAGATCGATGAAGTGGATAAATCATCCAACAACCAATTGTTCCTCGTTTTTTTGGGGATGCTGCGGGCAAAATACCTGCTGCGCAATAAAGGTAAAGATTCTACCTTTCTCTCGGTAATACTGGCGGGCGTTCATGATGTGAAAAACTTAAAACTTAAAATCAGGAAGGGAGATGAACAACACTACAACAGTCCATGGAACATCGCCGCTAATTTTCCCGGGGACCTGCGCCTCAGCGCCGGTGAAATCGAAAGTTTGCTCCTGGATTTTCTGACCCAAAACAATATCCGGATGAACATCCGGGAAATCGCCGAGAAATTGCACTACTTAACCTCCGGTTATCCCTTCCTGGTTTCCCGGTTGTGCAAGATTATCGATGAAGAAATTCAACCCAACGAACAGTGGACATTATCGGATATCGATACGGCGGCCAACATCTTGTTAAAAGAGGATAATACGAATTTTCAAAGTTTAATCAAAAACCTCGAAAATAATCGATCCCTCTACGAAATGGTTTTCCGGGTAGTTTTGGAGGGGGAAGACATAGGGTACAATCTAGATAACCCGGTTATCGAACAAGGCGTGACTCATGGCGTTTTTCGCGACGCAAATGCCCGGTTAAGGATTCACAACCGGATGTATGAGCAGCGTATTTACAATTATATGGCGTCCAAAGTGGAAACCTCTTCGAACATGGGGCATTATAATTTCAGTGAGAATTTCCTGGAAAAGAACGGGATTCTTAATATGAAGGAAGTGCTGCTTCGTTTTCAAGCCTTTTTAAAAGAGCAGTATTCCGAAAAAGACCTGGAATTCCTGGAACGAAACGGTAGGTTGCTCTTCCTGGCCTTTTTAAGACCCATTATCAACGGCAAAGGATTTGATTTCAAGGAAGTAGAAATTTCCGAGGAAAAACGGTTGGACATCGTGGTAACCTTCAACAGCCAAAAATATATTATCGAATTAAAGAAGTGGTATGGTGAAGAAGCGCACCGGAAAGGATTGAAACAACTGGAGGATTACCTGGACCGGCAGGATCAAAACCTTGGGTTTCTCATTATTTACGATTCCCGCCGCCAGAGCAATAAGATCGGCGAAAATGAGATGGTAAATATCGGTTCAAAACAAATCTTCATGGTGTGGGTGTAATTATCTTTATATAGAATGATGAATGATGAATGATGAAAAAAAAACAGGAAGAGAGGAAAAATATAGAAGGTAAGAAGGTGAGAGGGTAAGAAGGTAAGAAAAAGCAGGGAAAAGCGGCAGAGCGGAAAAAACAATCCGTGTAAATCAGTGTAATCTGTGGATAAAACCTTCGCGTGCCTTGGTGGCTATTTTTTTGGCAGCCCTATAGCCCTACCATTATTATTGTTTTATCGCCCACGGGAACACTATTATAATAGAGTTTCTCTGCCCAAGGTTTATCCGCGGGATCAAATATCACCAGGTAGCCTTGCTTTAATCCCAGGCGGTCGAGGTAACGGCCCAATTGCTCTTTACCATCCTCGATAGTGTATTCGTCCCGTTTAATTTTCAATTCCAGGGCAAACTCCTGTTCCCGGAATTTTACCAGCAAATCGATGCGACCGTTGCCTACGGCCATTTCCCTGATAATCTCGCCCCCGGAATTGACGACTCTCTGTAAAAATGCCATCAACAATAAATGCTGCGCGGATTCTTTGTATTCGTACCTGCCCAACCAGGCCCCGCTGTTCCTACGATAAAATACCTGGAATTCTTTCAGCAGTTTTTCCATGTTCAACGTACCGTCGTTGTTTACAAACCACTGCGGCTGGATATCCTCTGGAATAGATGATTGAATGGGGGACGCCATTATTCTCGGTATGATTTCCGTATAAATAGGGTTCGCGAACTTCAACGGATCGGTCTGGCCAACGATGCCCAGGTCCCGGACATAAAGGATGTCATCGTCGAATATATCGACCGACAGGTTGTCTCCATTGATGATGGCCTGTACAATCCGTTTAACCCTATCCTCTTTTAACTTGTCTACCAGGCTGTCCAGATGGGTATCGCGCCGCAAAATCAACTGCACTTTGGCTTCTTTAACCATGGGAAGGGTTATTTCCCTGGAATAATCATCAGCCAGTATTTTAGAAACAATCTGCCTGGCCAGGGCATTGGTCAACCAGGGCTGCCCATTGGTAAGGCAAAAGATTTCGTTTTTGACCTCTTCGCGAAAAAACTGGCCGGTGGCCTGGGTATGCTGCTCCAATAATTCGTATACCTCTTGCCTGGTAAAATTCTTTAACAGCAGCGACTCGGATTTCACATTAAACGGGGACGCCGTTCCTAATGACGCATACCCGTCGCGGATTTTGGCTTTATACTCTCTTATATCCCGTAATCCCACCAGGGCCACGGACGATGGAAAATGTTTCGGACGTCCCTGGTAGCCGTCCCTCAGTTGCCGAAGCACTGAAATTAAGATTTCGTCCAGTAAAGCATCGATTTCATCGATAAACAGGACAATGGGTTTTTCCTGGTTATCACTCCAGTTTTTAAGGTAGTGGTTCAGGTTTAAGAATTTTTGGGATTGGGGATTTTCAGGCCAATGTTCTTTGGGTAATTGTTCGCCGGCTTTCTGGTAAATGTTAAAGATAAGAAGTTCATTGGCATGTTCCATGGTTATATTTTTATATCCCGCTTGTTCAAACGAAACCACCAATGCGATGTATTTCCCTTCGGCGTTGAGTTTCCGTGACAGCGCATGAAGATAGGTGGTTTTCCCTGTTTGTCTGGGCGCATGGAGGGTGAAATAAAGCTTTTGTTCGATTAATTGCTCGACTTCTTGCATCCTTTTGAGAGGATCCACCATATAATGATCCTCAGGGAAACACAACCCCGCGGTATTAAACGTTTTTTTTCCAATTTTTTCTGTTGTCATGGGTTGATAATAAGATGAATCGGAAAAATTGTCAACCCTCCCTGACGGAAAATTTCCGCTCTCCTTATAATTAACTGCCCTTAAGGACGACAAGGGGACATTCAAATAATTCCCCCATAAATACTGGTACGGAGTCCGACGCGGTCGGTTTTTCTACGACGCGGTCGGATTTTCTGCGGCGCGGTCGGTGCGGAGTCTAACGCGGTCGGATTTTCTACGATGCGGTCGGTTTTTTTGCGACGCGGTCGGTGCGGAGTCTAACGCGGTCAGATTTTCTGCGACGCGGTCGGTGCAGAGTCCGACGCGGTCGGTTTTAGACAAACGCGCTAAATTTTTGGCCAACGCGCCAGGATTTTCTACGACGCGCTCGGTTTTTATCAAATGCGCCGGGTTTTAGCGGAAAGCACGAGGCGCCGAGTTAAATCCACGAGATTTTTGCGGAATCCACGGGAATTTTGGAGGTTCCACGAGGTGCGGAGCAAAATCCACGGGATTTTAGACAAATCCACGGGGTTTTTGGCAAAAGCACGAGGTTTTAGACAAAAGCACGAGGTTTTTGAGAAAAGCACATGGTGCAGAGCCAAAAGCACGGGGTTTTTGACAAATGCACGAGATTTTAAAGAAAAGCACGAGGTGCTGAGTCAAAAGCACGGGAATTTTGGGGAAAGCACGAGATTTTTGGCAAATGCACGCCATTTTTGACAAATGCACGAGATTTTTGGCAAATGCACGGGATTTTTTTTTAATTGCACGGGATTTTTGGCAATTGCGCGAGGTTTTTTTTCAAATGCACGGGATTTTTTTCAATTGCACGGGATTTTTGGCAAATGCACGGGATTTTTTTCAATTGCACGAGGTTTTTGGCAGAAATTCGAGGGGCGGAGGCAAAAATATGCGATGTGGAAACAAAATTTTTGGTACGCGATGGAAATATGCGGTTTTTGTCAAAAGTTTGTGGCGCTGCGATGAAAAACGCCGCCGCAAAAAGAAAATTTAAGATGCGGAGTCTATTAAACAAAATTCTTTAGAAATATCTTGCTTTTATTTTTTAGATGTGTTAATTGTATCTTCTGTGATGGAATTATCCGGGTATCCGGACATATACAGATGAATAGATGGAAAAAAACAGGTTGGCCCGGCAAGGTTGGGAGAGAAAAATGATTGAACCCTTAAGGACGGAAGTCCAGCCTGTTTAGGAGAAAAACGCGAATGTTGCAACTTATTAAAACTGGGGTAATGAAATTTCCTGGGATTTGTATTCCTCCTTCTCAATTGCATAAAGTGCGGGGTTATTTTTCCCGGCAGTTTGTGCAGTTTGATTTGCTTCACAATCATGAAGCCGACTCTGATAGAGTGATTTACCGTTACCCGGCGGTGCAATTTAAAATCCACGATTGTCTGGCTATTCACGCTTATAAAGTGGAGGGTATAGGGGTATTAAAGGAATTGTTTCTTGAGGCGGAGAACATTGTGATTGAGGGTCGGGTATTGGCGGTTGATAGTAAAGAGATTGAAATTAGCGAGGTGGAGTTTGGGGAAGATGGTGAGACGTATGTTTATGAGTTTGTGACGCCGTGGATTGCGTTGAACCAGCAGAATTATAAGGAGTTTTTGGCTTTGGAAACGGATGAGCGGAGGAAAGAGAAGCTTCATGCGATATTGATTAACAATATTATTTCGTTTTGTAAGTTTGCGGGTTATACGGTGGAGGAGCGGTTGGTGGTTAAATCGAATTTCGATCCGGTGAGTACGAATTTAAAGGGGAAGACGCATTTGGCATTCACTGGTGAGTTTATGGTGAATTTTCGGTTGCCGGATTTATTGGGGTTGGGAAAGAGTACGTCGCGTGGGTATGGGAATGTTTTGAGGAAGATATAAATAAAAGTTTTCGGGAGGTCCAGGAACCCCTTTTTCAAAAGGGGTTCCTGGCCGCCGGAGGCAGGATAATATTTTTTTCTTTTTCCAAAGTTCCATCTTCAAATCTTCAACTTTAATATTTGCACAATTTTCATGATTTACAAAACACATAAACTATAATAGATTATATTTCCAAATTGATATTATTTCTAAAGGAGGTAAGTAACAAAATGGAAAAGGGTAATTTAAATTCATCGCAATCGCCCGAAACAACTATGGGGCCAATTTCTTCCAAAGGTGAAGAACGGTTCCTCAACCCTTATAACTTCGTGGATGTTTCAGGGCCAACACCCCGGTATCCTTTTATTACCAATGAAAAATTCCACGCCAATTCCGGGTACATCGATGTCGAAGTCAAAACCGTCACCCCCCTCTTTATTCCTGCACCTGGGGAAAATGAAGTTATTAACGGCGGTGATCATAAAGAGATGAGGTTCTTTCACCACAACGGACAGCCGCTCATTCCTTCGACGTCCTTGAAAGGGTTGATACGCTCAACCGTCGAAACGCTGTCAAACTCCTGTTTTCCCCATGATTATTCAGGGAATACAAATTTAAATTATATGTGCCGCCGCTTAAATGTGGAAGAGGACGATGATTCAAAGGAGATAAGAAATCTTCGCCCGGGGATTCTAAAGAAAAAGGGAGACCAATGGTATTTTATCGAATTGGATCAAGCCAAAGTCTTGACAGTGATCGATCGATATACCCCCTACTCGGCTAAACAAAATGATGGGGAAAAGTTTTTGTTTGCCGCCAAAAATAGGAATGGTGAATTCGAAAAAATTAGTACAAAATCCTCCACAAGTGGAATCAATGGCTATATTAATAAGAAAAGAGATCGTGGATTTTATCCCCCCCTGGGAATCGATATCCTGGAAACGGAAGGCTTCAAGGTCACTGGAATAAATGGTGAAAGGTTGGATAAACCGGCTAACCGATACAATAAAAGATTCCCCTACATCAAGCTGGAAGGGCAAAATCAACCGATACCTTCTTTTTATGCCATAATCAGGGAAAAAAAAGAAAAGCGTGGTAGTAAGGAGTTTTTTCTCTATAAGGTGAAAGAAGTATCAGCTAATATAGGTAACTTAAAGAAACTCCTCCAGGTGTATAATGACCGTCAAAGAAACAGAGATGATAGAAATGCAATGTATGAAATCTGCCAGGTTCTCCTTAAAACTTCTTTCGACATCGATTCCAAAACCCAGGATCGGTTGTTCTTTAAATTTGGTAAAATCGATCTTGCTTCTTACCTGGATGTGGATGCGCGTTTAAAAGAATCTAGGCTAAAGCCGATAGCCATCGACGAAAAATTAATCGCTCAATTCAAAAATCTTATTTCCCAGCGACATGAAAACCTGGTTCATATGTATAAAGATCATCAGCTTTTAAGATTTCAACCTACGGCAAAGGACGTTAAAGACGGCATGTTGGTTTATTATTATCAAGGGAAAAACATGGGGTATCATTCGTCTAAGGAAAATGACTCATACCTGACTTATACACAGGTGGCGCGGGCTCCTTACCGGTATGGCATCGCGGAACTGATAAAGAAACAAGGAAAATCCGTATGTTCGGACGAGGCAGAATTGTGCCCGGCCTGTAATATGTTCGGCGGTGTGAATATTAAAATGAGAAAGCAAAATAATGGTCAATCAACCAGGATTGCCATCGGGGGCAAAATCAGCGTGGGCTTCGGCAAGCGCCTAACCGATAAGGGCTTTGAAGAAGATATAACCCTTAAACCCCTGGGCGAACCCCATCCCAGTTTCTTTCAATTTTATATCCTGGATAATCGCAAAGGGCCCGACGGCAATGGTAAGAGCGATGACTACAATTCCTCAACCGCAAAACTGGGTAGAAAGGTATACCTAAAACATGATCCCGCGAAATTGAATTATAAAGATACCCTACCAACCAAATCCAATTGTACGGTACAACTGCTGAACCCAGGCGCGGTATTCCAATTCAGGATTCATTATTTTAACCTTTCCAATTACGAATTGGGTTTGCTTTTAAATAGTCTGGACATCAAGCATAACGGCCAACGCCTGGATTACCAGCTCGGCATGGGCAAATCCCTGGGTTTGGGCCGCATTAAAATCGAGAGTTTCCAGGTTACGGCGATCGACCGGCGCAAACGCTATTCTTCGCTGAAGGACGATGGCGAAAGCGAAATGAGTACGCAAGACATTGAAAAATATATTAATATTTTCCAGCGCATCCAGACAGACGTTAAAGAAAAAATGGTAGACGGTAAAAGAACAGAATTTGACCCGGACTCATTAAATGAAAAAGATATCGCCGGTTATGAAATCAAACTCGTCCCCAATTTCTCGAACCTTACTTATATAAAGGAATTTACCATGCTCAAACGAATCAATGACGGCATCTCCCCGGAATTCCCAATCAAATACCCGGCCAAATTGAATAAGAAAAAAGAAATGATAGGGTTTAAATGGTTCATGGATGAGAAAGCAAATAAAAAGCAGCGTTTATTTAAGCCCGGGGATAAGCCCGGGGAACTCGGCCCCCTGGATAACTGGGGCCAGGAGAGCAAAAAATGACCGTACCTTCACTAAAACATCTTTATTATGTAATCGTGGACGTGGATAAAATCCAGGAATTTATTTTTGAATCGTCTTCGTTGAAACACATTGTCGGCGCTTCGGTTTTGATTGCTTATTTAACGTCGCGTGAATTCTGCCTTGAAAATAATATCCTAAACGGCAGCGACAAAGTGGAGGATATCGAGGATCTGACCGGCAGCAAATGGCTGGAAATCTATTTCGGCGGCGGTAATCTTAAGCTGTTATTTGCCGGGAAAGAAACGGCCATGGATTTCTTACGGGCTTACCAACTGCGCTTTTACCGGGAATTGGAGTCTGCTTCTTTTACCTCTATTATTTATGAGATCGATATTACCGATGTGGATCGTTTTGAAAAGAGGTTGGACGATGCTGAAAAGGAACTCACCCGCTTGAAACTGGGTAAACAAAAGTCCGTTAATAATTTTGCCAACCCGGTTTTCGAAATCTGTCCTTTTTGCAAGAAACGCTGCCTTGAAACAAATGAGAAATTCAAGATATATGATCAGGATGATGGGGTAAAGAAATCCGCCTGCAAAGAATGCCGGGAAAAAGAACGGGCCCAGCGAGATGGCGCCCTGAAAATGCTCTATAAAGATACCCTCCTGGGAACGTTTTTTAATCGCTTCCGGGAGCAGGAATACCCTGCCAGGGGCAAATTGATGAAGGAATTGAATGATGTCAGAAAAGGGGAAGGGTCTTTCCTGGGTATTGTAACCATCGACGGCAACCGCTTCGGGGAAAAGTTAAGGAGTCATATAAACGAGCAAATTAAAAATGAAGCCCCCGGTAATAAAGTGAATCGCTATATCAAACGATTGCATGAGTTTTCGCAAGAAATTGGCGAAAAAACCGTGGTTGCCCTCCTGGAAACGTTTAAGAAACTCAATTATAATAAGAAAATTCTTTTCCGGCCCATTATTATCGGCGGGGATGATATTTGCTTTGTCATGGATGGCCGTTTGGTGCTGCCCTTTACCGAACATTTGCTCAAAGTACTGGAAAAGCAATTTTCACATTACGGCCTGACCTTTGCCGCCGGGATTTCAATTGTGAAACCCCATTTCCCCTTCTTTGTGGCCCACCGGTTGTCGGAAGCGCTTTTGAAAAATGTCAAGCGCATCGACCGCGAGTATTCCGGCCTGGATTTTGAGGTGGTTTTCTCTTCAACGGTGGAGAACCTTGACCAGATGAGAAAAACAAAGTATGAGTACTCCCTGGCCAAGCAAACTTATGTGACTACCTTCAGGCCGTATTTCATTGAGAGTGAATATAAGGCCGCTAAAATCAATGACACGTTGGCCTACCGGTTTTTAAAACCTACATTGGGAATGGCCCTGGGCATAGAGAATCGCAACCTCCTGGCCCGCAATAAAATCAAGCAGTTGCGGTCATTGGTCAGAAAAGGAGAAACGGTTTCCGGCTATGATTTCAGGCTCATGATTGGCCGGATGTCCGGGGAAGACAGAGAAAACATCCGGAAACGGTTGGCCAATATATATAAGACCCGTGACATGATCTGGATTAAAGACGGCAACACCCTCTATAATAATTTTATCGATATAGCGGAACTCAATGAATTTTATTCAGAAATAAATCTCAATAAGGAAGCAAAGGGACAAGGAGGCAGCAATGGACTTGATGGACGTTAAATACCGTTTGTTATTTTTATCCGATTGGCATATCGGTTCAGGAACCGGTATCCCGGGTATAGTGGACAACGGTGTATTAAAGAATAGTCAAAACCTCCCGGTCATCAACGGTAAAACCATTAAAGGAATCACCCGCGACGCCCTGGAAGACCTGCTGGTTTTAACCGGGGCAGCGGCTCCGGCACACATACTGTCGGACATTTTCGGTGAAAAAGGGGACAAAGTAGGTCAGGCTGTATTTCATCATCCCAGGATTTGCCCGGATGAAAACGAACGAAACTCAGCAGAATTCAAAAACTTTTCTACGTATTTCAAAGAACACGCCCTGGGGGATATTCGTTTCCATACCTCTATCGATAAGGAAACCGGGACAGCCCAAAAAGGGCGCCTCTTTTCCGAAGAAGTTTCTGATCGTGGCTTTGAATTTTCCGGTACCATCCGCGTGGCCGATCATTATGCCGGGTATATCATCGCGGCGCTTCGTTTTATTACCAAAATCGGCGGCAAAAGACGCCGCGGCCTGGGGCAATGTGAATTGGAGATTCTTTATCCGGAGGATTACGAAACCTATATCCGGGAGATATGCCCATGAAAGTCTTTAAAATAACCTTAACGCAGCAATCACCGGCCTGCTTTGCCAGCACCCGGCATGGTCAAAACATTTATTATACCCATGATTATATCCCGGGTAGTGTTTTATGGGGGGCTTTTATTAAAATGTTCCTCCAATCCGACGGCCCCGATATCCACCCGGATTTTTTCAATGATAATTTGCGCTTCTCCAATTGTTACATCGATGTAAAAGGCCAATCAAAATCGTTCGCCGCTCTCCCTGCGCCCCTTTCTCTCTATACCTGCAAAACAAATCTTTATTCCTTCCAGGACGGTAAAAATACGGGTCTTGAATTGGTTGATTTGCTGTTTCGGCACCGGGATAACTGTCGCAGCAAAGCATGCCAATCGGCATTACAACCGCTGCCTACCGGCTATATCTATGACGCCGGCAGCGGCAAACCCGGCCTTTACCGCCCCAACAAAAGAGTGGAGATGCACAATTGTATTGATAAAGCCACTCAAAACACCAGGAAGGATCATGGCCTCTTTGCCTATGAACTTCTGGATGAAGCCGGCGGTATTTTCAGTGGGGAAATCCAGGTCCTGGAAACCAGTCCTTTGCGGAAATTTATTCTCTCCCCTGAATGCCGGGTGCTGGAATTGGGTAAAGCCAGGACTTCCGGGTGCGGGGTTTTTACCCTTAACATCGAAGAAACCTCCGGTTCGGACCGGGACTGTTTTTTTCGTCCGGGTTATCAAGATACCTTAAACCTTTATTGCTTCTCCGATGTGATTATCATGGATGGCTTCAACCGGTATCAGACCGTTATCACACCGGGAATATTGGGGTTGGAACAATATATTGAGATGGATAAGGCCTTTTCCCGGGGCTTCCAGGTGGAAGGGTATAATGCCAAACATAATAAGCCGAAAATCAATGATATTGGGATTTTGAAAGGGTCGTGCTTTTCTTACCGGGTCAAAGAAGGGGCGGTGAAAGAAGAAGCCGGCCGGGAATTCATTGCCCAACGTCTCAAGCATATCGAAATGAATGGCCTGGGGCTGCGTTTGAACGAAGGGTTCGGCCGGGTGCGTTTCAATCGCAATGAAATTAAGGAGGATCATGATGGAACCCTTCTGAAAAATGAAAAATATCAGTCACCGGGAATTGCTTCAAAGGAATCGATTCTTGATGACTTTGAAAGGAACTGGAAGATGCTTTCCAAACAGCATATCAAATTACTGCCTTCTTATTCCGCCTTAAAAAGGGTCTTTAAAGACATGAACAAACTGACGGGCCAAAACCTGGCCGAGAAGAAAGCAAACTTCATTGCACTCATTAAAGGTAAAACTGAAAAACGCAGGAAGCAGCATTGGCAACATCAAGATTTCGCTGATAGACTCATGCGGCATATCGGTAAATTAGATAAAGCCGTGGAATTAAAAGATTGGCTGGCGTGTTTTTTAGAGTATTATCGATTATTAAAAAGTGAGAACAAAGATGACTAAAGTAGATCAAGCACGAGTACAGGGAAAAATTTATTTTTCCGGTGAACTTATCTTTACCGACAGTTTTGTATCGGTCAGTTCCGGGTTCGGCAATGAGAATACCGACAGCCTGGTTTGCCGGGACAGCAGCGGCGGGTTAATTATCCCGGCCACTTCCTTTGCCGGGGTACTGCGCCGGCAATTGGAAATGCTCTATGCCCTCAATGAAAAGGAACAGGTGGAATTGGCGGAATTGTTCGGGAATTCCGACAAAGACGGCAAAAATGAAAAATGCAGCGATATAGTTTTTACCGATCTTTATCCCTATCCCACGCAAGAGAGCGAAACCGTGGTCCAGCAGGGAGTTCATATCAGCCGGGAGTACCTTTCCGCTGAGAATAAAGGTAAATACGACCGGGAAATTGCCTTGAACGAGCGTTTTACGTTCTTTTTTTATATTGAGAAAACGTCAGGAAATGATGAACGCTGCGCTAAATGGCGGGACCGGTTAGCATCGGTACTTCAACCGGACAACCTTTTGTTTTTGGGCGGGCGTAATTCCGTGGGCAACGGCTGGGGGCGTTTCGGGTCTGTATATATGATTGATTATGATTTTACCCAACCGGGAAAACTAAAGGATTTCCTGTTAAGGAAAACAAATGAAAAGGACTTTATCCGGGACTTCATGAAACAGGGCCATCACCTTTTGCCCGCTGTGGCTAGCGATGTCCCTGGACAGCCACGGGCCATGATTCAACTGGATTATACGGTTGCTTTCCAGGATGCTTTCCTGGTCAATGACCCGGATGCCGAACCGGATGAAAATGAAAGTGACGATGACGCGGATTTTAATTTCTTGACCGTGGGCGGACGCTATACCATACCCGGTTCCAGTATCAAAGGCGTATTTCGCCATCGTTCGGAAATGATCGCCGGCACCATTGATATGACGAATGAGATGATCGATGACGTGTTTGGCTGCGCCGGTACTGAAACGAAAGAAAGCGCCGGGAATACACCGGCTAAAAAATCCGCTATTTATTTTTCTTATGCCTTCCTGGACGGCCAGACCCCGAAGAAAAAATTAATGAATGGGGTCAGCATCGACCGTTTTACCGGGGGCGCCGCCGAGGCCGCTTTGTTCGAATTCAAGTTGTTGATGAATGCCACTTTCAAAGGCAGTATCATAATGGAACTCTCTGGAAAAACATTGCCTTACCTCCCCTTTCTTTACCTGGTTATTCGCGATATTCGTGAGCAGGACTTGAGTTTTGGTTTCGGCAGAACCAAAGGCTGGGGCAGGGCTGTTTCATTCTCTTATACGATTACCCATTCCGATTTACCTGGTGAAATGGGCATGTATTTCCAGGGTAACGATTTCAACCTGGACCGGTTGGAAAACCTTCATAAAGAAAATGTTAACCGGGAGGTAATATGAGTAATCCTGACGAATATAAAAAGTACATTGTTTTAAAACAGGAAAATATCCGGGCGGTTGATGAACTCAAGGATTATGATTATTTTATCGTTCATCACGTTTCCGAGTTGAGTATTTACCGGCGGGAGGAGTTCCTGGACAAGTACCGCAATTTCGAGCACATCTTTAATCTCTACTGCATAAAGCCGGATGAGGAACTGCGTTTCAATAACGG
Organism: Candidatus Aminicenantota bacterium; assembly: GCA_026393835.1. Classification (GTDB taxonomy): domain Bacteria; phylum Acidobacteriota; class Aminicenantia; order UBA2199; family UBA2199; genus JAKAGC01. The sequence continues at coordinate 17,496 of JAPKZK010000024.1, read as the reverse complement.
ACGGTGGGTTAAAATATTTGAAAGTAATGAAGAAGGCCCACGGGTTGAAAAGTGCATGGAAGCTTTTAACATTGAGGCCCGTGACACAAAAGAATATCTGCCGGTACAGATCAAGGAAAACCAACAGGCGCCCCTGGTGGTTTATAAATATTATTATTTTGCCGAACCGGAAACGATTCCCTTGAATGGCGGCGGCGGCGACGGCAGCGGCGTTACTCGTGAGATGATCGATGTAAAGGATATACAAATATTATACAGGCATGGGATTCAAAATTCCGCCAATAAACCGGGGAGGTTGACATGATTTATGCATCGGCATATTTAGTATACAGTAAGGAAGATTTATTTATAGTGCAGTGGACCGCGCGGGAATTGGAGCGGCGGGGGATTATTATATGGAACGACCCCCATGATGCCAATCCCCTCGCCGACATTACCGGCGCAGTGAAAGAAGCGGTGGAAAAACAAGCGGCCGTTGTTGTTTTTATTTCCCAGGCCGCCATGTCGGCAAAGGGTTCGGCATTGGCCAACGATTGGGGTGAATCACGGCGTATCATTCCCATTTACCTGGCGGGACCTAACCCGGCGGAAGTGGCAGCGGTATCATCCTTGCAAATGCTCAATGAATGGCTGCATCCCTATGGGGATAAAGTCAAAGGAAACCTGGTAAACTCAGCATATAACCCGAACAATGTTTCCCGTGCCCAGGAGATCGCCGATCATGTGGCCGAAAAAATTTACCGGCTATTAAAAATCCGCGAAAAGGGCGATGTGGTTCTTTACCTGGGCCAACGGGGTGAAGGTATATTGCGGGGTGAACCCCTGGATATCCATGATGATATCGCTGCAAGTTCCATACCTGCCCTGGTGTTTAATATCGGCAACCGGTTGCGCAGCCAGGATGAAACAATATATGGGCACCATTGGCAGGAATTGCAATCAGTGCTCGAAAGGTCATTTGCCGAGTCTTTAGGGGGCGTCAGGTGGGCGCAGACAAAAAACATTTATATCCTGGGGGTATCGCAATTGGGAATACCTTTTTTCACCGGCAGGTATTTTAACCGCAGCACTTCGGCAACGCTTTATTGCCTGGACAAAGGGGGGCAATTTTTTACCAACCGTGATCAACCGCGGCACAAACCCCTTGATGGCGGCAACCCCAACTGTATTGCCGGTCATCCCGATATAAAACCCATACCCGGCGATGCCGGTATAAAAACAATATCGTTGTTACTATTTAGCGGGGAAAAGTATGCCGTGGATGCATACCGTTACCTTAAGGAGCGGACAGGGGACAGGCAACCGCCGGCGGTATGGGTGCGGCATGACAATTTCAAGGATGATACGGCGGTCACGTCCTATATTAGCGATATCATTGCCTTGCTCATGGATTTGAAAAAACAGCATGCCGGGCTTTCCACCATACTTTTATTCTGCGGACTTCCGTTTAGTGTGACCCCCTTATTGGCGGCCCAATTGCTTCATGTCGTCGATAATGTCGTTTTCATGGAATATCGCAAAGATTTAGTCGGAAAAGGGGCAGCCGCCGGAGATATGTATGTGCCGCTCCGGACCTGGAAAGAAGAGATCGAGAAGATACCGGAGGTCAAGCCATTGCTGTACCGGCCCAAAACCAGGATTCAATTCTTAGCCGCCAATCCATCACGGACCAGCCCCTTGAAACTGGGTGATGAAATGAAAAAAATACAAACCAATTTAAAGACGGCCAGGGAGGGCGATAGCCTGGAATTGAAACAAGAATGGGCCGTTACCATGGAAACCATAATGCAGGCTTTATTAGATAACTCACCCGATATTGTTCATTTTTCCGGGCACGGTTTTAAAGGAGGTATCATCATACAAGATGACGGCGGCGTCGAAAAAATCCTTTCAGGAGAAGATTTGGGATGTTTATTTAAAGAGTTTAAAGATAAAATAAAATGTGTGATTTTAAATGCCTGTTATTCGGAGCCTCAAGCACGTGCCATTAAGGAACATATTCCTTATGTCATCGGGATGAAAACATCCATTCCTGACCCTGCGGCCGTTGCTTTTTCTACGGGGTTTTACCAGGCATTGGGAGCGGGGAAAAGTATACCTGCGGCATTTAATTTTGGCTTAGCGGCGCTTAAAGTGGAAGTGAAAAGCGGTGCGGATGCGGATATAGCGGTTTTACTTTAGCGGGAAACCTTTTATGCCTTTTATGCGCCGGTAATTGATTTAACTTATATTTTTGTATATAATGGAAGCGAATCGGGAAAGACTGGAGGTCGCCCGGTGTTCTTTGACATAACGGTTTGAATAGAATGTTTGGTAAATGTTTGCCGTTTTTCTTGAGACAGATTTCAGGGGTTAAAAAATAACAATACCCGAAAAGGATGTTATTAAATAGTTTCGAGAGAAGAATGGGCGCGGAAATGGGGTAAAAAACCGTAAAAAAGAGGTAATTTGGGTCATAAAATTTTGATTTTAAGGGTTGTAAAAAGCAGTGCAAAGTGGTATCATATTTATCTAAAGACAAAAAGTGCTGTTTGAAAGAAGGTTCCATTAAAACAAGGATTGAAACGAAGAAATGGGGGTCGCCTGACCCCCAAGGAGGTAAGGTTTGAAAGAAGGTTCCATTAAAACAAGGATTGAAACAACAGTTCAACTAGTTCCGGCGTACTTTTGACGGTCCGTTTGAAAGAAGGTTCCATTAAAACAAGGATTGAAACGACAAATAATAAAAGGGATAAGAGATGATAGGGGCGGTTTGAAAGAAGGTTCCATTAAAACAAGGATTGAAACAGGATGCTAAACTGGTGAAATAATGACAGAACTTGACGTTTGAAAGAAGGTTCCATTAAAACAAGGATTGAAACATAAACATATCAATGTCGTTAATATTATCAATATTGGTGTTTGAAAGAAGGTTCCATTAAAACAAGGATTGAAACGGTTGCGGGTGTGGATTTACAACTGCCGCGTTAAAGGTTTGAAAGAAGGTTCCATTAAAACAAGGATTGAAACTCCTTTAGGCCTGAAGTACAATTTCCGATCACCGTAGTTTGAAAGAAGGTTCCATTAAAACAAGGATTGAAACTCGATTTTTCGTCAATCCATATTCGAATTGTTTTCTCGTTTGAAAGAAGGTTCCATTAAAACAAGGATTGAAACCGACATGCTGATCCATGGCGGTGAGATCATCAATCGTTTGAAAGAAGGTTCCATTAAAACAAGGATTGAAACGCCTGTGCCTTATTATCATCCCCATCTGATTCACCAAGGTTTGAAAGAAGGTTCCATTAAAACAAGGATTGAAACGCGCTAATATTTGGTTGTAAGGAAACTTTTCACTTTGTTTGAAAGAAGGTTCCATTAAAACAAGGATTGAAACATTGCCGACAGCCGCGACGCCATTGCCGCCATTACCTTTGTTTGAAAGAAGGTTCCATTAAAACAAGGATTGAAACCCCTCACCCAGTCTTTGTACTTCCGGTCGCCGTCCGTTTGAAAGAAGGTTCCATTAAAACAAGGATTGAAACGAACACCCCACGATAGGGTTCCAGGTGTAGCCGCCCTCGTTTGAAAGAAGGTTCCATTAAAACAAGGATTGAAACATGAGACGGGAAAGATTGACATGTGGTTTCCTGGCGGGTTTGAAAGAAGGTTCCATTAAAACAAGGATTGAAACTTCCCCACGGCTTTTCAATAAACACCGTTCCGAAAATGTTTGAAAGAAGGTTCCATTAAAACAAGGATTGAAACCAGAAGAACCATTAATTGTTTCAATATCGGTTTCAAGTTTGAAAGAAGGTTCCATTAAAACAAGGATTGAAACAGCCGCGCGGGGTATGGACTATAGAGGAAATCATGAGTTTGAAAGAAGGTTCCATTAAAACAAGGATTGAAACGAACAAAATACCCGGTGATTCTCTTTTCCTGAGTATCGTTTGAAAGAAGGTTCCATTAAAACAAGGATTGAAACCTTGTCGATGATGAAAATGAAAATGAACAGGTTATCAGTTTGAAAGAAGGTTCCATTAAAACAAGGATTGAAACAACTGCTGCCACTGATAGAGGTACCCTATGATTTCCGTTTGAAAGAAGGTTCCATTAAAACAAGGATTGAAACGCTATAACCCGGTGATAGATGAAGGGAGGCTTGTCGTATGTTTGAAAGAAGGTTCCATTAAAACAAGGATTGAAACTTTGCGGCGCTATTCAAGGCTTTATCATATTGCTGGTTTGAAAGAAGGTTCCATTAAAACAAGGATTGAAACCATTTCCAAAAAGTAGGGCCGCCCTGCAAAAAGAAATGTTTGAAAGAAGGTTCCATTAAAACAAGGATTGAAACGACCAGTCCAGGTTCCATTGTTCAAATTTCGTAACGTTTGAAAGAAGGTTCCATTAAAACAAGGATTGAAACTTGCTTATCATATTTTTCTCCTATTCGCATTCAATCGTTTGAAAGAAGGTTCCATTAAAACAAGGATTTAGGGCGAATAGAATGATGAATGATGAATGATGAATGATGAAAAGAGGTCCGTGTTTGTCCGTGTTCGTCCGTGGCAAAGATTGAAAGAAGGTTCCATTAAAACAAGGATTTAGGGCGAATGAGAGGGTGAGAAAAGAAAATGGGATTCGTCATTGGTCAGTGGTCATTGGGCAGGAAAAAGCAGAAGAGAAGAAGAGAATAAAAAACATCCTGTAATCTGTGTAAATCTGTGTAATCTGTGGACGGGTGTCTTTATACAGAATGATGAACGATGAAAAAAGGTCAGTGTTCGTCCGTGTTCGTCCGTGGCTAAGTCTTTTTCGCGTGTCTTCGCGTTCTTAGCGGCTAATTGTTTTCGTGCCAATTGGTGTAATTGCCCATACGTGGGCCGTTTTAATCGAACCATAGAATTTAAGGGGACATACGAGCAATTGTTACCCTTGCAAATTCATTTCCGGCTCCCGCATGGTGAAACAGGAGGCCGGGGCGTTCATTTCCTGGTGGTGTCCTTTCGGTACCGGCGTCTGCATAATTAAAATCGACGCTTGCATAGATATTTACTGCCCCCGCGGATTCAAACACGTCCCTTGTATGAACAGATAATGGCGCTGTAAATGTAGATAGTCGATCCTCGCATTCTAAAACACCGCTTGCACGTGCAAACTCGACCCTTGCACGTGCGAACTCAACCCTTGCACGCGCAAACTCAACCCTTGCACGTGCGAACTCGACCCTTGCACGCGCAAACTCGACCCTTGCACGTGCTAACTCGAGGGTTGCACGCGCAAACTCGACCTTTGCACGCGCAAACTCAATCCATGCGGTTTAATTCAAACGTATCTCTCCAAAATATAATCAAGGTGGCGGAAAGGGACAGGCAAATAAATCCTCTTGCTGATGAAACTCATTGTAAAGACGGGGGGAGGGGGGAAATGAGGGGATTCCGGTCAAAAATGATTCACTCGTTTTTTCCAATAACCGGGTTCCCGGTGCAGGTGCATTACCGCAATAATAAGAATACCTTCGTCTTTTTCCTGGTAAATTATCCCGTAGGGGAATCGACGCGTAAGGCATTGCCTTGTATTTTTGGATAACTTCGACCATGTTCCTGGAAATTTAATAACTCGATCGATTGTGGCTTCAACTTCTTCCAGGAAAATATAACCAAGGCCACTACCACATTCATTGTAATAATTTATGGCCTCCAGAAGTTCTTTTTTTGCTTCAGGATGGAAAAAATAGTTCATAAATTAAGGGTTTTGCGAATATCTTGAATAACTTCTACCCCTGGTAAGGGGGTCACTTTGCCGTCTATTACTTGTTGAATCCGGCGTTCCGCTTCATCAGCCCACAATAGATTGATCTCTTTCCTTTGGGGAGAATCAAGGCTATTAAGCAGACGGTCTGCCAGCAAAGCCCTATCATCGGGTGGTAGGGTCATTGCAAACGTTAAAACATCTTCTTGAGTATGTAACATCATAAAGTCTCCTTATCATCCCATATAATATACTAAATCCTTGATTTTTTCAAATCGATAATTTGAATTTTTTTATATGGGGCGGAAAGGGACAGGCAAAAAAATACAGATTGTTTTTTCCTCTCTTCCTCTCTTCCGCTCTTCCTCGCTTCCTCGCTTCCTTTTTCCTACCCCTGATTCACAGCATGCCGGCGTGGGGGTTGACAAAAAAAAATTATTTTGCTATACCTATAAGTGTTGATAAAAAAGAAAACCTATAATGGAGGAACAAATGGGAAACAAGATTTATTTTTTCAGTAAAACGGTTATTAGTGTGATACTGTTCATGTTTATCCTATCTCAATCCACCCTTCCGGCTGCCGCCGAAGAAGCAGGATCAAAAATCCAGCAGATCAAAAAGGGGGGGAAACTCGTTGTAGGAACCAGTGCGGATTATCCGCCCTACGAGTTTCATTTGCTGAATGAGCAAGAAGGCGAGCTGGTAGGCATCGATATCGATATTGCCAGGGTAATCGCCCAGGAATTAGGGGTCAAGCTGGAAATCAAAGATATCATTTTCAGCAGGCTGCTGGATGCACTTGAGGCAGGTAAGATCGATATCGCCATCGCCGGGTTACATCCCACGGAAACTCGTAAGAAGAAAGCGAATTTCTCCGATATCTATTACCAGGCCATCCAGGCCATTGTCATCCGCACTGAAAACACCGATAAAATAAAAACCATCGAGGATTTAAGAGGAAAAAACATCGGGGTCCAGAAAGAGACCATCCAGGAAGACATGGCCCGGAACCATATCGAAGGCGCAACTTTCGTGGTGCGGGAAACCATTGAAGAACTCATTATCAACCTTCAAAAAGGCTTGGTGGACGCCCTTATTTTAGAAAAACCCGTGGCCGAGTCCTATGTGCAAAGAAATAAGGACTTTGTTATCGTTACCAGCAAAGAATTTCTCGATAAAATGGGGTCCGCCATTGCCGTGCGAAAATCCGACAGCGATCTCCTGACTGAAATCAACCGTATCCTTAAAAAAATGAATGCGGAAAGTAAAATCGAAGAGTTTGTCGAAAATGCCAAAGTACTAACCAATAAACGATAACAAAGGTAAATATTCTACACTCTTGAATTATCCGTTACCTTCGTATATAATATAAATCCACCCACGAGAATAGGGAATGATGAATGATGAATGATGAATAATGAATAATGAATAATGAGGAGCCATGAAATTTAACTCTTATATAGTCCAATTGATGCACCGTGAAGAAAGTTTGACCGCCAACGTGCTTGCCGCCGGTGAACCCGTATCTTGCAACTTTAAAAAAATCGCCCCGGATTTGTTTATCGCCCTGTTTAAAGAACAGGTGGAATTCTCCTTCCTGGAAAAAATCGAATTTAAAAAAGGAGATAAAGCCATGGTCGTGCTGCTGCCCCTCCTTTCCAAGTTCAATAAACGGAAAATGACAAAATTATCCAGGTTACTCTGCGAAAATTCACCGGGCGGTAGGGACAAATACCATATCCTGGCAAACCTCGCCGGCATCGACAAGTTCGTAAAAATGGATGAATTGCTGGATTTCTTCTCCATCGATCATGATACGCTGGGGACTTTCCTACTGGAAATGGAACTGAAACAGAAACTCAAGGTCATCAATATTAATACCCTCACGGTCACAACCTATGAAAATTTTCAAGATTATCGCGACCAGTTGAATGCCATCTTTACCGCATGTTACACCAACAGAAACCAGGTGCTTAAGTTTTCCGAGATCGAAACGAAAATAAAATTGCCCCAGTCCTCTATTTTTTTCAGGTACCTGCTCCATACCTTTACCGAAGATTTTTCATTTAAAATAAAAAAGGACAAGCTCTTATTTAAAAAACTGGCCCTGTCGGAAAATGAAAAAGAATCCCTGGGGGAGATAGCCGAACTTTTGAAGAAACACAAATTAACCATATTTTGCATTGAAAACATCACGAAATTATCCACCCTCTCAAATAAAGAAATCTATGACACCCTGTGGCTTATGATCGAAAGTGGAGAAGTGGCCCAGTTAAATGAAAAATATTTCATCTTTACCGGCGAGTTGAATAAAATCATCAACAAACTAAAGAAATACAAGCGAAACCAGGGCGAAATGATCGATATACAGGCGCTCAGGGAACTTACCCTTTACACCAGGAAATATATTATCGCCCTCTTCGAATATTTCGATGCCCAACAGATAACCGCACGAGTCGACAACCTACGGAAAATACTACTGGCTGCTTGAAAATAAGATTTTTTATCCTTCGGTTTCTTCGGTTGCCGCTGCTTCTTCTTTTTGTTGGTCGACGCCGATGGGTTCGGTATCGGCCAGGGGTGGTTTGCCCAGTCTTTCCCTGGTCACATTAATAAGAGCACGGAACCCTTTTTCCTGTTCTTCCGGGGTCAGTTTCTTTACTTCCGGGTTGTTGAAGTACAGGTTTTCCAGGAATTTGAAAGCATCGGATTGTTTGTTGGAATTTCCCAGCACGAAGGCTTCGGAGAAATACTTGAGCCCTTTATCGAGGTCCCCTTTGTAAACCAGTTTGCCGATATTCATGGCCAGCTTGGCCTGTTTTTGGGCCCGATAAGCCATTTCGAAATAGTGGATTACTTTCTCTTTATTTTTTTTCTTATTGTATAAGCTTGCCAGCATATAAGTGTATTTATATTCCGGTTTTTCCTTGTCCAGGATCAATTCCAGCGCTTTGATGGCGTCATCCGTCAAGTTTTTTTTATACAAATTCGTGGCCAGGGCAAAAATCATATCGGCTGACCGTTGGGACCTGTCGGCGTCGAAAGCCCTGCATGCTTTACTCGTCATTTCCTTGAGCGACGCGGGATCATCTTTTCCTTTGGCATATAAAACCTGCGCCTGTATTCGTAACGCCGGTGCAATATAGAAGGTACTATATTGGGCGGCAAATTTTTCCCTTTTCTCCGGGTCTTGTTCCGCGGTCTGCTGTTGTTTTATCAATGCATCGGCTAAATCGATCGCCAGGCCCGCATACTGATAAGCTTTTTCCATGTCCTTTTTGGTGATATTGTAAGCATTGGCAAGGAGAAGGTGGAGCCGGAGTTTGTTGGCATCATCGAGATCCGCGTAGGTTACCGCTTGTTCCGCCGCCTGGATTGCCTCATCATATTTGGTTACCTGGAAAGCCGTGTCGGCAAGGTTAATATAAAGAAATTTGGCAAACTTATCTTTCTGATCCCCAAATTCCGCCTGGTAATCTTTCAGGTACTGGAACCTTAAGTTGATGTCTTTTTCAGTAATCGCTTTCGTCCACATCTCTTCCTTTTTACTGATTGCAAATAATGAAAACGATATTACCAGGACCGCTGTACATACGATGGAAAACTTTTTAATCTTCATATGATCTCCTCTAAGTCTTAAGTGAAATGTTAATCGTACGAATTGATATTATAAATGAAATCACGGCTTTTTTCAACCCCCGGACAAATTTTAGGAATTGATTTTATGAATGAAATGGTTTATATTTCTTTCTTAGAAAAATAATGAACCATGAGCGGGTGTGTAAAAACAACAAGGACAACAGCGATGAAGTGGGTATCTTTGATTATAAACGGCGCGGAAGTCAGCGTGGCCTTTGATGAGAACAGTATTCATATATATAACGCCTTTCCCATCAAAGACGATTTGAAATTGAGGGGCTATCGCTGGAACCCCGCGGATAAAAGTTGGCTCATCCGCCCCGGGGACGAACCCGGGGTTACCTCGGAAATAGAAAAACTTAAAAATAATCTCCGGGCATCAGCGTCGGCAACCCCGGCAACCCCGGCAACCCCGGCGACCCCCTCCATGCCGGTTAAACCCGTCGATAGACCGGAACTGGCCAAATTTCCCGATTCCTATTCCGTGGCGGACCTGCGCAACCGCATCGATCGCTTGATTCGCGAAGGCATCCGCGGCAATACCTGGGTCCGCGGCGTCATTGCCTCGGATGTGAAAAATTACCAATGGGCCTCATACCTTGACCTGAAAGATGAGGATGAAAAAATGGATATCTTTTTCCGGGTGGAGATCAAGAAAGCCAACCTTGAGAAAATCAACCGGAAATTGAAAGAGTCCGGGGTGGCCCAGTCCCTCGAAAAAGACCTGCCGGTCTTCTGTAATGTCGAAGTGTATCTCCCCTTAAGAAATGTGATCGATGTCCGCTTAAGCTTGCTGGATATCCTGCCCGAATACACACAGGCCAAAATCAGGAACCAGCGGGAGATTACCCTTGATAAATTAAAAGAAGAAGGAATACTCGAGAATCAGAAAAAATTGCCGATGCCTGTTCTCATTTCCCGCATCGGGCTTATCACGTCCGGGCAGGGTACATCCATTCGCGATATCGACGCCGGCCTGCATCCTTACGGCAACAAGTACCGTTTCTTTTTCGTGGATTCGCGCATGGAAGGCGCCAATGCCGTGGACATGATGATCCGGGCCCTGGATTACCTGGAGAATAATTCGGGAATCGCCCTGGACGCCGTTATTATTGCCCGCGGCGGCGGCAGTGAACAATCCCTGGCCATATTTAACGACCTGCGCCTGTGCCGCAGGGTTTGCCTGGCCCGCATTCCTATCCTCACCGCCATCGGCCATGAAAAAGACCTGTCCGCCGTCGAGCAGTGCTCCTGGTTGACCCCCACGCCGGCCACCCCTTCGGGGATCGGGAAATATCTCCAGGACCGTTATGTCAATCTTCAAGAGCAGCTATCCATTACCATTACCCGTTTGATCCATCATTTCAGCAATGTACAGCTCATGGAAATGGAAAAGCTAAAAGCTTTTTTAAGAAATATCCCGGCCCGGGTGTCCGGTTATCTCAGGCAGCGAGAAGAAAGATTTTTTTCGCGGCTCCGGGGCCTGGAGCAATCCGTCATCTATACCGTGCGGGACCAGGGGCGGCGCATTACCGTCTTGACCCGTCAACTGCTGGAAAAAACCGCCGCGCTGCGCCAAAGGGAAGTCAAACAGGTAGAAAAAACCATTTTAAAGTTGGATTTTGAGAAACAGCGCAAGGACATCCGGAAAGAGCAAGAAGATATCCTGCATAAAGCCGGGAACTTATTGGCGCAGGCCCTGAAAAATCACAACGACGCCCGGGAAGATATCGGGGTTCGCCGGCAATTGGTCCAGGCCAATGATCCGCAGAATATACTGGAAAAAGGATTTACCCTGACCCTGGATGAAAACAACCGGGCCATAAAAACTCTACAAGAATTTGAGCAGAAAGAGAGCGCCGTTTTAAAGTTCCGTGACGGCGCCGCCAGGGTAAAAAAAGAGACGAAAAAGGAGGAAACATGAGTCAGAAATCCCGCAAGTATGAAGATAATTATACCATACTGGAAAAGATTACCGAGTCCTTAAATAAAGATGAAGTGGGCATCGATGACCTGGTGGAAAAAACCAGGGAAGCGTTGGGCGCGGCCCGTGTGTGTATGGAGATACTGAATGAGCAGAAAGGCGAGTTCCAAAAACTGGAAACCGAATTTTCCCAACTACTGCGAAGTTCCAGTGAAGTCGCCGCATCTGCGGTAAACAGCGAACCGGTTGAATCCAGCGCCGCCGGCGAGACCGCTGAGTCCGATGAACCCACCGAAGACCGCATCGGCCAGGATGACCCTTTTTAAAATGAAAAAATTACTAATACTGGTTCTTGTTCCGTACCTGCTGTTAATAGGGATTGTCTTTTATATATATTTTGGCCCCGGGGTACTTACCGGTTATGGGGCCTTACAGTGGAAGGACATCGAGACCATGGCGCCGGTGGGTTCTAAGGTAAAAATCTACCAGGGCAATGGTTGGGAGGTATATTCCCTTAAAAAGGCGACGGTGTTTATAAAAGTTGCCGTGAAACCCGCCATGGATGTGGCCGGGTTGCCCGCTTCCAGTAAAAAAGTACTATACAAAGCTTCAGCCGGGCCGGGCGAGATTTATTACATATCCAATCCCCGCAAGACAATCGAAGTCGTATATGCCCAGACCGTGGGGGACGCGACCCTTTATATCGGTGTGGCCGGTCCGTCCCTTTTGTCCGGGCGGTATATCATGGCTAAAATGACCCGGGGCTGTTTTTACAAGGGACAAGCCGTCATGCGCAATACGGCAACGTATTCCGCGCCCTTGCGGTGTTATCTGAACGACATCATATTCCTGGCCGCGATGATTTTGCCTTTAATTATCGTCCTGGTCATCTTTTTATTTTCCGGGAGAAGGCCTTCGTCCAGGTATTTTGAAGGAGACCCCATTCGCCTGGAAGAGAGTTATGTGGTATATTCCAGTATACGGAGGTTCCGTAGGCAGAACAATTTTTGTTATTTGGTATTGACGTCCGGTCGGTTGATGATGTTTGTTTTTATGAGGCCGGTCTGGGCGGTCGATATCCACCGGCAGAAACCGGACATAAAGATCGAGGGCAATAAGATCATTTTGCAAAAAGAAAACGAAAAGATTATCTTCAGGCCTTCCGGGATAAAAGAATGGAAAGAAGCCCTGAGCTTTCTTTTATCTTAAAGGAAAAATAATGAATTTCTTTAGAAAACTGGTAGAAAAAAAAGCAGCAGAACCGGTAATCATGGAATTTGAGGGCATACCTTTTGTCGTCATTCGGCGGCGGGTGAGATATTCCCGCGTGGAGTTCAAGCATTCCGGCTTGAGGGTCATCGTACCCCGCGGCATCGATCCTTTAAAAGTCCTGGAAGAACACAGGGAATCTATTATAAATAAATACCGTAAATTAATCTCACAGGTTGAGACCGCCCGGGAAAAGACATTGACCCACTGGACGGAAGCGGAATTTAAAACCCTTATTGCTTCCTATATCGAGCAGTATTCCAGGCAATTGCAGGTCAGGGTAAAAGAGATCAGGTTCAGAAAAATGAGACGCAGGTGGGGCAGTTGCCGTTCGGATGGAATTATTACTTTTAACCGTTATATGCAATTTATACCGGGGCCGTTGATAGCCTATATCGTTTTCCATGAACTGGCCCACCTCATCGTGCGCGGTCACAACCAGAGGTTCAAGAGAATCATTGCGCTGCAGTTTCCTCATTACCGGCAGTTGGATAAAGAGTTGAATTTATTCGGATTAAAACTGTTGACCTGACGATTGCCCGCGAAACACAGGATAACTCCTTTCCCAGTCCGCGGCTATTTCATTTTCAGGAATCCGGGCAGCCGTTCCGTTTCATCAATATGCGGGTTAGCCGGTAAATATAAATGTCGCTTTTTCTTACCCGCTTGATATCTTCATTGCGAACGGAGAACCAGAAAAGACAAAGACGCTGCAAAGCTTCGAATAATTTACAATACCCTTCCCTGGAGACTGTTTTGGCGCTTTCCGTTACATCGAGGATCTGTTTGTAATTCTTGTTTATCTGTCCCCGGTAATACCAGGAGTTGGTCTCATTTAACAGTCCCAACCGTTCGTGTTCCGCCAATATGATGGAGACCACATCCGGGTCTTTCAGGAGATTGACATTATAAAGGATAAACGATTTTAATTGATCGAAGGGGTTCACAATTTTGCCCTCGAGATCTTTTTTCATCGGGAGTTTCGTAAGAAAAGTCACCAGGTATTGGAGAATTACCCGGTTATTCCGGGTCCGCTCATGGCCCCTGAAGAATTGGGCCGTATCTTTGGAAGTGAGTTGTCCCCGGCTCTGTTCATGAAGGAATTTTACATTATCCTCTTCCGCTGTTTTTATGTAGGTGATAACATCTGCCAGCAATCGTTTCAGCGCCGATTCTTCTTCGAGATTTTCGGCGTTCAATTTTTGGGCAATGCCGGCTGTGGGATAAATGTCCAGGTAATTTTGTTTCAACATTAAAAAAATAATATATGGAAATACTGGAATTGTCAAGATTTTTTCAGACTTTACTGCTTTCTAATTCCTGTTTTTCTTCGTGTTCGTCCGTGTTCGTCCGTGTTCGCCTCTGTTCGTCCGTGGCTAACAGTTTTATCTTCTGGAATTTCCGCCTGAGATCAGGTTAATGACCGCCACGAACAGGGCTGAACCGATAATGGACCACAGCACGGGGATACCCCTAAAATAGAATAAATCCCCGATATGCAGTTTATCGCTGAGCCAACTGCCGATCAGGGCGCCGATGAAACCCAGCACAATGCTCGTAAGGCAGCCCTTTTTAGAGGCGCCGGCCAGGCTGGCGCCGATGGAACCGCAGACAAACGCAATTAAAAGAAGGATCAAAATTCTCATCATTTTAAAACTCCTATTATTCAGAATCCGAATATACCATAATCCTTAAATAAAAAGAATATGGAACGTAAAATCGTAACAGCAGCACATTTCAATGGGTCAGTTCTTTTAGGTATTTCTCTTTGAGCCCGGTATATTTGATGATGTTTTCTATAGACAGGCCGTCGCTCAGCATTCGTTTGGCTGTTTCAAGTTTTCCTTCTATTTTTCCTTCTTTTTTCCCTTCTTTTTTCCCTTCTTTTTTTCCTTCTTTTTTTGCTATTCTTTCCCAGCTAGTTACGTACTGCATTTTATATTCCTCCTCTATCTTTGTTATTTCTTCCGATAATCGTTTTTCAAGAGCCTCCGGTAAGCGGAGGGCCAGATCGATAAAATTGAAAAGGGAGCGAATCGATTTTTTATCGTACCCATGCCTGTGGCATTCCTTGATGAGTTCATATTTAATACTATACTTTTTCTCATTGTCGCCTTTTTTCGCTTCGAGACTCCTTAAATGTGCCTTTACCACCATCGCCATCGGGTTGGTGGATTTATCCAGTCGTTCCCGCATCTCTTTTTTGTTCTTAAAATCGATTAACTTTACTAACGGGATTTTTAAGCGAAGTTCAAACCCCCAACGGTTGAAACAATACTCGTCCGGCCGATAGTTCTCATCCTCATCGGTTAAAATCACCAGGCTGATGACTTCGACTCCCTGTTCCATGTAACGCTCGAAAATCCGGTAATAGTAAACGAAAATGCGTACTAAGAAATGGGGTTCCTTTGATCCCTGGACTTCCACATGGATAAGAACGCAAATACATTTTTGCGATCCATCTTTAAGATATACTTTGATCAGCACATCGGCATGACGTATACCTACTTTACCGTCCGGTATGATTTTTCTTAACTCGTTGCTCAGGGATTCGGGTTTCTTTGAGAAATCGATATCCTTGTGGATATCCGGGAAGAAGAATTCCAGGAATGGTCCGAAGTGGACCTCGATGACATCTTTCCAGGCTGAATCGTAATCGGAGGCCATTCTTTCGTTTTTTACTGCTTTCCCGGTTTTTCCAGTTTGTTTTTTGATTATCATATCCCTAATATAACCGAAAACAATATAAAATTCAACCTCATGGCCGGGAAAAAAACGAGAGCGTTAAGCGGATTGGGTGGGTTTGTGGTATAATTGAACCCCTGGAATTAAAAATGACACAAATGAGAGGTCAACCATGAAATATGTGGGCGCGCATGTGAGCGCATCCAACGGCGTGTTTAATGCCCCGTTGAACGCCAAAAAGATCGGGGCCAAAGCCTTTGCCCTGTTTACCAAAAACCAACGGCAGTGGAAAGCCAAACCCCTGACCGAAGATGAGATCGAAAAATTCAAAGAGTATTGTCGCCGGGAGAATTATTCGGCGGACCATATCCTGCCCCACGATACCTACCTGATCAACCTGGGGGCCCCTGAGAAAGACTCCCTGGACAAATCCCGCGCCGCCTTTCGCGATGAAATGAAACGCTGCGGCCAACTGGGTTTAAAGTACCTGAATTTCCACCCGGGAACCCATAAGAAAATGATGACCGATGAAGATTGTTTAAAGTTGATCGCTGAAGGGGTCGATATGGCGCTGGCTGAGTCCGAGGGAGTGACGGCGGTAATCGAAAACACTTCGGGCCAGGGCGGCAGTGTGGGTTACCGGTTCGAACACCTGGGGGCTTTGATCGAGATGGTGGAAGACAAAAGTCGTATCGGTGTGTGCCTGGATACCTGTCATACTTTTACCGCCGGTTACGATCTCCGGACGCCCGAAGCTTATGAAAAAACCATGGAACAGTTTGCCGGGATCGTGGGTTTTCAGTACCTCAAAGGGATGCATTTGAACGATGCCAAAGCCGGGTTGGGCAGTAGGATCGACCGTCATCATAGCCTGGGAATGGGTTTGCTGGGCTGGGAGACGTTTAAAATGATTATGCAGGACCCCCGGCTGGATGATATACCGCTGATCCTGGAAACAATCGATGAAAACCTCTGGCCCGAAGAAATCAAGCAATTGTACAGTTTCCAGTGAGTTGCCCGTTTTAAAACCGGCGCCCCCCCTATGCTGGGGGTCCCGGTTGTAGGACCGTACCGGGAGGTTGAGAATCTATGCATCATCCGGCTCGGGACCTACAAAGATTATGGACAGTGTTTTTTTGCCTGGCGTTTAATCTTCCCCAGTTTTTCCAAACAGGCATTGACATTCTTTTAACGGTGTGGTAAAAATATTCTTACGGTGCAATCGGCGTGGTATAATGGAGTAGGTAATTATGGCACTAAGCTGGAACGAAATAAAAGACAGAGCAGTTCAGTTCTCAAAGGAATGGGAAAACGCATTCAACGAGGACGCTGACGCAAAACCCTTTTTGGTTGCCTTCTTTAATGTATTTGGCATTAATCAACGGAAAGTCGCTTCGTTTGAACATCGCGTTAAGAAGCTCGACGAGCATGAGGGCTATATTGACATGCTCTGGAAAGGCACATTGCTTGTGGAAATGAAGAGCAAAGGAAAAAATCTTGATAAAGCCTACCGACAGGCAAGAGATTATTTGCAAGGGTTAAAACAGCACGAATTACCCAGGTACATCCTGGTAAGCGATTTTGATATTTTTCGCCTGTACAACCTTGAAGAAGACTTAACTATTGAATTTAAACTCAACGACTTTGTAACCAATGTCCATTATTTTGGTTTTATCGCAGGGTATCAGAAACGGACTTTCAAAGAGCAGGACCCTGTTAATATCCAGGCGGCTGAAATGATGGGAAAACTGCATGATAAACTCAAAGCCATCGGATACGAAGGCCATCCGTTGGAATTGTACCTGGTTCGTTTATTGTTTTGTTTATTCGCCGATGACAGCACCATTTTTAATAGGGACATTTTTGCCGACTTCATCGTGCAAAAAACAACGGAAGATGGCAGCGATCTGGCTGCGCGATTAAGCGAATTATTCTATATCCTGGATACACCCAGGGAAAAGCGCTTAAAAAATATCGACGAGCAATTGAATGAGTTCCCCTATGTAAACGGTAAACTATTTGAAGAAACACTTCCCCCTGCTTCATTTGACAGCGAGATGAGACGGATTTTAATAGAGTGCTGTTACCTGGATTGGGGGAAAATCTCCCCGGCCATTTTCGGTTCCATGTTTCAAAGTGTGATGAATCCTGTTGAACGAAGAAATCTTGGCGCGCATTACACCAGCGAAAAAAACATTTTAAAGCTCATTAAACCATTGTTCCTGGATGACCTTTGGGCAGAATTT
>JAPKZK010000102.1 GCA_026393835.1 Candidatus Aminicenantota bacterium | reverse complement strand
CTGGGGGATGTTACCCCCAGCTTTTTTCCTTTTCGATCGGTTACTATATTGATGGGATTTTACAGTTAAACAATTAAAATAACCGATTAACTGGTTACAAGATCACTTGAAACACCTTAACTATTAATTGTTGTAATAACAATGGAAAAAGCCAGGGCATTGTTAAAGAGGGCTATCGATTCCCAGTGCGGTGTCCTGGCCGGGGATTATTACCAGATGGGAAACGCCTATTTTGTGGATAAAAAACCCGATTACCGGGCCGCCCTTGCCGCTTACCTTGATGCGGAGCGCCTGGAGCCCGGCTATGCGGAGTATTTAAATATGGTAGGGCTGTCTTTCAATGCATTGGGGGTATATGGGCGGGCAAAGGATTATCATGAGCGGGCGCTGGCCATCCGGAAAAAGGTTTATGGAGAACACCATCCGGATGTGGCCATTTCTTTGAATAACCTGGGTGGAGCGTATACTGCCCTGGGCGATAATCACAAGGCCATTTCGTATTATGAGCAGGCGCTGGCCATTTTTAAAAAAATATATGGTGAACAACATCCCAACGTGGCCACAACTTTGAATAACCTGGGTTCGGCGTTTAAAGCCCTGGGCGATAATCGCAAGGCCATTTTTTATTTTGAGCAGGCGCTGGCCATCGATGAGGCGGTGTTTGGCAAAGAGCACCCCAAAGTGGCCATTCGATTGAATAACCTGGGTGGCGCGTACTATAAGATGGGCCAAAAGGGCAAAGCCAGACCGTATTTCGAAAAAGCCTATGCCTTATTTAAACAATTCTATGGAGATGATCATCCCCATACGAAAATGGCCAAAGAGTGGCTGGAAGGGTGCAGAAATTAAAGAATGATGAACGATGAATGATGAATGATGAAGAAAAAAGAAAAGATAGGTGAGTGGTGATTGTTGAGTGGTAGAGTGGATAAAGCAGAAGAGCAGAAGAGAAGAAGAGAAGAGAAGAGAAGAAAAAACATCCTGTAATCTGCGTAAATCTGTGGACATATCTTTATATAGAATGAGGAATGATTAAAATAAATAGAATGATGAATGATGAGTGATGAATGATGAAGAAAAAAAATTTTATGTTTTTTCTTTACATTCGGGCGTCACGTCAGGATATGGCCCCAAAAATCTTTCTCCATCAAAATGAATAATATGATCAGGGTCTTCTGCAATCCATACTTCGGTTTCCCATGAAATAATATTTTGGAATCGCCCAAATGACTGGCGGTTCTCGAATGCTGTAACGAAAACTAATCCGGCACTGCTCACTTTGAACAAATGTTTCAATTCCCTACGTCTCTTCCCGTCTATCGGGCCAACGCTGGTTACAGCTTCTACCAGGAGAAGCCAGTTACGTTTCGTATCATGCACCACCACATCGGGCATTTTGGCAGATGGCTCTATAACTATCCCCAAACGTTTTAAATAGTCTGCTTCCATATGCAAAAATTTGTTCTCTGCATCGCCGATATAAACAACAAAAGCCCCAGGTGTAAAACGTGAGCAAAATTCTTCGATGATCTGCTTGATTAACGGATTTTGTCCACCGGGCGATAATGTCACTATTTCCTTGCCAGGTAATTTTACAGGAATTCGGGTGAGTTTTCTTTTGCGGTTAAATTCGCTTCGGATTTGTTCACGATTTGCCATATATTTCTTTAATTTTCTCTCCCAGGTTTTAGAACCATAAGAGCGAAATAATTCAAGAGCATTAACTTCAACCTGGTAAACCGTTTTCCCACTGTTTGTCGGCCGGGCGGGGTTATCGGGATTACGCATTAATATCCCGGCTTCCGCAAAATATTTTACAGCTTCGTCCCGCACTGTTTCTCGTGTGTTCGGCGCATATTTTACACCATAGTTTTGATGAATGAATTCGATGATTGGGGTAATCCCCCGCATTGGATTTTCAGCTTTTTTCCATGCTCTATCAGCATTAAGATCAAGCAACGCCAATAAAACATATGCCGCCATTTCATTACTTTGCCTTGGGCCAAAACCAAGTATTTTTAAAACTTCTACTGCCTCATTGTTTCGTTGTTTGATTAATGCCCTTTTCTCAGGTATATTGGTTTTCAATATTGAACTCCTTATTTAGCAATTCATCCAATTCGTCCTGGTTGTATATTCTATCGCCAAAATGGGCGCCTAGTTTTTCCAGTTCCCTTCGCGAAGGATATTTTATACTCCGCAAGTCGGTAGCATTCACCTGGGTATGCCCATTGAATTGCCTGAAATAAACATCCACCATCGAAGAGTTCAAAAACGCGGCCAAACCCCTGGCCAGGTTCATCGATAATCCCTGACCACAGGTATGGAAAAAATTCAAGTGGTTTTCAAAACCGATGAAAGAGGAAGAAACCCGGTCCGGATCATAAATACAGGCAACAACTCGACGCTTCTCTTCTTTTGAAGTGAATCTTTTTGTAAGCACATAAATACCTTCCGGGACCAACAAATCTTCTGTAAGGGTATTATTAATTATTGCATTCGGTTTTTTACCATTAAACCTGGGCCACTGGATATAGCCCTTATTAAAGTGACAGGGATAAATAAGCGGAACGGTTCCCTTCTCCGGCTGAGGTCGCAGGAATTCCCCGGCGCGAAAGTCCACCACTTTCCCGGTAGAGATTTCTAAACCTAAGTCCGTCAAAGAGGCTGAGAATTTTGATATACGTCTGCGTACCATATCCTGGCTATCATCGGTTATAAGGTGAATAAACATTCCCGGATCATGGGGTGAAACCACATCGCGGTAAAAACATTCTCTTTCTTTTATTTTTTCGCAAGGTTTCCCGCTGCTGGTTGATATAATTATTTTATCAGGTTTGATTGTCGATTTTACAGCATGTAAAATCACATTCTCCTGGAGTACATTATCGTTTTTGAAAGCAGCGGAGCGTAATTCAAACACATGCAGCCGTCGTAATGACATTTTTTCCAGGAATTCTTCGCGGAAAGATTTGAAATAGGGTCCATTGCAAAAACTTCGTGGTGTAATAGCTACCATTTCGCCTTTGTCGGCCACCAACCTGGATAAAAGCGCCAGGAAACCGGAATATAGATTACTGGTCTCTATACCTAACGAGCGCAGCAATAATCGTGCGCTGGAATTACTGTTGATTTTCCGGTAAGGGGGATTTACAATGACTGCATTAAATCGCTGCGATGAAGTGGAAAACAAATTTTTTTCCGTTATAGGAATGGCGGCTTTTATAAAATCCTCGTTAAAAACATTTTCTGTAAACATAATACCCGCACGGCTGCATTCTTCCCGGCAATATCGAATGGATTGGTACAAGCCGCCGATAAGCGAAGCATCGATTTCATAGGCCGTAAGAGATATGCTTTTGGGTTTTATCATATGGCGACAAAGACGTTTGATCAAAGCTGCCGACAGCGTACCGACGCCGGCGCCGGCGTCCAGTATTTTAACCTCGGACCAGCATGCGTCGAATAGCGAAGCCATGAAATCAGCGATAGGGGGTGGGGTCAGGAATTGTCCTAACTCCCGCTGCCGTTTTTTGTCAGGGGTATTGATAAAACGCTTATTGGTTTTTTTTATCGCTGGTAAAGCAGTTACGTTTGGCGGCATTTCATTTACCTTTTCTAGTACAATCAATCCGGTAGAAGTATTCATTTTCACACATGCAATTTTAGAAGGTATTTGCTGACTTGTCAATAGGTGATATTTATAACTGTTTCGAATTCCGCGCTTCCTCTCTTCCTTGTTTTTCTTCATCATTCATCATTCTATCCCTGACATCCCCGCCTCCCTTTTCTTGACAATACATTTCTCCAATGGTATAAGGTTGTCTTTATAGACGGTTTCCGCATCGAAATAGGAGGTATGAATGGCTGGAGAAACCCTTGAAGGTTTGTTGACCGCTTACACAAAGGAGCAATTGTGCGGCCTGGCGCGGGAGTTTGGGCTGAAAGGCTATTCCCGGTTGGATAAAGGGGGCCTGGTTTTTTTCCTGCTGGAAAAGGCGGACCATGACGCCCTGCGGGATCGCCTCCTTGGCGCGGAAAAGCATTTGCCCCCGGTTACAGATGATGGCGACGCCCCGGTTTCCCCGGCGCCGGCGGTAAAGGAGAAAAAGGAAAAGCGGTTTTTTTTATTCAGTAACTGGGCCAGCATCCTGGGATTTGGCATTGGGGTGATTGGCCTTGTGGTAGGTATTATATTAAGTTCTTCTTCGGATAAACAATTAAACGATGTGAAAACCAAACTGGACAGGTTTGATCCTATAACGCATGATAAAGTGCTTAAAGAAAAAGATAAGCAGTTAGCTGATAATGATAGGGAGTTGACAGAGAAGGAAAAGAAGATCAAGGAACTGGAAAAGGCTGTGGTGGAATTATGTGTGGGCGCACCCCAGGAAAGGAAGGAAGCCCTGGCGGAATTGAAAAATGGTAATATGGAAAAAGCTAGGGCATTGTTAAAAAAAGCTATCGATTCCCAATGCGGGGTCCTGGCCGGGGATTATTACCAGATGGGGGACGCCTATTTTGTGGATAAAAAACCGGATTACCGGGCCGCCCTTGCCGCTTACCTGGAAGCGGAGCGCCTGGATCCCGGGAATGCGGAGTATTTAAATATGGTAGGAGTGGCCTACCATGAATTGGGGGAATATGGCCGGGCAAAGGATTATCATGAGCGGGCGCTGGCCATCCGGAAAAAGGTCTATGGCGAACAGCATCCGGATGTGGCCACATCTTTGAATAACCTGGGAGAGGTATGGAGAGTGCTTGGTGAACCAAAGAAGGCCATTTCATATTATGAGCAGGCGCTGGTCATTGATGAGGCGGCGTCTGGAAAAGAGCATCCCAACGTGGCCATTCGATTGAATAACCTGGGTTCTACCTACTTTCAAATGGGCCAAAAGGACAAAGCCAGACCGTATTTTGAAAAAGCCTATGCCTTATTTAAACAATTCTATGAGGATTAGAAGGTGAGAAGGTAAGAGGAAGGGGCGTCCTTCGGACAACTTTTAAACGCCTGCGGCGAGGCTCACTAACTCTTTTACTTAAAAGTAATATGCCCCGACTTAAAATCAATGGTTAAACGTACTTCTCGAAAAAAATCAAGCCCTAACTAACCATCTATCGTTGCACCTGGAGGTAACGTATGGCACAATATCGGAAAATTTTCTTTAAACCTTCCCGGTATTTCGATTTTTTCAACCCGGATTTGGGGAACAAATTCTATTCCGCTGCCTGTTGTTATACGGACACGATCTTCCGAAGAGGTTGGGTCATAACCCAAAAGTACTGCAATATCCCAATTGATCATCGAACCCGTTGCGCCTGTATCGAGGGCTAACCGGGCAATGGTATCTTTATCAAATCCGTACAACCTGGTTGGGATAACAATTAGACCACCGGTAGGATTAAATTTTATTTTCATAGCACGACGGCTTCGCCTTCAGGAATTTTCCCCGTGTATAAAATAGCCGAATGTTTCGGTTTTATATCCCTCGCCTTTCGATATACTTCATCCCTATCTTTACTGTGCCATAATACCATACCATTCTTGATATTAAGACCTTTATCCGTTTGCGGATTTTCAATGAGTACCCACTCGGATTTGAATCGCTCCATAATCGCTTTAAGAGATAATGCTTTTTTCATCTTTAACTTACCTCACAATATAATAATAACCGAATTGCAAAGTAATTTCAATACAGAAAAATTTCCCCTTCCACTTTTTTCGGAAACCTTTCCAAATATATTTTTTGGCGTCCTTCGGACAACGTTTAAACGCCTGCGGCTAGATGGGCTTGCGCTATATCCTCAAAAATATGGAAGTTAGAGTGATTAGGTAGGGGACAGAAAATTTTTTTCTGCTAGATTTGCCCCCAGAGTTCCTTTACCTCGTCTGCCAATTTCAGGGGGTGAAAGGGTTTTTTTATGATGCCCGCGGCGCCTATTTTTTTATAGTTCTCCACTTCCTGCAACATTACCCTGGAAGTCATAAATAGTACCGGTATTGCGGCGGCTTCCGGGAGTTTGCGCAGTTCGCAGAGGGTTTCCGGGCCCCCCATATCCTCCATCATTACATCCATTATAATCAAATCCGGCTGGAATTCCCCTACTTCCTTAATCGCCTGCGCCCCGGAATCACACACCCGCACGGTGAACCCACCCTTCGTTGCCAGGCTTACCATTACAATCTTCCTGAGGTCCGGGTCATCTTCCACATACATTATTTTTTTCAACTGCGCAATATCGGCCACCGTTCCCCCGCCAGACGCTCACAATTTCATTTTTCTCAATTGCTTTTCCGTGGTTACCACGGGGTGAAGGCGCATATTATCCAATAAATTGTCGATCTGCTCTTTTCTTTTTGCCATTGTTTTTTCACCTTCCACGATAATCATATCCAGCAGCAGCTCCAGTTGTTGGGCGTCCCTGGTGATTTCCGCGAAGCCGAAAGTGGCGCCTGAACCGGTTAACTTATGGGCCAGACCGCGGAGCTGAACCAGTCGCCTGGAATTATCCTTGCTTTTTTGAATGGCGGTCCATAATTTCTCCATTTCCTCGATTTTGTCCGGCAACTGCGATGCATAATCCTCCCGGATTTCCTGCATTTGCTGTCCCATGATGTCCCCGCCCACGTCCTTCTTAGGCGATTCGGTCGGGGAATCAAACCCTGATTCGGGCATCGATCCGGGTATGGGAGTCGGTACAGGTGCAGGTACAGGTACAGGTTCGGGTTCGGGTTCAGGTTCCGTCCCGGTCAACTGCTGGATTTTTTTCAGCAGGTCTTCGAAGTTCAGGGGTTTTTCCACGAATTCATCCACTCCCATTCGCCTGGCTTGCATTTTATCCATGGATGTTCGATAGACCGCAGTCATGACGATAATAGGAATACGCTGCAGCCGCGGGTCTTTTTTCACGGATTGACAGATATCAAACCCATGCATACGGGGCAGCAGTAAGTCCATCAGGATTAAATCGGGAACCTGTTCGCGGATAACCTTTAACCCGGTGACGCCGTCGCGAACGTGAATCGCCCGGTAATGATGCTGTTCCAAATAGGATTGGACAAGCCTTCCTAATTGCTCTTCATCTTCGATGATCACTATTTTCTTAAACATTGGCTCCTCTTTTTCATGCGGCGAATACTTCCACGGGTCAGCGGGTCAGCGGAGGCATGCCGCTATTTGCATCGCCGCCCGGATACCATTACCGCAGGCAATCGCGGCCTGGCGGTAACTGCCGTTGGCCAGATCGCCGATTTCATATAATCGGCCCACGGTTTTCAACTCCTTTGCCCGGGTAATTAAAAGGGGGTTATAGAAAACCCGCTGCGGCTCCCGGCCGGCAGCGACAATCAAATAATCCACTTCTCCTTCGGTTCTCTCGCCGCGGGTGGAAAAAGTAATGCATAAATTTTTGGTCTTCCCCGCGGAAATTCCTTTGATTTCAACATTTTTACTAAATACGATACGGGGATTAGCCGCCGCTTTATCGATAAGCCACGGCAAGGCTTTCACCTGCTGGCCCGGCATGGCGATAATTATCTCGTTATTATAAGAGCCGAGATTTAATGCGTAATCAAACGCCTCATCATCGGCGCCGATAATCAAAACCCGTTTCCCCCTCTCCTTTAAGATCGGGAATACTTCGTAAAAGATATTCTCCCGCAGGGGCAGCGGAAGCGCATCCACGGCATCTACCCTGCGGGGGGAAGCACCGCTCGCCGCCACCACCACCCTTGAATAATAGGCTGCCGTGGAGGTGGTAATTAAAAAAAGTTTCTCCTCCCCCAGGTATTCCAGGGCTTCCACTGTTTCATAAAGTGGGGTAATACGATAGGAATCCAGGTGCTCCTGCAGCAGTGTAACCATCTGGGCGCCCGGTATGCCATTGGGAAAACCGGGATAATTTTCAACGCGGTGCGCATTTTTGAGTAATCCGCCGGGCCGGTCCTTCTCGAAAAGCAGGAAATCGATATTGTTCCTCCTGAGTTGGATGGCGGCAGCGATGCCCGCTGGCCCGGCGCCGATAACAGCCACATCTTTTTTCATCGCTCCTTCCTTACACGCCTTCTTCCAGGGGGAAATAGACCCTGAAAATAGAGCCTTTGCCCAGTTCGCTCAGCACTTCGATATTACCCCCGTATTGGTCGATAATATACTTGACCACGAAAAGCCCCAGGCCCGTACCTTTTCCCGGTTCTTTGGTGGTAAACAAGGGGTTGAAGATTTTATCCATGGTTTCATTATCCATGCCCGTGCCCGTATCTTCGACCTCGATCCGCAACAAAGGGCGGCCCCTCCCCTCCGCACCCTCCGCTCCTTCTTGCGGCAATTTCTGCAGCGACACGTTTAATTTTCCTTTGCCCAGGGGTTCCATTGCCTGGAGAGCATTGACGAAAAGGTTCATCACCACCTGCTGGTACTTTATCGCACTCCCGCCCAGGTAAATATTCTCACGGGGTTTTTTCCAATGAATCTTTACAGCCTTTGGCACCGTTACCTCCAATATAGAAAGCATCTCATCCACCAGGTCCCCGATATTTACCGTTGACAGTTTATCATCCAGCCTGGAGAATTTCAATATATGGCCCACAACGTCTGAGGCCTTTTCGCCGGCGCGGCGGATTCTTTCCATGCTGAGTGCCTCTTCCTTGTCCAGGGAGCTGCCTTCGATAAACAGGTTGGAATAGCCGATGATAACGGCGATCAGGTTGCTGAGATCATGGACGGCGCCGGCCGCCATCACCCCCACCAATTCCATCTTTTGCGATATCACCAACTGTTCTTCCAGGGCCCGTTTCTTCTCGATAATGATATCCTGGTATTCTTTCAATTTTAATACATTGTCGATGCGGGAAACCAGGTCTTCTTTATTAATAGGTTTGTTCAACAGGTCCACCGCCCCCAGGTCCAATGCCTGGCGTTTCAACGATCGCTCCTGGTCGCCGGTGAGAATAACCACGGGGATGTTTTTGGTTTTTTCATCGGCCTGCAACCTCTCCAGCAAATCCAACCCGTTCATCTCCGGCATGCGAACATCGGATATAATCATGTCGATGGTTTCGTTATTTACGATTCCAAGCGCTTCTTTGCCGTTGAGGGCCAGCCGCAATTCCCATCGATGCCGATACTCCCTAAGCAAACGGCTTAAGCCGTCAAGTACGAATTGTTCGTCATCGACAAAAAGTATCTTTTTCACATCCATATCAATTGCCTCCTTGAATGGGTAAATGGACATAAAAGGATGTTCCCAGGCCGGCCCTGCTTGTAAAATAGATTTTTCCCTTGTGTTTTTCGACGATATTATGGGCCATGGGAAGCCCCTGGCCAGTCCCTTTGCCTACTTCTTTGGTGGTAAAAAAGGGATTAAACACATTATCTTTTATGCCGTCGGGTATACCGCAGCCATTGTCGGTAATGGTAATGATTATTTCACTGTTCTCCAGGGTGGTGGTAATTTTTATTAATCCCGGTTCTCCCCGGCGCTCTTTCTCCAGGATGGCGTCCGCGGCATTGCCCAGCAAGTTCATAAACACCTGGGTCAATTCACCCTGGTAACAGGGGATTTGGGGTAATCCCGGGTAAAATTCCATTTCGATATCCACTATTTTTTTTATTTCATTTTGTACGATCACTACGGTAGAGCGCAGCAGTTTATTGACGTCGGCTTTCTCCATAACCCCCCTGCCGGGATGGCAGTATTCTTTCATGGATCGTATGACATTGGATACGGCGGCGACCCCTTCCACTACCTGGTCGCAGGCTTTGGGCATTTCCCGGAGGTGGTACTCGATATCACAGTGTTCGATGGTTTGCCTGATTTTCAGCGCCGCTTGTTTATTATCCGATTGTTCGATCTCCGGTAAACTTTCAAACACGGCTTCGTAAAATTTTGAAATATCTTTAAAGGAGTCGCACAAGAATTGGCCATTGTTGCCGATAAATTGCAGCGGGGTTTTTATTTGATGGGCGATGTTGCCGGCCATTTGCCCGAGGGATTCCAGTCGATGGGATAAATTGCGCCGGCGTTCTTCTTCTTTACGGTTGGTAATGTCTTCCGCCAGCAGCAGGAACCCCAATTTCTTCCCGTCGCTGTCCATGATGGGATTGATCACGGATAACAAGAGACGGGTGCCTTTGTCTTTGAAATCGATGGGGATTTCAAGGTCGCTAAAGGATTTCCCTTCGCCGTCTGTCAGCCCTATCTCCATAATTTCAGCCAGCTTAGCGGGATCGACGTATTCCTTTAATACTTCCGCCAGAGGTTGACCGATGCACCCGGCTTCGTCGCTGCTAAAAAATTTTCCCGCGGTTTCATTCCATTGGAATATTATCCCGTCGGAATCGACGGCGATCAGCAGGGAAGAGATGGCGGCCACCAGTTTTTCGATTTCCGCGCGGCGGAACTCGGCCAGGTCCCTGGCTTTTCGCAGTATCTCCTGTACTTTCCGTTCCTCAGCCAATTTTTGCCTCAGTCGCCGGGTGCGGTACTGGAAAAAACCGAATATTAACAAAAGACAAAAAAGTCCCACGGCGCCCTTGAACCACCATGTCTTCCAGGGCGGGGGGGTGATGATAATCTTTATCGCGACGCCTTCTTCGTTCCAAATTCCATCGCTGTTGCTGCCCCTTACCCTGAAGGTATATTGCCTGGCGTCCAGGTTGGTATAAGAGGCGTACCGGTTGTCGGCGCTTTTCTTTATCCAGGTTTTATCGAAACCTTCCATTTTGTATTCATATTTATTTTTCATGGGGGTAGTAAAATCCAGCGCCGCAAATTTAAAGGCAAAAAAATAGTCTTCATAGGACAGTTCGATCGCTTCGGTTTCCAGGATGGATTTTTCCAGGGGCGTGTCCCCGCCGGCATCGATATTAACGGATTCGTTGAACAACTGGAAGTCGGTAATGGCAACGGGCGGCCGATAGGAGCTATCAATTATGTTTTGGGGATCGAAATAATTAAACCCGTTGACGCCGCCGAAATACATTTCTCCATCGGGCGCACGATAACAGGAATTGCCGTTAAACTCATTACTTTGCAGGCCGTCGTGGATATCGTAATTCCTGAACTGCCCTTCTTTGGGATTAAACCTGGAGATACCGTAATTGGTGCTGAGCCAAAGGCCGCCGGCGTCGTCCTCCAGGATACCGTTAATTTTATCATTGGGAAGGCCGTCTTTGGTAGTATAATGGGTAAAGACGTTTGTTCCCCGGTCGAATTTATTTAACCCCAGGGCGGTCCCGATCCAGAGCGTACCGTCTTTGTCTTCGTATATGTAGTTTATTTGATTGTCGCTTAGGCTCGAGGGGTTGGCCGGGACATTTTTCCAGGAGTCAAAGGATTTGTTTGCCCGGTTGAACCGGTTCAGGCCGCCCCTGGTTCCAATCCAGAGTGCGCCGCCGCGGTCCTCAAAAATACATGACACAAGATCATGACTGAGGCTGGAGGGGTTCCCGGGATCGGTTTTCCAGTTGGTAAAACGGCCTTTTTCCCTGTCCAGCCGGTTCAGCCCTTTTTCGGTTCCTATCCACAGCGCGCCGAATCTATCTTCACGGATGGCGTACACATCGTCCTGGCTCAGGCTGGCGTCATCAGAGGGGTTGTTTTTATAACAAGAAAACATCTCCTTTTGCCGGTGGAACCGGTTCAGACCGCCGCCTTCCGTGCCGATCCAGATGACGCCGCCGCGGTCTTCATAGATAGTAAGGACTTTGTTGTGGCTCAAGCTATTGCGGTTGTTGAGATTATGGGACCACAGTTTCATTTTTCCCGACGCCATGTCCAGTTGGGCCAGGCCGCTGTCGGTTCCGAACCAGGCAATCCCCGACTTATCTTTATAAATCGACCACACGCAGTTGTTACTTACGATATTTGCCCCGCCCCGTTCCGCGTTCCAACAGGGGAATTTTTCCTTTCCCCTATCGTATTTGTTTAGTCCGCGGTTGGTTCCAAACCATAGTATTCCGCCCCTGTCCCGGTAAATAGCATATACATTATTATCGCTTAAGCTGCCGGGGATATCGGCCCTGTATTGGTCGCACAGGAATATTTTTTTCTCCGGGTCAAAGCGATTCACCCCTCCCCCATAGGTGCCGATCCACAATACACTGGCGTCATCTTTTTTGCGGGCGACGTCTTCAAAAATTGAAAGTACATAATTATGACTCAAACTCCAGGGGTCCCCGGGATTGTTTTTATAATGTTTAAATATCCCCTTTTGCCGGTCCATCCGGCTAAGCCCGCTTTCGGTCCCGATCCACAGTATCCCGCGGCTGTCTTCAAAAATTGCTTTGACAGAGTTATGACTCAAACTCTGGGTATCCCCGGGGTCATGTATATAATGTGAAAAAGTCTCTTTCTCCCGGTCGAATCGATAAAGTCCGTTCTTTTCGGCGCCGATCCACAATACACCGGATTTGTCTTCATAAATAGTCCTCACCGAATTGTCGTTCAAACCGGAAAGCTGGCGCGGGGTATTTGTATAATATTTGAATTTTATTCTTTCCCGGTCCAAACGAATGAGCCCGGCCCTGATTGTTCCGATCCATAATACCCCTGCTCTATCTTCGTAGATGGACCGTATCTTATTGTTATTTAAATGGATAAATTTCTCTGTCTTGCGGTTGAAACGGTCAAGGCCGCCTTGTGTACCGATCCATAACTCTCCCGCACGGTCTTCATGGATTACGCTTACCTTATTGTCGATCAAACTTTGGGGATCATCCGTCTTATGCTTGTACACTTTGACATCATATCCATCATAGCGATTCACCCCTTCTTCGGTTCCCAGCCAGAGGAACCCATTTTTATCCTGGCAAACGGTAAACACGGTATTTTGAGAAAGTCCTTGCTCGCTTGAAATCTGTTCGAAGTGAATTTTATGCTGCGCTGTCAGGGGAAGCGAAAGCCTACAACCAATAAAAAGAAGGAGAACCGTCCACCATATCCGCCTGGCTTTCACTGATGCCGAATGTTCTTGTTCAATCATGTTAATTGCCTGCTGCCTGTACGTAAACCTTGTAAATTATAAGATAAAAAAACATTTTCAGCAAGTAAAATATCTAAGATCGAGCAATTTTCGAGAGAAGACAAACCCATGAATAAACGATAAAGGCCATACTTCTTTCTTTTCACCGGTCTCCGAAGGAAAATTGAAAAAATCGAGACTTGACATTAACAGCGCGGTATTGTAAAACTAATTTCTCATTGGAGGTGATTATGAAAGAAGAAGAGATTTTCACCATGGATCGCCGTAAGTTTATCAAAAATACCGCCGTGGGTTTGGCGTTTTTACCGGTACTGGGTTTTGCTTCGCTGTCGGCGGCGGAAAATAAAAAAATGGCAAAGATCGCCTTGATCAAGACAACCAACCGGACGGAAGGAGTACAGGAAGCCCTGCGAATTTTAGATTTCCCTTCTGTAAAAAACAAACGGGTGTTTATCAAACCCAACTTTAATACGTCAGACCCTACACCCGGTTCTACTCACAATGATACCTTGAGCCGGTTGATCCTTGAAATGCGAAATCGCGGCGCCGTGGGAATTACAGTAGGGGACCGCAGCGGCCCGCCGGCCACCAAAACCGTCCTGGAAGAGAAAGGAATCTTTGAATTGGCCAGGAAACTGAATTTTAAGATAATCAATTTCGAGGAATTACCCGAAGCGGATTGGGTGCAGTTTAATCCCCCGGGTAACCATTGGGAGAAAGGGTTTTCCCTGGCCCGGCCGGCAGTTGAAGCCGAATATCCGGTTTCTACGTATTGTCTTAAGACTCACCAGTACGGCGGCGTTTTCACATTATCTTTAAAATTAACCGTGGGGATGACCCCGAAATCATTGATGCGTGAACTTCATACTTCGCCGCATATGCGCAAGATGATCGCGGAATTGAACCAGCCCTTTAAGCCCCAATTATTGGTAATGGAT
Organism: Candidatus Aminicenantota bacterium; assembly: GCA_026393835.1. Lineage (GTDB taxonomy): Bacteria > Acidobacteriota > Aminicenantia > UBA2199 > UBA2199 > JAKAGC01. The sequence continues at coordinate 46,863 of JAPKZK010000102.1, read as the reverse complement.
GGGATTGAAGCTTTTGTGGACGGCGGACCCATGAAAGGCTCGGTCAAGAGGGCCGATGTCATCGTCGCGGGTTGTGACCGTGTGGCCATGGATGCGATAGGTGTGGCGATTCTAAAAGAATTGGGTTCTAATGAAGCCATTATGGGGCGGAAAATCTTCGAACAAGAACAAATCGCGCGGGCAGTAGAGTTAGGTTTAGGAATATCCGGGCCCGGGCAGATCGAGTTTGTCACCGCCGATAAAGCCGGTTGGGAGTACGCCCAAAAGTTAAAAACCATTTTAGCCAACGGGTGATTCCCTGACTGCATTTCTAACCCGATTTGGATTGGAAATTAAAGAAAAAATAATTTCAGTTGAAATTATTTTTTTTTTTTTATAAAATGTATCATTGGTAAAAATGAGAAAACCAACGTCACCGTCACTGCTATTTTTGTCGAAAACTGCGAAAGAACCCCGCGAGGTCAAGAGGGATTAACATGAAAGAGAAATACTCCATTTTAATTGTCGATGATGAAGTCGCCATGAGAGAATTAATGAAAAAGATACTTGACCAGGGAGAATATACCTTTAGCGAAGCCCGGACAGTGGCAGCCGCAAGCCGGTTATTGGAAAAAAGAAAGTATGATTTGATACTGCTGGATTTGGTGCTGCCCGATGGCTCCGGCATGGACATATTAGAAAAAATCTCCGTCGAATACCGCAACCGGGTCATTATCGTATCCGGGGCAGGAACCGTCGATATAGCAGTAGAAGCCATGAGAAACGGCGCCTTCGATTTTATCAAAAAACCCCTGGATAATAAAGCATTATCCGCTACCGTGAATAAAGCCCTGCAATTGAACCAACAGTTGGATGACTTCCGGACTCTAAAAGATAAGCTAAGCGATCGGTCGCGCATCGATAAAATCGTTTACAAGAGCCGCAGTATGGGAGAAGTGGTTCGAAAAGCCGGCGAATGCGCCCAGTCCAACAAAACCGTACTTATTACCGGCGAAACCGGCACCGGTAAAGAACTCATCGCCCGCGCTATCCATTTTTCCTCCGAGCGAAATCAGAACCCTTTTATCACCGTCAACTGTTCCGCCATTCCCCTCAACCTGGCCGAATCGGAATTGTTCGGTTTCGATAAAGGCGCCTTCACGGGTGCGGATAAAGCTTACCCCGGAAAATTTTTCCTGGCCGATAAAGGCACCATTTTCCTCGATGAAATCGGCGACCTTCATCATGAAATACAACCGAAGCTCCTGCGGGTGTTGGAAAACGGTGAGATTTTCTCATTGAAAAGCACCCGGCCTAAAACCCTTGATATCCGTGTCATTGCCGCTACCAACCGGGACCTGGAGGAAAATGGCGACGACTGCCAATTTAGAAAAGACCTGTATTTTCGTATCCAGCAGGTGGTGATAGAAATCCCCCCCCTCAGAAAGAGAAAACCGGATATTATCCCGCTGGTGGAGTATTTTATCGCCATGAATAATCTAACCCGTTCAAAACACGTGGAAGAGATCGATGAAGAGGTCCGGGAAATCTTGCTGAAGTACCCCTGGCCCGGCAATGTCCGTGAGTTGAAGCATGCCGTGGAGGAGATTATGTCCGTTATCCTGGTCTCGAAAATTAAAATAGAACATTTGCCTTCACGCTTCTTGAAGCACCAGGAAACCGTACTGCCGGAGGGCTCTTTTATGAAACTGCAGGACCTGGAAAAGGAACACATCGTGAAGGTGCTGTGCGCCACCCGGTACAATCTCCAGAAAACCGCTAAAATCCTGGACATCGGCCGCCCCGTCCTCTACCGTAAAATGAAAAAATATAAAATCAAAAGGATAAAATGACACCCGATAACCATAATGGTTTAAGGAAAAAGACGCAGGAAAAACTTTTTTGTTACTTTTGCGGCAGCCGGTTGACGGAAAAGCAAATCGAGGGTCGACGCCGGTTGTTCTGCAGCCGCTGCAATCGTCCCATCTATGAAAATCCCCTCCCTGCCACCGCCGCCGTGGTTTTCAATGAAAACCGCGAAATCCTTTTGGTGCAGCGGAACGTGGAACCTAAAATAGGCCAGTGGTGTCTGCCGGGTGGGTTCGTGGAACTATTCGAAGAACCGGAAAAGGCATGCCTGAGAGAACTGACTGAGGAAACCGGGCTGGAAGGCGAAATCGACTACTGGGCCGGAAACGCCTTAAGCGACAGCCCGGTCTATAAATCGGTTATCGTGATGGGCTACGGCGTCAAAAATGTCCGCGGTCAATTGAAAGCCGGCGACGACTGCGATAACGCCGTGTTTTTTAAACCCGGGGCCGACATGCCCCCCATCGCCTTTCGAAGCCACCTCAAAATACTGGAAAATGCCCTGGCCGGGGAAACGATGCGCAAAAACGCCCGGGCAGGGACCTTATCCCTGGATTTAAGCGATCCCGGTTGTTTCGGCGCCTATGTGATTACTTCCGGCCTTCACACGGAACTGGCGAAGAAAGCATGCGGGGCCGGCGCCAGGGTCCTGCAATATCGGGAAAAAAGGGCCAACCGGGGCGAGATGTTAAAAATTGCCTGTGAAATCCGAAAAATCACCGCCGCCTCCAATACCCTGTTTATCGTCAATGATTTTATCGATATTGCGCTGCTGGCCGGGGCCGACGGCGTTCACCTGGGGCAGGACGATATTCCCATCGCCGAAGCCCGGAAAATCACTCCCCCGGGTTTCATCATCGGCGTCTCTACCCACTCGCTAACCCAGGCCCTGGAGGCCGAAAAACAGGGGGCCGATTATATCGGCTGCGGCCCGGTGTTTGCCACTCCTACCAAAGAAAATTATCCACCCATCGGGCCGGATACGGTGAAACAAGTAATCGAATCCGTCCATATCCCGGTGGTTACCATCGGCGGCCTGGACCTGGACAATATCCCGCTGCTGCGAAAGGTCGGGGCCAGGAATTTCGCCATGGTCAGGGCGCTGCAAAAAAATACGGAAACGGTTATTGAAAAAATAAACCAGGAGATAATATGAAGAAGCGAATTATATTTTTTGTACTGGTGATTTCGTTTTTGTGGTTGATTTCCGGGATATCCGGGGAATCGGAATTCATTATTCACCTGGACGAGACTATTAAAGCAACCGATATTTTTACCCTTGTGAATACCCTGGCATCGCCACAATATGAGGGCCGCCTGACAGGGACCGCGGGCTACGATAAAGCGGTTCAAATGGCCGCCGATTATTTTAAGCAATACGGCATACGCCCCATCGACGGGATGGAAACCTATACCCAATTGTTTCCCGTTTCCTATACCAAAGTCTACGAAAGTAAACTCACCCTGCATGTGAAAGACAAAAATGGAAAAGAAGAAGTCCTCCAGTGTCAGTATTTCAAAGATTATTATCCCATGAACTTCAGCGGCAGCGGTAATATAACCGGGGAAATCGTGTTTGCCGGTTTTGGCATCACTGCACCTGAATTCGAGTATGATGATTATATAGGCATCGATGTAAAAGGAAAAATAGCGATGATTATCAAAGGGGCGCCCAAAGAAAAAGAGGGCGAAGACTGGTCTGCTTATGACGATCACCGTTTCCGCACAAAGAATGCATTAAAACACGGCGCAGCGGGCCTATTGTATATATATTCCGCCCGGGGCAATCCCAACGGCGCTTACCTGGAAGGGTTTCCCATGCTTGCCATCGAAGAGAAACTGGCGGACAGGATACTGGAAAAATACCGGAAGAATGTTAAATCATTGACGGAACATTTGAAGCAAAGACATAGAAACTCGTTTGCCACGGACCAAACCGCAGAGTTAACGGTAAGAAGTGAAAATTTCCAGGGGAACGGCGCCAATGTTGTGGGCTATATCCCCGGTTCGGATGAGCTGTTAAGAAATGAATTTATCGTGGTGGGAGCCCACCTGGACCACTGCGGCATGTGGCCGCAATTAACCCCGGGCGCGGACGACAATGCTTCGGGTTCAGCCGCGCTTTTAACCATTGCCCGGGCCCTGGGTACATCAAAATATCAACCTAAACGAAGCGTTTTGTTTGCCCTTTTTGGCGGCGAAGAAATGGGATTGTTGGGTTCAACGTATCTTGTTTCCCATTTACCGGAAAAGGTAAAAAAGATTAATTTTGTTTTCAACCTGGATATGGTAGGCGAAGGTCCCGATGTCTTTATTTTACGCCTGAAGAATTACCCGGAAATGGAAAAGATCATCATGGAAACCCCACGGAAATTGAACTTGAACTGTCATATCACCGGCAATGAGATTACTGAAAAAGGGCGGGGCGGCAGTGACCATGCTCCGTTTGTTGAGAAAAGGATCCCCGCTGTTTCCGTTTTTTCTGCCGGCAGTAAGCACATGGGTTATCACAAAGCGGATGATTCTATTTACTGGATCACGCCGAAAATTATGGAAGATATCGCTAAGATTATTTCTTATACGGTGATGAGAATGGCGGCGGATTAAAATCAAGAAACCTTTTCGAGAAAAGGTTTCTTGACTTCCAAAAGCTTTTGATTAGAAGGAGAGCCATATAATGTTGAAGCATTTCGTTGATTTTGTTAATATAGAGCAACTGTTGACGGAAGAAGAAAAAATGATCTGTCAGACAGTGAACGAGTTCGTCATGGAACGGGTAAAACCCGTAATCGCAGACTACTATGAAAAAGGGGAATTCCCCCACCAATTCATTAAAGAAATGGCCGGGATGGGTCTATTCGGCCCTACCCTGACCGAGTACGGCGGCGCCGGGGTTTCCAACGCCGCCTACGGCCTGATTATGCAGGAACTGGAACGGGGCGACAGCGGGCTGCGCAGCTTTGCATCAGTGCAAAGCGGCCTGGTTATTTACCCGATTTACTCCTTCGGCTCAAAAGAACAAAAAGAAAAATACCTGCCGGACCTTATCGCCGGTAAAAAAATAGGATGCTTCGGGTTAACGGAAGCCGATTTCGGCTCCAATCCCGGCGATATGGGCGCCCATGCGGTTAAAAAGAATGATCGCTGGATTTTAAACGGTTCCAAAATGTGGATTACCAACGGTTCCATTGCGGATGTGGCCGTGGTCTGGGCCAGGACGGACGTCGGGGTCCAGGGGTTCCTGGTGGAAAAGGGGATGAAGGGTTTCTCCACATCGGATATCAAGCATAAAGCCAGTTTACGGGCGTCGATTACTTCGGAATTGGTGTTTGAGGACGTCGAACTGGATGACGGGTTCCGGCTGCCGAAATCGGGGAGCGAGGGATTGAAAGCGCCGTTAAAGTGTCTTACCCAGGCCCGTTACGGCATCGGTTGGGGGACCGTCGGCGCGGCCATGGATTGTTACCTTACGGCCCTGGAATATGCGAAGACGCGGATTCAATTCGATGTTCCCATTGCTTCGTTTCAACTGGTGCAGCAAAAATTGGTTAATATGTTGACGGAAATCACCAAGGCCCAGTTGTTGGCGCTGCATATCGGACGGTTAAAAGACAAAGGCCAGGCGACTTATGTGCATATTTCCATGTTAAAGCGGAATAATGTTTCCATGGCGTTGGATATTGCGCGGGAAGCGCGGGATATATTGGGGGCCAACGGTATTTCCCTGGAGTACCCGGTTATCAGGCATATGTGCAATCTTGAGTCGGTGAAAACATACGAAGGTACACACGATATTCACACTCTTATAATGGGTGAACATATCACCGGTATCCAGGCGTATCATTTTTAATCGGTAAACAAAAGCTTTTGGAAGTCCAGGAACCTTTTCTAGAAACCATCACGGATGGACGGTTTCTGGTCGCCGAAGGCAATAGGGGTAGATAAATGAAGAAACAAAAAATACCCTATTCGATACCTTATATCGATGACCGGGAGATCGGTGAAGTGGTCAAGGTGTTAAAAGGAAAGTGGATTACCACCGGTTCCGAAGTAAAGAAATTCGAAAGGTTGGTGAAAAAACACCTGGGAGTGGGAACGGCCGTAGCCGTCTCTTCAGGTACCGCGGCGTTGGAGATATCCCTGGCGGTCCAGGGGGTAGGGGAGGGCGACGAGGTGCTGACCACGGCTTATACGTTTGCTTCCACTGCGCTGGCGATTATTCACCGGGGGGCCATGCCGGTCTTTGCCGATATCGAAGCGGATACTTTTAACATCGATCCGGGGAAAATCGAAGAGAAGATTGGGCAGGAGTATGAATTAACTGCCGCGGGGTTACAGTCGAAAAAAACAAAACGTTTTTTAAGGGGAATCCTCCCTGTTCATTTTGGCGGCCAACCGGCGGAGATGCGAACCATCCGGGAAATTGCCGGCAGGTATGGCCTGTTTATCGTCGAAGATGCGGCCCATGCCATCGGCGCCGTGCATAGGGGCGAAAAGATCGGGAAAAGTCCTCACCCGGTTTGTTTCAGTTTCTATTCCAATAAAAATATGACTACCGGCGAAGGGGGGATGATCGTGATGGATAGCGACTGCCGGGAATGGGAAAAAAAGTTAAGGATGTATTCCATGCATGGGCTTTCAAAGGATGCCGTTGAAAGGTATAAAACGGGTTTGCCTTTTTATGATATCGTTTACCCGGGGTTTAAGGCCAACCTGACAGATATCCAGGCGGCGCTGGGGGTGGTGCAGGTCAAAAAGCTTCCCGTCATCGACCGTTTGAGAAACCGCGTGGCGGCATGGTATGATGAATTCCTGGCCGGGGTGGATGACATTACCACACCGGTCATCAGGGCATACAACCACTCGGCGCGGCATTTGTACCCGGTGTTGTTGAATCCGAAATTGAAAGGCTGCAGGGATGAGGTCATCATTGAATTAAGAAAAAAGGGGATTTGCCCATCGGTGCATTTTATCCCGGTGCATTTCCACAGCTTCTTCAAGACATTTTTTAAAGAAGAAATAAGGTTACCGGTAACGGAAGATCTGTTTTCAAGGGAGATTTCGCTTCCCATATACCCGGGATTGAACAGAAGCGATGTCAAATATGCGGCGGATACGTTGAAGGGGATTATCGATTTAAAGGGGAAAAAGTGAATAAAAAAACGCAGGCCGGGAACGGGGGGCATTCCCGGCCTGCTGGGGGGAGAGATATAAAATAATAAATATATGAGCACATATATTAGTTATATGTTAATATTTAATGATACCAGAAAAATCAACCAAAAGCAATCCCCCGGCTTCACTTTTTTTACTTTTAAATTATTTTTACTTTCGCCCTTTACTTAATTTCGCCCTTTACTTTCCCCATTTGCACTCTTCCGGCAATCGATTCCATTTCTTCGACCACCTGGTTAAACCTGGAAAGAGCGAGTTCAATAGGTTGTGGGGTAGTCAGATCGACCCCGGCGTCTTTCAGGGTATCCAGGGGGTATTTCGAACCGCCGCTCTTGAGAAAATCCAGGCAGCGGTTTTGTTCTATTTTCCCGCCGTTAAGGACCATATGGGCCAGCGCCGTCGCGGCGATAATCCCGGTACTGTATTGATAGACATAGAAATTATAATAAAAATGAGGAACAGCGCTCCATTCATTTTCAATATATTTATCTACCTTCAGTATCCCCTCCTGGTGACCGTAATACAGCCGGGTTAACCGCAGGTATTTTTTATCCAACCATCCAGGGGTAAGGGTTTGACCTTTCTCGATAGCCCGGTGCAGGGCCAACTCGAAATCCGCGAACAGCACCTGCCTGAAAAGAGTTCCCCTGAAACTTTCAATATATTGGTCCAGGATGTATAGTTTCAACAAATCATCGGTTTCGGTTTTTAATAGATGATGAACCAGCAGGGTTTCATTAAAGGTGCTGGCGATCTCGGCCAGGAATATTGGATATTGGGAGAGGGGGAAGGGTTGGACGCGGTTTGAAAACCATGAATGAAGTGCATGGCCGAATTCATGGGCCAGGGTGGATATATGGTCGAAGCTGCCGTTGAAATTCATCAGTACATAGGGATGGCCGTCATAGAAACTGCCGTTGGAATAAGCGCCGGAACGTTTACCCTTGTTGGGGTAAATATCCATCCAGCCATTATCAAATCCTTTTTTTAGTACGGCGATATATTCATTACCCAGCGGTTTCATGGCTTCCAGGGTAATGTCCTGCGCCTCCCGGATGGAATAAAATCTATCCACTTCCGGGACCGAGGAAGCATAGATATCGTTATAATCTATCCTTTCAAGTTTTAATAGCCGGGCCTTCAGTTTTAAATAACGGTGAAAGGGGGCCAGGTTTTCTTTTACGGTATGAACCAGGGTATGATAAACATCCGGGTGGATATTTTGGGGGAAAAGGGCGGCATGGAGACAGTCTTTATAATGATGTACCCGGGCATGGAAAAAATGTTTTTTGATTTCCGCATCCAGGAGAGCGGCGTGGGTGTGTTTGAAGTTGGCGTGGTTATTCCAGAAGGTTCTCATGACCAGGCGGCGGTCCCGGCGGTTTTCCACGCCCCTGAAGCGGTTGAAGGAAGCGATATTCAAACGGATTTTTTCACCGGTGGAGAGCGTCGCTTCGGGCGAGGGCATATCCAGGTTATTGAGCATGCCCGAGGCTTTACCGGGCGCCCCTGAAAAAAGCCCGGTCCGGGCGACGATCTCTTCTTTATCATGGGGCAGTATGTGTTTTTCCATGCGCAGCACGGAATCGAATTTATGTTGGTAAACTTTTAACCTTGGGTCGGCAGCGATATATTCCCGGATTTTTTCTTTTCCCAGCTTAAGAATGTCCGGGTCGATAAAGGTCAGCATGCTGTTGAGTTCGACATCGATGGTCTGCATCTTTCCTTTCATGGCCTGGTACATGGAATTGCCCATATCCGTATCTGCCAGCAGGCTGGTATAAAGATACAACCTGTTTTCTTTCTTATCCATTTGATCCAGGTGATCCAGCAGGTCAAACATTTTTCCCGGCGCAGAGGTCCAACCCCGGGCCCGTTTTTTGATGCCGGGGATCATCTTCAACAGGAGGGCTTTATCCTTTTGCCATTCTTCCAGGTTGGCATAGGTATCTTCAACCTTCCATTTGAATTCCCCCGGGACCTGGCCGCGGTCCTCATGGGAATAATCGGGGATTTCTATTTTATTTTCCTTTTTCATTCTTTTTTTATAGGTGAATCCGAGTGCCTTCTCTATCTTCCAGGGCTTCGGCGATATTGTCGGTATCGGTTATAATGGCAGTCCCGCCGGTGGTTTCGGCAAATTTAATCGACGATTCGATTTTCGGACCCATGGAGCCCGGGGGGAAATGGCCTTCGGCCAGGTATTTTTTGGCCATTGCGACGGTTACGTCGAACAGGGGTTTTTGTTCGGGTTTGCCGAAATGGATGCAGACATGGGGCACACCGGTAAGGAGTAGAAAGTGGGTGGCCTTGATCTCCTCGGCAATTAAAAAGGCGGTCCTGTCTTTATCGATGACGCCGTCCACCAGTGCGAAGGTGTTATCTTCCGGGTTCCTGACCACGGGGATGCCGCCGCCGCCGCCGGCGATAATGACATTGGCGGTTTTAAATGTCTCGCCGATGCTGGAGGAGGAGAATACTTTGATGGGTGTGGGCGACGGCACAACGCGCCGGTACCCCCTGCCGGAATCTTCGATGATGGTCCACTGGGGAAAGAGTTTTTTCATTTCCTCGGCTTCTTGTAGGGTTAAAAATGGGCCGATGGGTTTGGTGGGGTTTTTAAAAGCCGGGTCGTCGGCTTTGACTTCTACCTGGCTTACCAGGGTCAGCACGTCGAAACCCGGGCGCTCGCGGTTGATGGTATTAATGATGGCCAGTTCCAGCATGGTGCCGATTTCGGCCTGGGTCAGTGCGTTACAGAGGGCCAGGTTCAGGGGCGGGAGGCCTTGTTTCTGACCGCTCAGTTGTCTTAAGTAGGTCATGCCCACCTGGGGGCCGTTGCCGTGCACTACCACGACGTTAAAATTCTTGTTAACCATTATTTTGATGAGTTCCGCGGCTTTGTAAGCGCGATTCATTTGTTCTTCGGTGGTGCTCTTGCCGTCCGAAAGAAAGTTGCCTCCAATGGCGATAACGGCTGTTTTTTTTTCTTGCATTTCGCTGCTCCTGTTTGTTGGGTTTGTGAAAAGAGCTATTATACCAGGAAAAAAAAGAGAAGGCAAATCGGAAATGGGATTGAAAAAGACTTAAAAAACCCTATAAAAAGGCAGGGGTCCCCCATGTAGCGGGGGACCTGTAAGGTGAAGGTGGGAGATATGTATTTATATTAAGGGGGGAGAGATGGAAAGGCTATTTATTAGTGCTTGCATTTTGGGTACCACCTGTACTAGTATTTACATCTACCGACTTCTTCTTATAGTCGGTCATATACCAACCGCTTCCTTTGAACTGAAAGGAAGACTTTGAAACCAACTTCTCAACATCGCCTTGACAATACAAACAATTTGTCATCGGCTCAGCATTTATCTTTTGCAGTACCTCAAAATTTTTCTTGCATTTCTTACATCTATATTCATAAAGAGGCATTTTTTGCTCCCTAAACACAGTTCTATATATATCATATTTTTTTTACCCTGTCAACACCCTTTTCTAAAAAAAAATAAAATTTTTTTCCAACTAGCCCTTTCCTTTGAATCAGCAAGGGTTTCGGCCTTAATAAAAAAATTCTAAAAAGTGATTTCGAAGTCAGGGTATTCATGATTGTCCTCGAATTCTTCCCTTATCACCTGCCGGACCCTTGCGACAGCGGGCCCCTTGTTGAGAAAAGCCTCAAATTCCTTGATGGCTTCTTGTTCTCCCTGGGCGTACACCTCTACATCCCCGTTGTATAGGTTTTTAACGGTCCCAGTGACGCCCAGTCGATAGGCCGCCCCCTGGGTGTAGTGCCTGAAGGATACCCCCTGGACACGGCCTTTTACGATGTAATGATAGGTCTTCATCCTGGTTGCTGCCGCCTGTGGGGTTACAGTTTATACTTGTACCCCTTTTCGAAGGCTTCTATATTAAGATCGATAAACTTAGGGGGAACTTTCCGCCTGACGACGTTCACCCAGATGTTTTTAGCGATGTCCATGTTGGCGGCCAACACGCCTACCAGTACGACATTGGTGGCGCGGATGTTTCCCAACTCCACGGCAATATCGGTGGCCGGGACCATGATAACCCTGGCGGCATACTTTTTCAGGGTCTCTTCGATATTCTCGGGGTATTTTTCAAAACCCGCGGCCACGGGCAGAGGTTCCCAGACATAATCGTTCACCATGATGACGCCGTCTTTGCTAAGGTAATTTATATTTCTTAAGGCTTCCAGTTTCTCAAAGGAGAGGATATAATCGGTTTCATAGAGGGAAGGGAGGGGCGAGAAGACCTGGGTACCGTAACGGATGGTGGAGATCACATCGCCGCCGCGCTGGCTCATGCCGTGAACTTCGCTTTTTTTGACATCATATCCTTCTTCCAATAGTACATCCGATAGGAGATCGCTGGCCGTCAACACGCCCTGTCCGCCGACTCCGCTGATTATTATGGATTTCATTTTTTACCTCCGCGTTTAATTGTCATGAATTGTTCGAGGGTGGTGTCGTGGATATGCATGCCGTTTTCATCCACGAACCGGATGGCTTTTACGGGGCACACCTGGGCGCAGACGGTACAACCGATGCAGCGTTCGGGTGTGATATGGGATTTTTCAGTCCCGGGGGTTACGGCCGGGCACCCTAATTTGGTGCAGAGTTTACAAAAGATGCATTTGGAGGTATCCACCTGCATGGACGACCATTGCGCCCCCTTGAAGAGCAGCGCGCAGGGCCGTCTGACTACCAGCACCGAGGGCGCCCCACGTTTTACTTCGCGCTTGATGATTTCTTTTAGCGCCTTGACGTCATACCCGTCGATTTCGTAGGTATTCTCAATGCCCAGGCCGTCTTTTACCAGTTTCACTATATCGACCCGGGGGGCGGGTTCTCCCATGGCGTTCAACCCGGTGCCGGGATTGACCTGGTGGCCGGTCATGGCGGTGATGGAATTGTCCAGGATGATGACGGTGGTTTTCCCTTTGTTGTAGATAATATCCAGCAGCCCGGTAATCCCGGAATGGAAAAAGGTGGAATCGCCGATAACGGCCACGGCATTTAATTCTTTGCCGGCTTTTTCACAGGCTTTTTCCATGCCCAGGAGCGCGGTGATACTGGCGCCCATATCGATGCAGGTGTCCATGGCGTTCAAGGGCGGCAAGGCCCCCAGGGTGTAACATCCGATATCGCCGGTGACGTTTAACTTTTGCATGCTCAAGTTGTGGAAGGCGGCGGTGTGGGGACACCCGGCGCAAAGGGTGGGCGGACGCCGGGGGATCTGGTTGAGATCGAATTTCAACGTTAAATCTTTTTCTCCCAATGAGGCGCGAATGACATCGGTGGACATCTCGCCGGTCAATGGGAAAACTTCTTTACCGATGATCTCCTTGCCGGTATGCTCCAGTTGAACAAAGGTTTCGATAAAAGGATCGTTTTCTTCCAGGATATAGATTTTGTCTACATGCTGGGCAAACTCCCGGAATAGTTGGTCCGGGAAGGGATAAGGCATACCGAGTTTTAAAAACCAGGCGTCCGGGAAGACTTCCCGCCCATACTGGTAAGAAATGCCGGAAGCGATGACGCCCACACGGGTTTTACCTTCGATGATATGGTTAAATTTAAATTGGTTGCTGAGTGCTTTGATTTCTTTCTGGCGTTTCTCCACGGCCACGTGTTTGGGGCGGGCCAGGGCCGGGAGAAGCATTGTTTTTTTGAAATCTTTGACGTAACCGATTTCCGGCGGCGTCTCGCGTTCGCCCAATTCCACGGCGGAACGGGAATGGCAGGTCCGGGTGGTCATGCGAATCATGACGGGGGTATTGAATTTTTCGCTGAGTTTTATTCCTTCGATGACCATGTCTTTGGCTTCCTGGGAATCCGAGGGTTCCATTACGGGCATTTTGGCGGCAAGGGCGTAATGGCGGTTGTCCTGCTCGTTCTGGGAGGAGTGCATGCCGGGATCATCGGCGGATACGATAATAAGACCGCCTTTGACGCCGAGATAACTGGCGGAGAAAAAGGGATCCGCGGCTACATTCAACCCGACGTGTTTCATGGACGCCATGGAACGGGCCCCGGTGAAACAAGCCCCCAACGCTTCCTCAAGGGCTGTTTTTTCGTTCGCGCCCCAGTGACAATAGATATGATCTTTGTAATGCGCTGTGTTTTCAAGTATTTCCGTACTGGGCGTCCCGGGATAGGCCGCGGCAAAGGTGACGCCCGCTTCATATGCGCCCCTGGCAACTGCTTCATTCCCGGAGAGTAATTCTTTTTTCATGTGACCTCCTGTATCCTGTGAATGGATTATGATTTTTTACTTATTAGTTTTAATTGTAATTTTTTTCCATGTTTAAGTCAAGCCTGAATTTTTTTTCAAGATATGCCTCCGGCGGCCAGGAACCTTTTTATAAAAAGGTTCCTGGACTTCCAAAAATTTTTTATCATCGATTAGACAAAGTTGGATACGGAAACTCCCAATAACCGGACTTTTATCTTTCCGGCTTCTGTCTTCTCCAAAAGCCCGGGGATGTATTTCATTATTGACGCAGCCCCGTATAAAGGTTCAGGCGCCGTGATACTGCGCGTAATACTTTTGAAATCGAAATATTTTATTTTCAATGTGACGGTACGCCCTTTGATAGCTTTTTCTTTCATGTATTCGGCAACGCCTTCCGCACATTTGCCCAGGATTTCCAGCATCTCTTGCCGGTCATCGATGTCCCTGCTCAAGGTCTGCTCCTGCCCGATGGATTTTCTTTCCTGGTGCGGATTCACGGGCCGGTCATCGATTCCATGGGCGATGTCGTAATAAAAGTGGCCTGCTTTTCCGAAACGTTGAACCAGTTCCTCCCTGCTTATTTTTTTTAAATCCGCGCCGGTTCGTATGCCCATTTCCAGCATTTTTTGTTCGGTTACTTTTCCCACGCCGTAAAATTTCCTGATGGGCAGGCGATCGATGAACAGGTCCGCGTTTTTGGGCGTTACCACGGTGAGGCCATTGGGTTTATGAATGTCCGAAGCCACTTTGGCCAGGAATTTGTTGAAGGAAACGCCGGCCGAAGCGGTCAAACCGGTTTCTTCCCGGATTTGTTTCAATATCTCGCGGGCCAAATCCGCGGCATAAGGGATGCCTGTTTTGTTTTCCGTTACATCCAGGTAAGCTTCGTCCAGGGAGAGGGGTTCTACCAGGTCGGTATAGCGGCGAAAGATTTCCCGTATTTGTTCAGAAACAGCGTGGTATGCGTCGAAGCGGGGGCGAATAAAGACGGCCTGGGGACATAAGCGGTAAGCAACGCTGGAAGCCATGGCGGAATGGACGCCGAATTTCCTGGCCTCGTAGGAACAGGTGGCCACCACGCCCCTGCTGTTGGGATCGCCGCCGACGATGACGGGTTTGCCTTTTAATTCGGGTCTATCACGCTGTTCTACCGAGGCGTAAAAAGCATCCATGTCGATATGAATGATTTTCCTCAGCATGGTTCATCATCTGGGCATTATCCGGGTTTAGAAGATTTGACGCCTGATGGCCGCCAGGGTGGGTAATTCTTTGCCTTCGAGGTATTCCAGCAACGCTCCGCCGGCGGTGGAGATGTAACTGATTTTATGGCCCAGGCTGTACTTGTTCACCGCGGCAATGGTGTCGCCGCCGCCCACCAGGGAATAAGCGCCGCGGTCGGTGGTAATGGCTACGGCCATGGCTACTCTCAGGGTGCCGGTGGAGAAATTGGGCATTTCGAAAACTCCTACGGGGCCGTTCCATAAAATCGTTTTTGAATTTTCGATTACGTGGGCAAAACGGGTGGCCGTTTTGATGCCGATGTCTACCCCCTGCCAGCCTTTTTTGATTTTATCGATAAAGCAGTGATCGATATTGGCGTCATTATCCATCCTATCCACGGCAACGCAATCCGAGGCGAAATGCAGCGCCACATTTGTTTGTTTGGCTTTTTCAATTACTTTGAGCGCCACGGGGATATGATCGTTCTCTACCAGGGAATCGCCGACGTCCCCGCCCATGGCTTTAATAAAGGTGTAGCCGATACCGCCGCCGATGATGAGGTTATCTACTTTTTCCAGCAGCGTTTCGATAATCTGGATTTTGGTGGATACTTTGGACCCGCCCAGTATGGCGGTAAAAGGTCGTTTGGCGCGTTTCAAGGCTTTATCGATATGGCTGATCTCGCTGTCCACCAGGAAGCCGAACATTTTGTCATTGGGGAAAAAACCGGCGATGGTATAGGTCGATGCGTGGGCGCGGTGGGCGGTGCCAAAGGCGTCGTTGACATAGACATCCCCCAGTTCGGCCAACCGGTGGGCAAACTCTTTGTCTCCCGCGGACTCTTCTTTGTGAAAGCGAAGGTTCTCCAGGAGCAAGACTTCGCCGGGCTTTAATTGGGAGGCCAATTGTTTGGCTTCAGCGCCGATGCAATCGTCGGCGAATTGAATTTTCCTGTCCAGTAATTTGGTGAGGTGTGGGATGATATGGCGCAGCGACATTTTTTCATCGTACATGCCTTTGGGTCTGCCCAGGTGCGTTAATAAAATAACGGCCCCGCCGTCCGCCAGGATTTTTTGCAGCGTGGGTACGGCTGTTTTCATCCGGGTGTCGTCGGTGATTTCAAGTTTCTCGTTTAACGGGACATTAAAGTCTACCCTTACCAGGGCTTTTTTCCCTGAAAAGTCATAATTGTCGAGTGTATACATCTTTTATCCCCTTTGAAAGTTTTTTTAAGAAATTGTAGTTATATATGTTTTTTGTATTAAACATATTCGATTGTAACAGATTCTGTTTTTTTTTTCAAGTGTGGGGTGGCAAATAATTGGGGAACAGGCAGCGTCTGTTCCCTACGCTCTACGCTGGTTAAGGAAAATTACTTGTGCGTCCCCTTTCCTCTCTTTCCTCCCCACACTCTACCTGGTTCATTCGGAAAGGGAGTTGAAAAAGGGATATGCCCACCTGGCGTTGGAACCGTTCCTGGCTCAGTACCCCGGTCTAAAGTTTTCCTATCTTATCGAAATCAAGTTCAGTAAATCCCATCTGAAAAAAGTGGCGCTGATCTTTAGTGGAACGCGGTTGATATCTCACAGCGAAGTATAAGGGCACTTTCTCAATACGGTATGCACCTTATTTATAGGGTGCAAGTTGGCAGGGGGGCTTATCTTTTAGAAGTAGTACTTCTAATTTTCATGGTTTTTGAGTAATATTCTTGAATTTTTTTTTTTTTTGTATTATCATCTAACCCCAGGAGGTTCAAATTGAGACAAATAGTATGTATATTAACGATAATAGTTCTTCTCAGCTTCTGTTCCGGCAAAAACAACAAAGCGGAACTTGATTTTGCCAATGCCATGGCAAAACAAGGTTTATGGAAAGAAGCTTACATGCGATGGCAAAGAGTCGCGGTCAGCGGCAAAGACAACGCCAGTTTGCATAACAACATGGCCATTGCCCTGGAATCGATGGGGAAAACGGACGAAGCGGAAAAGGAATACCAAAAAGCCCTGGAAATGGACCCCAAAAACCCCAGGATCAAAGCCAACTACGACAGTCTTAAAACTTTTTTGGGCAAGGGCGATGAAATCGATCAAAAAGTTGATAAAGAAAAAAAAGATGAAAAAGGTGAAATATGAAAACCGGGCAACTTTTATCAAGCATAGTAACGGCCGTGATCGTAATGACATCGCTAACGTTGACCTCATGCTCCCCTAACTTCTCGGAGGTCAAATTGGAGGTCAACCAGTTGAAAACGATCGATTTCAACAAGTACGATAAAATCGTATATGCCGATTTAATCCTGGAATCTACTCCCGAAGACTTTAACCCTGGAAAAGAACTAAATGACTTTTTCGTAGGGGACCTTTCCAAAGTCCTGGGGAAAAATATCGAACCGCTTAATATGGCCGATATCGATAAGGATATTAAAGGGGATACGGAAGATACCGCACGATTGGAAAATATCAAAGCTCGCCTGGGGGAATCCCCTAATTCCCTTGTGATAACAGGCAAACTCACCTTCGACATTAAGACCCGCACCAAAGTAGACGATGTAAAGGGTGAATCGGGCAAAAAGGAAAAAACTTTTGTTAAGGTCCAGCATTGGGGCTTGACTATGAAAGTCCGCATTATCGAAGTGGACACGGGAAAAGAGCTCTTCAATAAAAGTTATTCGGAAAAAATCGCCGGCGCGGACGTTCATAACCCGAAATATAATTTCGATGATCTCTTTTTCAAGCTCAACAACAACTTTACCAGGGACCTTACCAGCAAAAAAAGTACCCAGCGAAGGTATCTTTTAACAGAATAAGAGGATTAGGACAATAAAATGAAAACAAAAAAAATAATCATTTTCATATTTACCGTATGTATGCTGTTTAGTACCGCGGCGTTTTCACAGTATTCCTTTTATTATGGGAAGAATAAGGTGTTGGGCGGCAAATTCCATTGGCAGTATATCGAGACCCCCCATTTTAACATCCACTATTACACGGAAAACAAGGAACTGGTCAAAAAAATCGCTAATGCCGCTGAATTCTCCTATAATAATATCTCGAATTTCTTGAATGTGAAAATAGGGAAAAGGATTCCTTTGATTTTTTACTCCACCCATATCGATTTCGAGTTAACCAACATTGCCGATTACCTGCCCCCCGGGGTAATCGCTTTCGCGGAATCCACTTCCTACCGTGTGGTGATCCAGGGAGACGCGTCGTTCGAGGAATTATCCCGGGTCATCGCCCATGAATTGGCGCATATTTTCGAATATGAAATCATCGGGCCCACGGCCTGGCTCACCTCACCGCCGGATTGGGTAATGGAAGGTTTTGCCGATTTCATCACCCGCCGGTGGGACGATTTCAGCCTGCTGGTAGTCAGGGACGCTGTCCTGAATGAACAGATTCCCCAGCTCCAGAAGAGCGGCGAAATCGTCACGGAGTACGGCAACAACAGGACCGCTTACGATTTCGGACACATGATCTATGAATTCCTGGAAAAGCAATTCGGGAACCGCGGCGTCAAAAAATTCCTGTACTCTCTCAGGAAAGGCGCGCTTTTCAGGGGCCAGAGGGACGTCTTTAAGGTCTTTGATTATACGCCGAAATTATTCAACTATGAATTCGGGAAATATGCCAGGAGTCGTTTCAAAGATTTCTTGACCAAAGAAAACCCGGCGGATTACAGTTTCATGATCGGCCCCGATTTTCCTTTTATCTATTCTTTTTCCCATGATGTTTCCCCTTCGGGTGAACTGTTGGCGGTCTTGACGGTGAACCAGAGGAGCGGCAAACTGGACCTGGTATTGATTTCCATGAAAGACGGCAAGGTGATTCGAAATATTACCCCCGGCTTTACCAGCAAATATGACTATATCGATTTGAAATTCAATCCCGCCGACGGCAACTCTTTTACCTGGAACAAAGACAGCAACCTCATCGCTTTTTTTGCCCGCCGGGAGTGGACCAACTACCTTGTATTGGTCGACATATTAAGCAGGGATGTGGTCAAAAAAATTAAGATAAAGGATATCCAGGGGCCTTCTTCTCCCAGGTTTCACCCTGAGAAGAATATGATCTATTTTACCGGGCAGGAAGCCACCAAATCCTACATCTACGCCCTTGACCCGGAGAGCGGTAAAACCATGAAGCTTACCGACGGACGTTTGTTTATCAAGGGGCTGGATATATCGCCGGACGGGAAAAAGATCGCGTTTTCAGCCGCACAAAAGGATGATTTGAAACTTTTCCTGGCCCCCATTGAAAATCTCAACCTGGCCAAAAAAATAACCGGCGGCGAGTACGATGACATTACCCCTGAATTTTCTCTTGATTCCAAACGGATTTATTACAGTTCCAACGAGTTAGGTTCCTACAATATTAATGCCATTGATCTCGAGGCCAAAACGCTTTCCCGTTACACCGATGTCCGCACCGGAAATTTCTTCCCGGTGGAGATACCGGAAGAAAAAAATCAATTGGTGATTTCCACTTTTTATAGGAACAGTTTCTCCCTTTATAAGAAAGATGTAACTACCCCGCTTGAAACGCGCGCCATCGAATTTGAAGGGGTGGATGAGTTCCTGGCTGCAATCCCCAAAGAACCGCCCAAAGAGGAAGTCAAGATTGTTGAAAAGGGGAACTACAAGCCTTTTAAAAAGTTCTATGTCCAGTCTTTGCCGCCCATTGGCGTCAGTATCGGCACGGACGGTCGATTTTTCGGTTACAGTTATATCAACCTGTCGGATTTAATGGGCGATCACATTTTTTCTTTCCTGTTGTATTCGTATTATGGTTATCGTTCTTACCAGGTAGCGTATCTGAACCAGAAGGGCCGTTTGCAATTTTACGGCCGGTTATTCATGTTTAAAGACGCTTATTATCCGTACTATCCCTATCTTGGTGAATACGTGACGGTCCGCAGCATTTTTGGCGGCGAAGCCGGGGTTTACTATCCGTTTAACCGTTCCTACAGGTTAGAAGCCACGACTTCCTTGTATCACAGGGATGAAGACTACGATAATCTTTTCTACGGCTCGGACCTGCCCTACGGGCAATTTTTTGACGGCATGGCCTCGTCGCTCCGGTTGTCATTGGTGGGAGAAACCACTTTGTTTAGCTATTACGGGCCCAGCATGGGGCACACGTTTAAAGTGAGTTTTGAAAAATACCTCAAATTAAACAGTAAATTCATGGATGCTTATTCGATTGAGGCTGATTTTCGAAAATACTTACGGATAGACAGCAATACCCTGTTGGCGTTCCGCTTATCCGGTTTTACCTCGGGCGGAAAAAATCCGCTGCTTTACTGGACGGGTGGGGACAATACGTTCCGTTCCTCCGGGTACAGGCAGTTGGTAGGGAATCACTACTTTTTATTTAACGCCGAGTTCCGGTTCCCGATCATTCACCTGGCGTTGACGCCCATCGGTTTAATCGGCCCTCTCCGGGGGGCTTTCTTTTTCGACATGGGCGGCATTTGGTTCCAGGGTCAGCCATTCCGGATGTTCGAGGGAGGGGGTAGTCTTAAGTTAAGAGACGGGTTAGCGTCTTATGGATTCGGCCTCAACTTTTACTTCTTCGGGTATCCGGTGCATTTCGATTGGGTATGGAGGACCGATCTTACCAGGAAAAAGTACAGCGGCTTGAATTTCTGGATTGGGTTTGATTTTTAATAAATTTTGCCACCAAGGCACGAAGGCACAAAGATACACCAAGGTTCTTTTTATAATAAAACCCTTGGTGTTCCTTGGTGTCTTGGCGCCTTTGTGGCTATTTTATTCAGGATATTGCATTTTGCCTTTTTTTGTACTAGAATGAGGGCATGGCCAACATAATTGAAATCGAATGCCCGGAATGCCACGCCAGTTTGTGGGTGGATGCAGATACAAAAGTGATTGTCCAGCATAAAAAAATCAAAAAAAGCACCACTGCTTCCTTTGATGATCTCCTGTTAAAGGAAAAGGAGAAAAAAGAGAAAGTGGAAGAGCGTTTTTTAATGGCAAAAGACCTGGAGCAGGCCAAGAAGAAAAAAGCGGAAGAGATATTCAAAAAATCCCTGGGGCAGGATTAATTATCAACTATAAGCCATAGGTTTTTTTCTCATCGGCGGTAAGGGGGCGTACTTTTAAACTTTCTATTTGAGCGATCATTTTTCCCGGGTCCATCAGGCGTAACTGGGCCGGGCCGCATTCGGCGGCGGTAAGTATATATTGGCCGTCCGGGGAAAATTCGGCGCCGCGGATGATGCCGTTCAATTCATTGAATTCGAATACCGGGAACCCTTTTAAATTCCACAAACGAACGGTTTTGTCTTCGCTGCCGCTGAGTATGTATTTCCCGTCCGGGGAGAAGGCGACGGTTTTTACTTCTTGTTTATGCACGCCGATGATCCGGCCGGTGTCCTCTTTTACCGTCGAATCCAATAAGCGTACGATGCCATCCTGGCTCCCGGTAACGATATGCCGCCCGTCCGGGGCAAAGACCGCGATATTTACGATGCCGCTGTGGGGGAATCGGTTTGTTTCTTTATTACTACTTAGATTCCACAATCGTACGGGTACGGTTTTATCCCAACCGGCGGAAACGATCGCTGTACCGTCCGGTGAGAAAACCGCGGAAACGACTTCTTGCAAATGTCCTTCAAAGGATCGAATCGTTCCGCCGTTTAAATCGCACAGGCGGATTTTATTATCCCGGTTGGCGGTCAGGATGTTTTGACTGTCGGGTGAAAAGACCACGGAATTGACGTCTGCCTCCAGCGGCAACTGTTTTTTTTCATCTGTCGCCAGGTTCCAGAGTACGATTATTTTATCCGTTTTTTTTGTACAGAAAGCAATATACTTTCCATCCGGGGAAAAGGCGGCATTCGGTCTTAATTCAAGGCCTTGCCCCGGTTTATATTCGCCATCTTGTTTCGCAAGGTCGCGGTCCAGGTTCCATAGTTGGGCTTTATCCGAGGTGAGCGTCAAGACGCGGCGGCCATCGGGAGAGTAGGCCGCGAAAAAATCGTATTGCTTCGTTCCGGCAGTAGAGGAAACGGCGCCCAATTGGCGAATTTTGCCGGCGCCGCAGAATCCGCCGTTGTAATATACATTTAAAAGGGCTTTATAGGCGTTTGGGCTGTCGGGTTTTCGTTCGTATGCGGCCTGGGCCAGGCGAAAGCCGATCTCTTTATTTTTCGCCTCCAGCAAATTGGCGGAATAAATGGCCAGTTCATAGGCTTTTTGTTTCCGGGCCTCTTCTTCGGCGATTGTCTTTTGTTGTTCAAATGACGCCTGCTGGTGGAACAGATACAGCAGTAAACCTGCCAGGACGATAATAACCGCGGCCGCGGCGGCCATGATGATGCGGCGGCTTTTTTTTCTTTTTTCGGCTTCTTTGCGTTGCTCGCGGCTTTCTTTCAAGATGGGCGCCAGTACATCGTGGATTAATTCCACATATTCGATTCCATTGCGCGTTTCCTTGCGGATGATGCGGCGGTCCACCAGCCCTTCGATATCATTATCTGTAACATTGTAACCGGTTTTTAAACCGCTCATTTCCTCCAGTCTGCGGCGCCCTTCGGCGGTCAGCAGGAGTTCTTCGGCGGCCATTTTTACATTGGCGTCGAATTTACTTATATTTTTTTCATAAAAATCCCCAATAATATCCTTTGCTTTAACATCTGCTAATAGTTTCCCGGTAATTTCCCCGGCTTTGACGGCCAAACGTTTTTCGTTGATCTCATAGCAGAAAAGGCTTAGTAAAAAGGGTTCGATTTTTTTATGGCCCCAGGAGCCGTTTTTCTCTTCATAAGGGCTGTAATCCGCGTCCCTGGATTCCGGGATTTTTTCAATAATCTCAATGGCCACATCCGTATTTTTTATAATCTCTTTACCGGGTTTTAAAATCGCCTCCAGGGCATTTTCACCCTTCATTTGGGCAACGCGGTACCTGCTGTATCTCAAAGAAGGTATATATTTATACAGCATTTCCAATTGAGGCAGGTAATCCTCACGTAAACTGAGGATTACGCGGTAATGGAGTTCGCCGCCGGGATAGGGATTCATTTGTCTGTTTTTTTTCAATCTTGACTGGACGGTTACCGGCACCCGGTTCTCAATTAAATCTGCTATCTCGGTTATGAATTCGTTGACTTCTTGCGGTACTTTTTCCCCCGGGGTGAAAATCTCTTCAAATTGATCGAAGAATAAGAGGGGTTTTACAAAACCCTTTAATATTTCGAATTTGTGAAA
This sequence comes from Candidatus Aminicenantota bacterium, assembly GCA_026393835.1. GTDB lineage: Bacteria > Acidobacteriota > Aminicenantia > UBA2199 > UBA2199 > JAKAGC01. The sequence goes on along the minus strand of JAPKZK010000102.1, from coordinate 24,140 downwards.
GTATTCCCATAAGGTCAGGTCTGCCGAGGGCGCTGCCTTGTTGTCCAGTTCTTTTATTTTCAAATAGACTTCCTCTTTAACCTGGTCCAGGGGTGATTTTTGTTGGTCGTCGAAATCGATGCGTAAATAAACCGGCAGGTAATAACGGTCCCGGAGGTACGGGATTAGACCGGCCCTGAGTAAGGATGTTTTACCGATCCCGGATTTCCCAAATATCAAGGTCAGCACATTATCATCGAGCAGTTCCGCCAGTTCCTCGATTTCTTTTTGCCGACCGAAAAAATAATTCTTGTCGTCTTCCCGGAAATAAGATAAGCCGGGGTAAGGGCGCTGGGAACTGAGTCCATATTTTTTTATTATATGTTCATCGGTATTTGGTTTTATCATGGTGCACTCAAGGGTGTGGCGTGGGGTAAGGGGGCCAGGTATTTTTCGATTTCAGCGATAACTTTATCCTGGTCCTGGTTTAGGTTCCAAATGGTAAAGCTTTTCATAAAAGCGGGAATACGTTCATCATTCTGGGCTGTGTTGTCAAGGATGCAGGGGATAAGTTGGAAAGTTGGTTTATCGCCGCCGTAAAATTCGATATTATTCCGGTCGATTTCCAGTCTTTTTTCGATGGCCGCCCATTCGATTTGCCACATATAACCCCCGGTATGGTCCAGGGCCTGGGTTGAAATCATGGGGATGAAAATCTTGCACTTTTTAATTTCGCTTTCGATCAATTTCCGGTGTTCGCCGGCCTGGAGGTCGTCGATATCGAACCATACGTTTTGAATGCCCCTGGCCCGGAGCATGCCCTTAAAATATTTGACCTTTTCCCGGTCTTTGTTATAGTAGCTCAAGAAAACCGTTCCTTCGAAGCGTGGGGGAATGCTCTTTACGTTTTCCGTCCAACGTTCATGGAACTCATCGATGAAGGCCTGGGTATTTCCTTTTTCATTTTCTTTAATGACGATAATATTTTTCTTAAAGTAGGTGAGGAACCGATTCAGTTCCGGGCATTTATTACAGTCGTCGTTGACGATATAATCGCTGAGGTTCCGGTGGCGGAATCTTTCGTTGGTCAGGATTCTTATGACAAAGCGCATGAACCAATCCGGGTAATCGCAGCCGATAAATAAAAAGATTTTATTTTTTGCCTGGCGGAGAAAATAGTCTACCTGGGCGTGGCGTTTTTGTTTACAGGTGATAGAGATAAAGTGTTCCATCATTTCTTCTTCATTCACCGCGCATTCGGTCAGTTCGCCCAGGCTGCCCAGGAGATTGAAGACAGTGACCCGGTTTTTGTCTTCTTTGGTTTCTTCGGTGGTGGGGGTATCCGATTGCTGCTGAAGGGAATAATCGATGACATCCAGGTCAGGGGCGTTGAGTTTTCTTTCTTTGAGAAGGGCATTTACCAGGAGGTCGTCGATGGTGGTGGACACATAAAACTTGAAGTCGGTAATATCGGCCAATTGTTCCAGGGGTTTGGTTAAAAAGCGGTCTTTGTCGATGTTACTATAAATCGTGTGAATGGTGGTGGGGATATTGTCATTGGGGTGGGCCAGGTCTAATTCGCTGATGCTCTGGCCGGTGTAGGGGATATTTAGTTTGCGGGTCAATTCCCGGGCAATGTACTGGTATAAAGGGGTGGGTATTCCTTTTTCGTCTTTTACCAGGCCCAGGTTGTCGCCGATAACGGGAATAATTTTCCCGGCGGCAATGTTATCGAGAAACGATTCCCAGTTCATCCTTTTTTATCTCCATAAAAAAACTTTCATTGTACACTTTGCATTTATATCAGAATGGGAAAAAATTTTCAAGGTCGCCCTAAAATTATCAGGAATTCTAATTTTGGCCTAGAAATAAGAAATTTCAATTGGGGCAGACACGGGGGCCTGCCCCTACGGAATTGAAAACTCATGATTATTCCAAATTTCGATTAATTTTTGTAGGGGCGTCCCCCCGTGGACGCCCGTAATTTTATAAAATGAGAATTGCTGACTTTTAACAGTATTGCCGGAGGATATTGCCTTTAAAATTACAGGGGAGCGAGGACTTTTCCCCGGGAATATCAATAAATACTGGTACGGAGTCCGACGCGGTCGGTTTTTCTACGATGCGGTCGGTTTTTCTACGACGCGGTTGGTGCGGAGTCCGACGCGGTCGGATTTTCTGCGATGCGGTTGGTTTTTTCTCAATGCGGTTGGTGCGGAGTCCAACGCGGTCGGATTTTCTACGATGCGGTCGGTTTTTTTGCGACGCGGTCGGTGCGGAGTCTAACGCGGTCGGATTTTTTGTGACGCGGTCGGTGCAGAGGCCAACGCGGTCGGAATTTCTGCGATGCGCTCGGTGCGGAACCCGACGCGCTCGGTTTTAGACAAACGCGCTAAATTTTTGGCCAACGCGACAGGATTTTCTACGACGCGCTCGGTTTTTATCAAATGCGCCGGGCTTTAGCGGAAAGCACGAGGTGTGGAGTCAAAAGCACACGGTTTTAGACAAAAGCACGCGGTGCAGAGTCAAAAGCACGAGATTTTTGACAAATGGGCTGGGATTTAGAGGAAAGCGGTAGATTTAAGCGGAAAGCGTGGGATGTTTTATCAGGTTCGCGTGCTCCTTGCGCATCGGCGCGTGCTCTCTTACCATCCATCCGTGTCCTTTTGCGATTCCACCGTGCGCTTTAGCGATTCGCACGTGTCCCTTTGCGATTTACCCGCGCTCTTTTGCCATCCGCCCGTGTCCTTTTGCGATTCGCCCGAGCCCTTTAGCCATTCGCCCGCGCCCTTTAGCGATTCACCCGCGCCCTTTAGCCATTCGCCCGTGTCCTTTTGCGATTCGCCCGCGCTCTTCTGCGATTTGCCCGTGTCCTTTTGCCATTCACCCGCGCCCCTTAGCGATTCGCCCGTGCTCTTTTGCCATTTGCACGTGCCGGTTTGCCTTCCATTCCAATACCAGCGGCTAATTTAACCGCTCTCCTGGGAAAAGTTCTTGCCGTTGAGAGAAAGATGACTGCTCCGCTGCTAAAAATTCCTGCCGTGGAAATAAAATAGGCGGTGTTTTGTGAAAAGTTTTTGGTGTTTAACAGAAGGTTATGCCGCGGAAACAAAAGTACAAAGTTTTTAATAAATATTTATGGTACAGCTTGACATTTTTTTTTTGGAGAGTAAAATGATCTCTTAAAAAGAAATTCTCCTATGGGGTAGAGGGGAACATTTGAAAATATGGGAGTGGTTAAATGAGATTGAAAATGGTTTTTCATTTGAAGAAGCCGGAACTGGATATCGAATACCGCCGCGCTTTTTTATCCCTCTTAAAAAATTCTTTCCAACAGGCGTCCCCCGAAGTTTATGAAAAATTCTACGGCAGCGGTACGCCGATGAAACCTTTCACTTTCGGGGTGTTTCTGCCGAGCCCGGTATTCAAGGATAATACCATTCTTTTAAAATCAACGGAAATCACGCTGAATTTTTCTACCTATCTTTCGGACCTGGGTATCTACTTTTACAATTCCTTGATTCGCGGTAAACGGCGGTTCGTTCCTTACCCGCTGGCCGGGGGTAACGAAATGACCTTGAGCCGGGTCAGCCTGCAAAAGGAAAAACAAATCAAATCCTCCGAAGCGGTTTTTAAAACCCTTTCGCCGGTCCTGGCGCGGCTGCATCATAAAGAGCATAACGAAGATGAGTATTTAACAAAGGCGAACCAATTGTTTGTTCCACAGGTGGAAGAGATACTACGGGTAATGGTGGAGGAATTGTTGGGACGGAAAGAACGGGTGGAGTTTACGCCGGTGTCGCTGAGCGACGGCATACCCATTAAGCATTATGGGATATTTGTGGACGGCACGACGGGTATTTTCAAATTGACCGGCCACCCGGAAGTGCTGGACTTTGTTTATAAGGGTGGCATCGGCTCCCGGCGGTCGGAAGGATTCGGGATGCTGGAATTGGTGTGAAATATGAAAAAGTTTTTTTGTCCACTGATTACACGGATTAACACTGATTTTTTTAAATCGAGGAATGAATATGAGTGAATTGAACGATGGCAGTAAGAGGGTTCGGATCGAGATTAAGGATTGGTTATTTAATGCGGGAATTCTCGGCGTCTACAGGATTTTGAAGAACGCGGAAAAAGATGTCCTGTTTAAAGACAATTATATCGAATGCGATGCGGCCTGCTTCGAAGGTTTTGAGAAATCCTTTTTCGATTATTTTTCCACTGTTTACGGGAAGGATGGGTTATGGTTTCGTTTGACGGAATCCTTCAAGGCAACTATTTTGCCGTTGGAATTACCGGCCCCCGATGAGGGGAAGATTAAGGATTTTATCGGGAATTTTGACAAAGAACTGGATAAGGCGTCATATTGCACCGCTTACGAAATCATTACCGGGGATAGGGATTTTATAAAAAACAAATGGAAGGTTATCAAAGACAAAGCGGTCCCGGACGCGGATAAGTTAGCGAAGATTAAAGAGATTTATTCGTTTTTCAGCGAAAACAGGGGCATCATCGAGGCAAAATATGTCAGTTATGCCATTATCAACAAATATTGGGCAGGGAAGAGTTTTCTGAACAAGCAGCAAGCAAAAAGTAATATGTTTGAGCTTTATAAAAGCGATTTTGTTGATCCCATTATTCATTTTTTAAAATCCGAAGAAAAGAAATCCGCTTTTGGAAATTGCTTGATTTGCAACCGGGTGATCAATAAAAAAGCGGATGGGTTCGAAGGGTTATCCTGGTTAAAAATGGACCTGGACAGCGCCAGGAAGACTTCCGTATATTGGAATCATCAACCGGATATCATTGTCTGCCCGGTGTGTAACCTTGTTTATAGTTGTGTTCCCGCGGGGTTTGTGACTTATAAAAATAAGGGCATTTTCATCCACGACAACAGCGGCTTCGAGAGATTAATGCAGATCAATAATGTGGTGCTGGAGAGGATGTCCGGCATCGAACGGATGGAATCCCTGGAAGACCTCACCTACACGTATATTATCAATATGATTCAACAAATGAGAGAGGCAAATATTAAGCGGGAAATCGACAATATCCAGGTGGTGAAACTTGACAACGATAAAGGGTATTCGTTCAACCTACTGTCAAAGCAAGTGATCGAAGTGATTGGGAAATCGAAAAAGGAATTGAATCTCCTGGCCCAGATGTATCATGTACCCCTGGATAGCAAAAATAAAATCAATTTGTATGAGCAGGTGATCGACCATATTTATCGGAATATCGATCTTTATCCGCTCATTTACCTGCTGCTTAATCTTTCCCTGGGTAAAAGAAGGAAAAGCTTTTCGGCTGAGCTTGTTTTTAAAATAAATATGAACTTTATAGGAGGTCGGATGTCTGAGAAAAAAATACTTGTCATGAAGCAATTGGGGTTGAAGTTGAAAAAGGGATATAAGAATGAGCAAAACAAAATCCCGGGGATCGCCTACAGGCTTCTGAATAATCTTAAAACAAAGAATATCAATGCTTTTATGGATGTGGCCATCAATTGTCACATGCATATCGGCCAGGAAGTCCCAACGCTCCTGGTGGAATGCATCGATAATGTGGAAAAGTTCCAGGCTTACGGGTATGCCTTTATCCTGGGGTTCATGGGAGAAGAATACAACCCGGAAGCCAAAAAAGAAAATTTAAAAGTGGATTAACTTCGAATGCAGGAGGAATTTAAATGAAAAGTAAAGGATTAACGGTTACAGTGGTTTTTGAAGCGGAGAGCGCCAATTACGGCGAAGGGATAGGAAATGTGACCTCGTTGAAAAAAATCAGCCGGGGCAACGGCCAGAGTTATTCGTATATTTCCCGGCAGGCGCTGCGGTACAATATCGTGAACCAGATGGTGGAGATGTCCGACGGTTACAGTTTAACACCGGTCAGTCATGATAAGGTTATCCAATTTGCCCCCGATGCTTCGGTCAAAGATTATTTCGAGATCGATTTGTTCGGTTACATGAAAACCAAGGCCAAAGAAGGCGCCGCGACGCGGTCCGCGGTGGCCCGGTTAAGTAATGCGGTTTCCCTGGAAACCTTTAACGGCGATCTCGATTTTCTCACCAACAAGGGTCTATTCGATCGGTTGACCGATAAAGATAAGGTCAAAGCCGGCGCTAACGAGGGTGATGAAGAAGAATCCGTGAAGGGCGGCAATATTGCCCAGAGTGAGATTCATAAAAGTTTTTACACTTATACCCTGACAATTGACCTGGATAAAGTCGGCATCGACGGCATTGGGGATAATAAGATCGAAATCGATAATAAAGAAAAATACACCCGCGTCAGCCTCCTTTTAAAAGCCCTTAAGTTTTTATACCGGGATATTAAAGGGAGACGGGAAAACATGTCGCCCATGTTTATTGTGGGCGGTACTTACGATATTAAAAACCCGTTTTTCATGAACGGCGTCAAGTTAAACGACCATAAACTGGCCGTGAACCGCATCAAGAGTATTCTCGATAAGGACGCCATTATCTCTGAAAATACCATTATCGGCTATGTGGAAAATACCTTTGATAATGACCATGAGATTAAAGAGTTGAATCCTGTTTCCATCAAGATGTTTTTTGAAAATATCGATAAAAAAGTGGAAGCATATTACAATGGCTAAAGCGATCAAGTTAAAAATCTACCAGGACCTGGTGAATTACAAAACCCCCACCAGTTTCCAGTTACGGGAGAGTTACCCCTTGCCCCCTTATTCGACGGTTATCGGCATGGTTCATAAAGCCTGTGGTTTTGACCGTTATGTCCCCATGTCGGTCAGTATCCAGGGCGATTACTTTTCAAAGGTCAATAATTACCAGATTCTTTACTACTTCAAACCCACTGGCGCTTTCGAGGCAGACAGGCACCAGCTTTATGTGGAAAGCGCCGGTACGGACCGGAAGATCGGTATTACCCGTGGGCCGTCCGTGATCGAACTGCTGGTGGATGTCAACCTGACCATTCACATCAAAGTCCATGACGACGCCCGCTTCGATGAAGTACTGGAAAAATTACAGCAGCCGCTGGAATATATTTCCCTGGGTAGAAGGGAAGACCTGGCCTATATCGAAGATATCAAGGTGGTGACGGTTAAGAAAAAGGAAGTGGAATCCGATATGCTTTTAAAAAATAATTTTTATGTCCCCCTGGAGTTTAAGGATTCAGGTTCCGTTACCGGCACCATTTACGATTTGAATGTCACCTATACAGTGGATAAAAACAAGTCCAGGAAATGGAAAAAGCAGCGGGTTTTTTACGCCCCCAAGAATTCCACCCGGTTTTACGAGGGCGAAAGCATTGATGTCGATGACGACGATGATTTCGTTTTTTTCGCCGTTGGAGAGGTGTGATCTTTGCAAAACAAATTATTAGCCAAATCCAGGCCCGTTGAAACCATCGAAGAGCATACACAAGAATTGAAGAAAAACTTCGATTTATTGAAAGGTCTTTACCCGCACCTGGAAGTCGAATGGAATATGCTGGAATTGGCCGTGCTTTTCCATGACCTCGGCAAAGTCAATACCAAATTCCAGGATAAACTGTACAAAGTGTTAAAACTGCCCCTCCTGGAAGATGAATTCGAAGCCGACGAGGAAATCCCCCACGGCAACTTAAGCGTCGCTTTCCTGGACAGGAAAAAATTACTGGAAAAATACGACGCAGCGACGCTAAAAATCCTGTACCAATCTATTTACTATCACCATCCCCGCTTTATCGATAAAGGTAAATTCGAGTATCTCAAGGAAGTAATCCGGCGCGACCTGCCCCGGTATATTCCCCTGATGACGATCGATTCGGAATTCTTTAATAAGGAACCCAAAGCCGATTTCAGCCGGTTTGTCATGGAGAGAATCGATTATTCGCAGGAGAACAAAGAACTTTTTTACCGCTATGTGAGAACCAAAGGCCTGTTGAATCGGTTGGATTACGCCGCCAGCGCCCATATCGAAGTGGAAATCCCGAATCGAAACCTGGAACAAAAAACCCGCACCTTTTTAAACGGCCTGGGTGGGTTAAGGGAAATACAAGACTATTTGCTGGAAAAGCAAAATGAGAATAATGTCGTGGTGGCCTCTACCGGCATCGGCAAAACCGAAGCCGGACTTCTGTGGATCGGGAATAACAAAGGTTTTTTTACTCTCCCTTTGCGGGTCAGTATAAACGCTATTTATAAACGAATCAAAACCGACGATATCGGGTTTGAAGATACCGCCCTGCTGCACTCCGACGCCCTGGCCTTTTTGCTTAAAAGCGATGAATCAATCGATTATTTAACCGAATATACCAGGGCCCGGCAATTATCAAAGCCTTTAACCATTACCACCGTGGACCAGTTGTTTAAATTCGTTTTTAAGGAAGATGGTTTTGAATCGGTATTGGCCACATTGAGTTATACCAAAACCATTATCGATGAAATCCAGATGTATTCTCCCGATATCGTGGCTTGCATCTTGATGGGGTTGAAGTATATCACGGAAATCGGCGGAAAGTTTACCATCCTTACCGCCACTTTTCCGCAGATATTGGAGACGTTTTTAAGGGACCTGGACTTAAAATACAATTACAAAGAGTTTATCAGTGCGCAGGTCAGGCATCGAACCGGCATCATCGATACGGATATCCTGGATGCGGTAGCAGAGATGATTGATAAAAGTAAAAGGGCCAAAGTCCTGGTGATTGTCAACACGGTTAAAAAAGCCCAGGCATTGTATGAAGCCCTGGGGGGAATTGCCAATAAATACCTCCTACACAGCCGGTTCATCAAGAGCGACCGCAGGCGCCTTGAACAAAAGATCATGGACTTCAGCGAAGGTAAGTACAGCGGTACCGGCATCTGGGTTGCCACCCAGATCGTAGAAGCCAGCCTGGATATCGATTTCGATTACCTGTATACGGAACTCTCCACCGTAGACGGATTATTCCAGCGCATGGGCCGGTGTTACCGGAAAAGAGAATTGGAACCGGGCAGACTGGAACCCAATGTCAACATCTTCATAAAGAAACCCTCCGGGGTAGGCAATATCATCGATCGGGAAATCTTCGAATTATCCCGGGAAGCCTTGAAGGGATTCCATAATCAAACCATATCCGAGCAAGAAAAACTGGCGGTTGTAAAGGATGTCTATTCCCCGGCCAGGATAAAAGGAACCGAGTATTATAAAGGCATCAAGAAGAAATTGGAATTGTTGGCCAACATCCCGGCCTATGAATTCGACCGAAAAGAAGTAGATGAAAAGTTCAGGAATATCAAGTCGCACACGGTCATCCCCATCTCCATCTACAATGAGAATATGGAAGCGATCCACGGCTGGATCGATGAACTCAAGGGATTGGAGTTTTCCCCGGCAGACAAAGTAAAGAAAATCGAGTTATTGGAAAAGGTAATGGATTTAACCGTGGATGTACCGCATTACTTTATTAAGGATATCAAGGATATAGTGACCATCGACAGGAAGAATTCAGTAAAGATAATAGACCTTGAATATGATCCGGCGATGGGTTTGTTATCCAGGGGAGGGAGTAACAACTTTCAGTAACCATGAGCGAAGTCAGGATAACCGGCGTCTATGTCAATTACTATTACATCTGCCAACGGAAACTGTGGTTCTTTTCCAAAAACATCTCCATGGAAGATAAATCCGATCTTGTAACCATCGGGAAACTGATCGATGAACACTCTTATGCGCGGGAGCAAAAACACATTGACATCGATAACACCATCAATATCGATTTTATCGAGAATAAAGGCGTCATCCACGAAGTCAAAAAAAGCGACAGCATGGAAAGGGCCGACCTCTTCCAGGTCAAATACTATCTCTACTACCTGCACAAACGCGGCGTTGAAAATATCGAAGGAGTCATCAATTACCCCAGGCTCAGGCAAAAAGTCAGCGTGAAATTAGACGAAAACGATATCAAGGAGATCGACGCGCTGCTGGAGAAAATAAAAACAATCCTGGCGCTGGAAATCCCACCCCCCATCAAGAAAACAAAAGTCTGCAAACAGTGCGCCTATTTTGAACTTTGTTATATATAAAGAAAGGATGGAAGATGAAAAAAAATTATTACATATTCAATTCCGGGCGGTTGAAACGGTTGGACAATTCCCTGCAGTTCATCAAGATTAAAAAAGAGGAAGAAGAGACGCCAAAAGAATCCGGCCCCCTGGCCGATGTGGAAATGGAAGAAATAATAACCCCACCTGATATGGAAAACAGTGAAAAAGAATGCCTCCGACCCAAAGAGGAGAAAATCTATTTACCCGTCGAGGACATCGATTCCATATATGCCTTTGGGGAGTTGGACTTCAACACCAAGGTCATGAATTTCCTGGCCCAGAAAGGCATTATCGTCCATTACTTTAATTATTACGGGTTTTATACAGGATCATTTTATCCCAGGGAAGCGCTGGTTTCCGGGATGTTGCTGGTCAACCAGGTGAAACATTATATGGCCCCCAAGAAGCGGTTGCTTATTGCCATCCGGATCATCGAAGCCGCGGCCTGGAATATCTTGCATAACCTCAAATATTACGATGCCCGCGGTAAAGATTTAAAAGAAGCCATCCGGAAGGTCGAAGAGTTATCCGGCCAGATAAGTAAGCAGGCCAGTATATCCGCCTTGATGGGCGTCGAGGGCAATATCAGGGAAGTCTATTACCGCGCTTTCAATACCATCATCGACCAGGATATCCAGTTTGAGAAGCGGGTCAAGCATCCGCCGGACAATTTGATCAACACCATGATATCTTTTGCCAACAGCATCGTGTACACCACAGTGCTGTCGGAAATCTACAAAACCCAGTTAACCCCGCTGGTAAGTTTTCTTCATGAGCCCGGGGAGCGCCGGTTTTCATTGAGCCTGGATATTGCCGAGATTTTCAAGCCCATGCTGGCGGACCGTATGATCTTCAGTCTATTGAATAAGAACCAGGTAACGGAGAAGAGCTTTGAGAAGGAATTGAATTACCTGTATTTGAAAGAAGAGGCGCGGAAGACCATCGCAAAAGATTTCGATGAACGGTTAAAGACCACGGTTCGGCATAAGACGCTTAACAGGAATGTGTCGTACCGGCAGTTGATCCGGTTGGAGTTATACAAATTGATCAAGCATTTGATCGGGGAAAAGGACTATGAAGGGTTTAAAATCTGGTGGTGAGCATGTATGTAATATTGGTATATGATATCCAATTGAAGGACTATATAGGGAATAGGGTTTTGCGGAAAGTATTTAAACTTTGCAAGGAGTTTTTGAATCATATACAAAATTCGGTATTTGAGGGGGAGCTAGCCGAGGGGCAGTTGACGCAGTTAAAATATGAGTTGAAGGACCTTATCCGGGATGATAAGGATTCGGTTATTTTTTTCACCAGCAGTAAAGAGGAGTGGTTGAAAAAGGAAATACTGGGCGTGAATAAGAATGCGTTTTCAAACCTGTTGTAATATAGATTCTTTGACTATTTTGTAAGAGTTCAGGCCGGGGAAAAATTCGTCGACCCCCCGGGGTTTTTACATCATTGGGGGTCGACGAGAAAAAGGATCAAAAATCGAGGCATTTTAAATTGACATTTGTGGGATTATCGCGTATAATGCCTATCCGGATTGACGGGTTTTAATCGAACCATAGTGGAATGTAAAGTGCTTTCACATCATTAAGGGTCCCCTGGAAAAATGTTTTAATCGAACCATAGTGGAATGTAAAGACCGATTGCGACGGCTCAGAAGCTGATTGCGATTGGTTTTAATCGAACCATAGTGGAATGTAAAGTTTCAAAATTGGAGCACATGGAGCACCGGTCAATCGTTTTAATCGAACCATAGTGGAATGTAAAGATAGCCGCATATTTACCGTCGGTCCCATACCAAGGGTTTTAATCGAACCATAGTGGAATGTAAAGGTTGTTTTCGTGTACGAACCTAACAGGCATTTCAGTTTTAATCGAACCATAGTGGAATGTAAAGGGTGATTGAAGAAGTAAGAGAAGAAACCATCGCCCGTTTTAATCGAACCATAGTGGAATGTAAAGAGTTTTACGAATGGGTGAAGGAGGTTTCAAAATGAGTTTTAATCGAACCATAGTGGAATGTAAAGCGTCTAGTCTATCATACGTGGCGTATTCGCTATGTGTTTTAATCGAACCATAGTGGAATGTAAAGGTATGTTAAGATGGTAATGACGAAAACGGGAACCGTGTTTTAATCGAACCATAGTGGAATGTAAAGGTCGTCGGAGACCCCGCGCCAAAGTTGGACAGACGTTTTAATCGAACCATAGTGGAATGTAAAGTTCTACGACATTAACGGAGCGACCGGGCAAACATCGTTTTAATCGAACCATAGTGGAATGTAAAGTGAATTCAAGATTCCACAGGCCGTCGGCGTTTGTCAGTTTTAATCGAACCATAGTGGAATGTAAAGTTGAACCGGAAACCAATCGCTTGATATCATCTCGACGTTTTAATCGAACCATAGTGGAATGTAAAGCATCGATGAGCTCGTTTTCCTGTCCCTCGAATGCCGTTTTAATCGAACCATAGTGGAATGTAAAGGTGTACAACGGAAAAATGATTCAAGTTGATCTATTGTTTTAATCGAACCATAGTGGAATGTAAAGGGAGAAAAAGCAATCTACGGTGAACTCCGGGCCTTCGTTTTAATCGAACCATAGTGGAATGTAAAGATGTGAACGGGCAGCATGGGATTGTATCGGCAATCGTTTTAATCGAACCATAGTGGAATGTAAAGTATCTTTGAGCAGTCCCTGCAATTTCCCGATTTCTAGTTTTAATCGAACCATAGTGGAATGTAAAGGAATAGACTAACAGGGTATTTCCCGAAAGAAGAGTAGTTTTAATCGAACCATAGTGGAATGTAAAGTTTCGTGAGAAACATAAATGTATGCTGCGGATTCGTTTTAATCGAACCATAGTGGAATGTAAAGCTTTACGGGAAACGCACGAACGTATGGCAATATGCAGTTTTAATCGAACCATAGTGGAATGTAAAGGAATTCCCCATCCTGCCAGACCACCCTGGAACCGGCGTTTTAATCGAACCATAGTGGAATGTAAAGGGTAAACACCTATCAGTATGATCAAGAAGCAAAATAGTTTTAATCGAACCATAGTGGAATGTAAAGTCGGAAATTCGATATTTAGGCGCCGGCGGTTGAAGTTTTAATCGAACCATAGTGGAATGTAAAGTGCAGCTTGTAATCGACGGGCTTGACGCGGATATGTTTTAATCGAACCATAGTGGAATGTAAAGTTCGAATGGATTGACCGGGTTATGGCGGTAATCGGTTTTAATCGAACCATAGTGGAATGTAAAGGGCAATTGAACCGGGCTTCCCGGAAGCTAAAAAATGTTTTAATCGAACCATAGTGGAATGTAAAGAGAATAACTATGACGCTACCGTTAAGGCGCTTAAAGTTTTAATCGAACCATAGTGGAATGTAAAGTTATATTTGAAATAGGAGCGCACCTGGGGGCTACCGTTTTAATCGAACCATAGTGGAATGTAAAGGGGGAATAAGTTATGGGATTCATTTAACAAAATTCGTTTTAATCGAACCATAGTGGAATGTAAAGCGCTGCGTACAAAATAGCAGTAAAAATGACTTGCGAGTTTTAATCGAACCATAGTGGAATGTAAAGGCAAGAGGAAATGAACTCTTACAAAACCGATATGCAGTTTTAATCGAACCATAGTGGAATGTAAAGGACGTGACTTGCTGAAGCTTAATCAACTTTTGTTGTTTTAATCGAACCATAGTGGAATGTAAAGCTATATTTTCCGGGTCTACCTTTCCCGATTTTTCAGTTTTAATCGAACCATAGTGGAATGTAAAGTTCTTCCCGGTTCAAGTGTCCAACGGGATTTTCGAGTTTTAATCGAACCATAGTGGAATGTAAAGCTTCATCCGTGTCGCTGTTGTGGGGGTCTTCTCCGTTTTAATCGAACCATAGTGGAATGTAAAGTATGAAATTGCATATTGTTCTAATTTTTGAAGAGACGTTTTAATCGAACCATAGTGGAATGTAAAGGCTTTCATTTCTTCCCGCATTTCTTCGAGGTACTGTTTTAATCGAACCATAGTGGAATGTAAAGGCGGTATTCACCTCGAAACTCCTTAATTGTTTTCAGTTTTAATCGAACCATAGTGGAATGTAAAGGTCGGAAATTGATCTTTTGTTGGATCGACTATTTCGCGTTTTAATCGAACCATAGTGGAATGTAAAGTGAAGGAATTGAAAGAAGAACTCCTCTCCCTGAAGTTTTAATCGAACCATAGTGGAATGTAAAGCCTTAACCCGTTACTGGATTCTTCGAAAAGAATCTGTTTTAATCGAACCATAGTGGAATGTAAAGCGACTAAAAAATAAAGATAGATACCGCGAAGGGGTGTTTTAATCGAACCATAGTGGAATGTAAAGGACGTTATTGGGTTTTTGGGGAGCGGACATACTCCGTTTTAATCGAACCATAGTGGAATTAGGGGGGATAGAAAGATGAATGATGAATGATGAATGATGAAGAAAAGAAGGAAGCGCGGAAGTGAGGAAGAGCGGAAGAGCGGATAAAGCAGAAGAGAAGAGGAGAAGAAGAGAAGATGAGAAGAAAAAACATCCTATAATCTATGCTAATCAGAGTAATCTGTGGACGGGCGTCTTTATATAGAATGATGAATGATGAAAAAAGGTCCGTGTTCGTCCGTGTTCGTCCGTGGCTAAGTTTTTTTCGCGTGTCTTCGCGTTCTTCGCGGCTAATTGTTTTCGTGTTAATTCGTGAAACTCGTGGGCTTGCTTTTGTTTTGGAGATGTTTCGAGTTTCGGATTTCAAGTGTCGCGATTTCGTGCTTCAGATTTGTTTTTCGTGGGTAATTCATTGAAATAAATCGGATATTATGTTAATATTTCCAGGGCAAATAAAATTCTGGCCAATAAGGAGTATGAATGCAAAACGTAACCGTATCGTCAAACTATCAAGTGGTTTTGCCAAGAATTATCTGTAAATCCCTGGATATTCATCCAGGCCAAAAGGTCCAGGTATTCCTCTACAACAATCGCATCGAAATGATTCCTGTAAAACCTATCAAAGAAGCCAGGGGATTTCTGAAAGGCATCGATACGACTGTGACCCGGGAGAAAGATAGAAAGAATGAAATTCGTCAGTCAACTTTATATGAACCAGAAACTTATACGATCGAACTAACAAATACAGGCTGGCATATTATGTAATGAAGGTGAAGGTGTACAAAAATGCTTAAATATTCATTGGTCTATAAAAACAATAGGAAGTCGGCTGAAAAATTACTGGAACGAATCAAAGCAGAGAAAGAAACTCAAAAAATAGGAAAAATAAAATGAGAAAGGAAAAAATCCTTGCCCTCTTAAAACAAAAAGAATCCGGGAAACTGGAGTTCAAAGAAGCCAAACGCGAAGTACCTTCTTCCCTCTATGAAACCGTGTGCGCTTTTCTTAACCGGGACGGCGGCGATATCTTCCTGGGCGTCCATGACTCCGGGGAAATAATCGGGATAGATGAATCCATCATCGATAAAATGATGACGGATATCATCGCAAAATCCAATAATCCCGAAGTTTTAGACCCACCCTTTATCCTCTTCCCTGAAAAAATCAACCTCGAAGGCAAATGGATACTATACATCCAGGTTCCCGAATCATCATCCGTATACCGCTGCAAGGGAGTTGTTTATAACCGCGGAGCAGACGGCGATTTTAAACTGAAAGAACCGGAGAGGATCGCCGTCCTGACCAACAAAAAGAAAGGCTATTATTCCGAGGCCCGGGTATACCATCATCTTGAAATGTCCGACCTCGATTCCACGGTATTTAAAAAAACCAGGAACCGCATTTACAGCAAAAACCCTGAACACCCCTGGCTAACATTGTCCGATGAAGAAATGCTGACCCGGGCCGGATTGATAAAAAAGGATATCGAGACCCACGTAAAAGGATTAACCCTGGCCGCGGCCTTACTCTTCGGTAAAGAAGAAACCATCCAGGGCATCATCCCCCAATACAAAATCGACATCCTTGTGAAACAACGGGATCTCGCCCGTTATGACGACCGGCTGGATATCCGGATCAATTTATTGGAAGCCTATCCCGCAATTATGAGTTTCCTCGAACGGTATCTCCCGGATCCGTTTTATATGGAAAGAGATGTCCGGTTAAGCCTGAGAGAAAAGATTTTCCGTGAAGCAGTGGCAAACCTCCTGGTACACCGGGAGTATCTACATCAATTCCCCGCCCGGATTATTATTTACCGCGACCAGGTCGAATTCACCAACCCATGCAACCCGGTTTACAAAGGAAATATCGACGATGACGATTTCCTTCCCAATCAAAAAAACCCGATTATATCAAAATTTTTTCTCCAACTCGGTTGGGTGGAAGAAATCGGTTCCGGTATTTACAATATCAAAAAATATTTACCGTTTTATACACCGGGTAGGAGGGCAATTTTTAATGAAGATATTGTATTCACGACAATCATTCCTATCCCCACCCCCGACGACCTGCAAAAACGAAATATTAAGGAAATGACCCTCCATGGTGAAGCCACCCCGGAAGTTACCACGGAAGTCACCCCCCAAGTCACCCCCCAAGTCGCAAAGCTGCTGGCGGCCCTTAAGGGTCCGATGAGCAGCTCGGAATTACAGGCAAAACTTAGCTTGTCAGACCGTAAGTCCTTCCGCGAGCGTTATCTCAATCCAGCCCTAGTCGACGCCTTGGTCGACATGACGATTCCGGACAAGCCCAGCAGTCGGTTGCAGAAGTATGTACTGACTGACAAGGCACGCACCTGGTTGGCGCAGCTTAAATCTGAGGGTTAAATCAGTCAGAGCGCGGAGCAATACCGCTGAGGCCCGCCGGGGCTTGAAGCACGGCCCAGGCACACATCAGCTGGACGCGGAAAAAGTAGCCCTATTCCGCCGTAGTGGCAGTCAGCACCCCAATGATCGGCTTGCTCGTGCCTTTCTCGCTCATACTTAAGCTTGGCGCCGTGTTACTTCCGTTATATGTCACAGTCCCCGTCTAGCCATTGTAGCTTACGCCGATTTTTCCGGACTTATGCCAAACAGCCGCAGTCGGAGAATGGTCGTCGGTCACACCGCTATAAGTATAAAGAGAAATATCACCAGTCTTCGATTCAATGCTGCCAGACGCGTTGGACGTTTCTTTTTGATAGATCTCATTCTTATGAAAATCGACGCAATCGTCACCTTGGATGTCCGTGGATCCTGACACCGAAAACGCGCATGGCTGAAAACCTTTCGCCCCAGAGTGGCTAAGATCCCGCATATTCTCCACCGTCGTCACACCATCCAACACGGATGTCTTCTCGATCTGGTCGAGCATTTGCATCAATTTTGTTCCGTTAGTACAGCCGAAATAGCGCTGAAGATCCTCATTCTCCGCTTCGCCAGACAGCTCCCCGAACTTCTTTCCGTTCAGATAAGACAGATCCTTCGACGTGCAAGTCAGGTAAACGGAGTAACTAAATGTCTCTTTCAAAGACATAATTTGAATCCCCTGACCGACTTGACTGGTCTTAATGCAGTCGCTGATATCTGCGGATCTAAAGATTTTTACTGTGTTTTTGTTGGCCTCAATCGTAATGTCGCCAATTTCATAACAATGTTGGGATGGGTCGGTCGTTGTCGGCGCACCGGCAGCATGAGGCTGGTTATTATAAAAGCTACTATCCATATTCAAAGCATCGAGGAGCGATGACTGCGTTTGTCCATTAAATACGTATCCAGAAGTCAGAGTCAGATCAGCCGCCACCACCAAGCTAGCTTGAAGTGCAATTGGCCCACCTTGCGGCGGCGTCACGGCTGGGGTGTCTTTTACCTGTGGCGGCGTCGCTGCGGGAGGGTTCTTTGCCGTCCCCGGCGCTTCACCTGGCTGGGTCTTAGCTGTTGAGTCCTTTGCCGCCGATTTCTTCGATTTTGGCTGAATAACACTACAACCGGCCGTCATAGTGACCAAAAGCACAGCGCAAAAGCCAATACTAGGATATTTATTTGCGGTGTTCATGAATGATCTCCATGTTGTTTGAGACTTCCGGACTAGGTTTCTAAGATCATCTTTCCGTATCGGATTTTTATCAAAAAACTTGAGAAAACTCAGATATAGGTAAACAAATCGCTAGCAAAGTCGAGCTTAAACTTTGCGAATTTTCGGGCTACTCAGAGGCAGTCGCGGTGAGCGCCCCAGTAGTCGGCACACTCGTGCTGGTCTTCTTAAAACTATAGCTTGGGGCCGTGTTACTCCCACTGTATGTCACATTGCCAGTCCAGCCGTTGTAGCTCACGCCAATTTTTCCAGTGTTATGCCAAACATTCGTGTCCGCAGAATGGTCGTCGGTCACACCGTTATAAGTATATTGAGAGATATCGGCGGTCTTTGTTTCGCTGACCGCGCTACCATTCACGGATGAAGTGTCTTTAGCATCGAACTCACTCTTACTAAAATCGATGCAGTCATCGCCTTGCTTGGCAGTGGTTCCTGAACTAGAAAAACCACAGGCTTGAAAGTCGACCGTCCCCGTGTGGGATAAAGCACGTAAATGTGCCACCCTAGTTCCATCGGCAGTCACCTCCGTCGTGTCACTTTCGAAGAGTGTTTGCTCTAATCTGGTGCCGTTGGTGCAGCCAAAGCTGTCAGCATTTTTTGGATCGGCCGCAAGATCACTTATTTTTTTACCGTTGAGGGAGGAGAGATCTTTGGACGTACAAGTCAGATAAATGTAGTACTTCCAGGTCGCCTTAAAAAAGACGGGGCGAACGACCGGATTGCTTTCGCTGTTCTTGAAACA
Organism: Candidatus Aminicenantota bacterium; assembly: GCA_026393835.1. Classification (GTDB taxonomy): domain Bacteria; phylum Acidobacteriota; class Aminicenantia; order UBA2199; family UBA2199; genus JAKAGC01. Next base: position 5,312 of record JAPKZK010000102.1, on the reverse strand, counting down.
GTCGCTGACATCGATCGATTTATAGAGCTTTAGGGATGTCTTGGTAGACTCTACGGTGATGTCTCCAAAGGTAAGGCAGCGCGCGAACACGTCAGGTGTGGTGGGCGCAGCAGGTGGCTGCGGCTGGTTATTATATAAGCGACCATCCTTGTTCATAGAAGCTATCAGCGAGGACTGCGTCACTTCGTTAAAGCGATAACCAGAACTCAACGTCAGATCAGCCGCTCCTAGCAGGCTAGACTCGTGTGCGAGCGACCCATCTTGTGACTGCCCCTTGGCCGGGGGGTCCTTTGCCACAGTCTTCTTGGATTTAGGCAGCACACCGCAACCGACCACCAGCGTGATGAGGATCCCCGCGCAAAAACCAGACGCCACATGTTTATAAACATTGTTCATGGTCGACTCCCCGAGTTTACCTGTGGTTGCTAGATGGTCATTCGAAATACTTACTTGTTTATCGGAAATTAGTCAGGAATTCTTGATAGTAATGGCGCTCAAGCGTTTACTTTGTAAACGCATTGCGACTTCAAATGAGCAGAAGTCACCGACAACAGGCGAGTAAATTTCTCGACCAACCCCAACATCTGCCAGCATTTGGTGCGCCTCAAAACCCGGCTTATAGCCAACCAGCAGCGTCCAACCATTCTCAACAGCGTGCTGAAGTAGTCGCCAAAGGCCACCCCAGCAAAGGCGATAACTTCCTAATACCCATAACTTAAATGACCCCGTGTTCCGCGCCCCCAGCGCCTGTGGTATACGACGCTGCCGTGACGAACCAGACCCCACAACCAAATCCCCTCAAAGCACCGGAGATCCTTGCTCCCGCAGGTGGCCGTGAGCAATTCTTTGCGGCGTTAAATGCCGGCGCTGACGCCGTCTACCTAGGACTCAAGACCTTCAATGCGCGCGCTCGGGCAGAAAACTTCACGCCTGACGATCTGCGCGAACTCGTGCCCTTGGCACATGAATACGGCATGCAGGTCTTGGTCACGCTCAATATCTTGATCAAAGACCAGGAACTCAAAAGCCTGCTGGCGACTCTTAGCACCCTCGAAGACCTCGAAGTCGATGCGATCATCGTCCAAGACCTCGCCGTCGCCAGCATCGTTCGCCGTTTCTTTCCTGCCCTGCGCCTTCATGCCTCAACGCAGCTGGCCGTACACAATGCTGCCGGCGTCAAACAAGCCCAGGCCCTCGGCTTTCGCCGCGTGGTGCTCGCGAGAGAATTGACGGCGCAGGAGCTGCGCCATATCCGCGCCGAGATTCCCCGCGATCAAGTTGAGATCGAAGCCTTCTGTCACGGCAGCCTCTGCTACAGCTACAGTGGCCTGTGCTTTTTTAGCGGTGCCGGCGATGCCCGCAGCGGCAATCGCGGCGAATGCGCCTACACCTGCCGCCAGCCATACAAGATCATCAGCGAACCCGGTCACGGCTTTCTCTTCAGCATGAAAGACCTCGACACCTCGGCGCATCTTGATCTTATGATCAAAGCCGGGATCGACACCTTAAAGATCGAAGGCCGTAAAAAAGACGCGCAGTATGTCAGCTCCGTCGTGCGCCTCTACCGGCAGCGCCTAGACGCGCTCTACGGCGCCTCGACGCTGCGCCCATCCGCACCGAAGACAGCGGTGGAACTCAACCATATCCAAGCCGACCAGGTCCCCGTCGCGGCTGACCTAGCCCTATCCTTTCAGCGCCAACCGACCTCGCTCTTTGTCAAAAGCCGCTACCTGGAAAACGTCATCGACCTCGACAACCCGACGCACGCTGGCGTACCGCTAGGCCGCATCGTTGCGGTTCGCGACCCCTGGGTCACCGTCAACACCGAAGTTGCTCTTGAGCGCTTTGACGGACTACGTCTGGTACCGCAACAAAGCCAGCGGGTATCGCACGCCCTGCCGCAAGACGGCCGCCACGTCAGCCGCGATCCAAGCGCCATGCTCGTGACCTACGGCAATCAACACCTTGAGTTTTCCCTGCGCGACATGCGTCAAGCTAACCAACGCCTGACCGTGGCCGCCCCAGGCAGTCGCGTCGAGATCGAGCTGCCAAAAGATGCGCCGTCCCCGTCTGTCGGCGACCTACTGTTTAAGATCCGTTCGGCTGACTTAAAGCGCCGCGTCACGCAGCTCACCGTGCCACCGCAGGAGTCCAAGCTCAAGGCGGTGAGACTGATCGACATCGTCATCACCGCTTCGTCCCATGCGGACCAAGTCACACTGATCGCCGAGGCGTTTAAATTTGGCGACTTGATAGCAAGCGCCCAGGTCTTGGTACCGATGGTCGCCAGCACTGGCCAGTCAACGTTAAGGCGCGATGCGCATCAGCTCTTCCAATTGCTCGGCGACTTCGCCCTGCGGGCCAAGTCGGTCACCTTCGCTGGAGATGACCATTGGTTTGTGCCACGCTCGCTGCTCAAGCAGCTTAAGCACAAACTGGGCGAGGCGGTGCACCATGCCTATGCGCCGTTCATCGCGGCACGCCTGAGTCGCGCCGAGGATCAGTTGATCGCCCCACGCGGTATGTCTACCAAGTCGACAAAGACTAAACCAAATTCCTTTGCCGTAAAAAGCGACCGTCTGGAAACCCTGCGTCATGCCGTGGCCTTTGCGAAGCTCCATCCAACATTTAACCTGAGCGAGCTGGTCTTTGAACCAAAGCGCGCCTTTCTCGACGACCTATCGCCAGCCGCCCTGGCCGGCGAACTCGCGGAACTCGCCAAGTCCAGCGCCTTGCCGCTACGCCTAGCGCTCCCCACGGTGATCCGTGCCTGGGACGAGCCGCTGCTGAAGCGTTGGTTCACCGCCGCCTTAAACCTTGGTCTAAGGCATATCGAGATTGGCAATATCGGTGCTCTAGAGCTTCTACGTAGCTGGGGGATCGATACCGCCACGCTCGATATCGCCTCTGACTTCACACTTTATGCGCTTAATTCCGTGGCGACGCGCTTTTGGCAGGCGCAAGGTATCAGCCAGATCTGTCTATCCATCGAGGATGACCGCGCCAATCTAAAGGCGCACCTGGAGCAGCTGTCCGAAAGCGAAAGGTCCGCACTGCAAGTGATCTTGTATAAGGACACGCCACTGTTCATCGCTGAGGCCTGCTCCTTGACGGCACTCCACGGTGGCTGCCCGACGGCGAAGGTCTGTGGCTACCGGACCCTAGTGGTTGAGAACCCCAAAGGTGAACGCTTTCACGTCGCGCATGAATCGTGCAAGTCGATCGTCTACGGCGAGCAGGCCTTCTCTTGGACCGCTGAGCAAGCCGAGCTTGCTCAGATGGGCATCGGGCGCTTTCGCCTCGATTTTCTGACTCGTCCATACGATGAAGATGCTCTCGGGCGGGTGCTCAGTGCTGCGACGACGCGAAGCAAGGTTGCGACGACGCATGGCGCCAACTTTGACCGAGTCCTTTTATAGGCCATTTCGTTTGAGCAGCAATGGCCTTCGTCATCGTTTGCATAAAATGACACCGACAAATACCATTCCTCTGGCGAGTCCTGACTGGGTACAACCCCTTAGATATCAGAATGTTAGCCAGAGACTCGGCCAGCATGACCTATAGTGCACATTAGCCGCGGCTAATCGGGAGTTTAAGTCCGAGTCGCCGCGATCAGCCCGTAACAGCTTACAATTTAAGAGTAAAAGTGATAGATATGCGTCCACGCTCGGGACAACCCAAGCCGGGCGCAGATCGGTGTGCTACGTTGCCGCTACCGTCATACTTGAGGGCTGGTGCCGCAAACCCAAACGCCGCTAAATCGATATCGAGAGACACTCCTCTGCTGCGACAGCTAAGTGGAATCGCACGTCCCACAACTGCGCTCGCTTTAGCGCTTGCGATGCATGCTGCTGTTGCGACCTTGCATCGCAAGCGGCTACCAATGCAGCCGATGGTGGGGCCCAAAAATTCCGCGGTTAGGATACACCTAGTCGACAAGCCAAAGACCAAACCTACAGTGCCCCCGAACATCGTCGCAGCTACCAGGTTGGCTGCGGAGTCTCGCCTGTTGCAGGCTAGCAAGGCAGGTCAAGCCACCGACAGCAAGACAAGAAGGGTAGCAGCCGCGAGGCCGCCAAAGGCAAGATCCACCTTGGGCCGCGCATACACCGATCTCTTCCCTAACGCGGATTGGCAGCCCGCCGAGGGCAACGCTCCAGCCGGAGCCCGCATAGGTCCACGGGCCTCGCCTGAAGCAATGGCGACCGGTGACCGCATGGCGGGTGTCTTTGACATCCCCTTAGCCTACCGAGACACAGGGACCAGCGCAAAAGCCATCGCCGTCCTCATGCATCGTGCCGATTCAACGTGGTATTTTGAATCTGTCGATGGTGACCCCGTCCTAAGGGCCGTTCTCTTCGAAGGCTTGCGCCAGCCACACAACCAACGTCTTGTGTTAGCCCTGTTCCACGACCTTGGCAGTCACGAGATCACCATCACCCTACATCAACGCACCGAGCAGAAAACAGGCATTGGTAGCTCATACCTGGACACGTACCATATCGACGGCCACAAACTGGTGATTGAACGAATTCGCTACGTCGACCGCATGCGTACAACGGTGACAGATCCAACCGGTATCGCAAGTCTTGGTGTGGGCATAATCGCCCTAAATATTCCGCTACCAGACCGTGAGGCCGAACGTGCACGAGAGCGCGACCATGGCGCCCGGGCTAAGCTCGAAGAGTCGCCTGCGTTCCATGGGGCCATTCGCGACCGCGAACCATAAACCAAGAGGGCCTGCCGCCCTTGTAAAGGATATTACCCATGAGACTAGATCAATCATTGTTTAGCAAAATGACGGCGGAGTTTATTGGAACATTTGCCATCGTCTTCAGCGGCTGTGGCGCCATCATGGTCGCGGAACGATTCCCGGGATCGCTCAATGCGGCCGCCATCCCGGCGATCTTTGGTCTTATAGTCACCGCCATGATCTATGCCGTCGGCCATATATCGGGTGCGCACTTAAACCCAGCGGTAACCGCTGCATTTGCCGTCGCACGGCATTTTCCAGTGCGCCAGATTCCAGCATACTGGCTTGCCCAAATTCTAGGCGCCCTGGCGGCAACCGGAATGAGCGCGCTGCTGTTGCCTGCTGCGGCAGGATATGGTGCCGCCATTCCCCATGTGCTGGTCGTACAGGCCTTCGGCTGGGAGATCCTGCTGACATTTTTTCTCATGTTCGTTGTCAGCGCCGTCGCAACCGACACCCGAGCTGTAGGTACGATGGCCGGTGCTGCGGTCGGAGCGGCCGTCACGGTTTGTGCCTATATCGGCGGTCCCATCACGGGAGCGGCTTTGAACCCTGCCCG
>JAPKZK010000074.1 GCA_026393835.1 Candidatus Aminicenantota bacterium | reverse complement strand
CTTGATGTATTTGATTTCGATAAGATACGAATACTTCAATAGGGGATATTGCGCCAGGAACGGCTCCAACACCAGGTCGGAATATCCTTTCTCCAACTCTTTTTCCGAATAGACCAGGTACAAAGCGGATAAACCCAGGTAAACATTCAAAAAGGCCTGGATCGCTCTTTCCCCGGCGATTAAATCCCTTATCCCCATCGATGTATCCATCCGGTGAACAAGATATTCGATTAACGGTTCCCATTTCCCATTAAACGCCATTTCTTTCATCAAGTCTTCATATTTGCTCAAATCGATGGTAAATAAACCGGTTTCCTCGTAGGTGTCTTTGATATAATCATAGTACAACCGTTTGATGGCTTCATTGGGAATTTCAAGTATTGCTTTTTTTTCTTCATCGATGCCGGTAATGGTTAAAAGGCCGAAATAGTACAACAGGGAAATAAAATTTTCCGGGCTCACCAGTTTATGGACAGGGAAACGTTCGACGATAGTGGAATGAATGGAATTGTCTTCTATAATTTGCCGAAGTTTGGAGAAATTGCCATTGGTTTGACCGGCGCCGGGGAGAGCGCCTTTTTTGTCGATGATTATCAAATGGCGCAGTTTATCGTAATCGATCCTGGCGTTATAATCGATGAGACTGCCGGGCAATTGTGAGTCGATCATATATTCCTTCAGGAAGTATAAGACGTGAACGGTATTAAACACTTCGGAGGAGGCATAGAGAGAAAACCGGTAATGGTTATACCATTGACTCATAATTTTCATCAGTTCCGGGGTGGAATGGCGGATTTTCCCGGTTTGTCGGTAGTATTCGATCATGGTTTCTACTTCCGGTCGCGTGAATCCCATGATCTCGTTGATATCGGAATGGAGTGAAATATTCGTGGCGATATTGAACCCGGAGGTGACGTCATCCAGGGTGATGGGGGAAACGCCGGTCATGAATAACCGGGATATGGGGGCTTCGGTATCGGTAGTGCCGGCTTTAAGAACGTTAAAAAACGCCCGGAAAAAGCCACTTCCGTGGGTTATTTTTTCAAATTCTTTTTCACCGGCTTCGGAGAGGATGGTATTGGCAAAGTTATCGTATTCGTCGATGATGACATATATTTTTTGGTCTTTTTTCTTACAGTACTTTAATAAAGTTACCATCACATCGGAGGCGCTTTTTCTCAAGCTAAATTCCGTTTCTGCTTTTTTGATATCGATATCCAATAGTTTTCCATATTTCATTACAAAGCCGGAGACGGCTTCCCGAATATAATTGAGAAACGATTCTTCTACCAGCGAAATACCGGGGCTCACCATGGAAAAATTCAACTTTAAAACCAGGTAACTGTTTTTCTCTCTCGTTGGATTTTTGTGGATATCGGTTCCGCTGAAAAGGAAATCGAACCGGTCTTTATACTCGATATCATAGTAAGCTTCCATTATCCCCAGGAAGAGCGATTTCCCGAACCGACGGGGCCGGATGAGAAATAAGAAATCCCCTTTTTCTTCGATATTTCTTATAAACCGGGTTTTGTCCACATAATAAAGATTTTTTTCCCTGAAATCATTGAAATCGGTTTTACCATAAGGGATACGCTTTAATTCTTGTACTTCGTTCATGATTTTATCTTATACCAAAAAATCCCAATTGTCAACCCAGGGCATGCCGATATGCCGGTATCAGGGTTAGGGGACAGTCAATTTTTTCCTCCCCCCCAAAAATTTTCCTGGAAACTTTTTTAAGACTTTTTTTGCCTGTCCCCTATCCTTACATTTTTTTTCGCGTGTTTCGCGGGTAACAAACCACTTTATCCTTATCCGCTATTTGAAATTATTCCATATTTATGTTAGCATAAAAGACTGATTAAGATTGCTAAAGTGCTAAAGAGAATAAAGAGAATAAGGATTACCCGATTAATGATCGACAATAAAGAAGACAGACTCGCTGCCGACGAAGCCAAAACCCTCATCAGCCAACAACTCAGAAAAATTGCCAACGGCAATTCCCCCGGGAACCTTCCCCCTGCCCTGCAATTCAAAGCAAAAATCCCATACCGGGACCCCCTCAAATGGCTCCACTCCCAGGTAGATATCACCCGGTTCTACTTCCATGGCCGCGACTCCCAGGATATAGAAACCGCCGGCATTGGCGCCGCCGATGTTATTTATGCCCCGGAAATGCTCGACTATTCATCAACCTTTGCACATATGCGAAAATACCTGGCCCCGGAATTTCCTGACCTTAAATACTACGGCGGCATCTCCTTCGCCCCCGGCCCGGTCGACGCCGCCTGGAAACCCTTCGGTGCTTGCCGGTTTTTCATGCCACGGTTCCAACTGCTGGTAAAAGAAAACCACGCCTTCCTGGTTTGCAATGTCATCCCCAACCACGAATCCCCGGAAAGCATGGAAAAAATAATCTCGCAATTGGAACAGTTGAATTTCACGGACCCCGGGGAACTCCCGGGACCGGGGAAACTGACCTCCCGCACCGATTTTCCCAACCATGACCAATGGCTGAAAACTTTAACCCGCGTCATCGCCGAAATTAAAAATGGCCAATATAAGAAAACCGTGCTGGCGCGAAAAGTGGAACTGCTTTTTGAAAAACCACCGGACCCGGTTTCCATCCTGTCTTCGTTGAAACAAATGTCCTCCAGGCGGTACGATTTCCTCTTCCAATTCGACGGTAAAACCGCCTTTCTGGGTTCCTCGCCGGAACAACTTTACCGACGGAACGGACGGACCATCGAAAGCGAAGCCATTGCCGGTACCCGGCCGCGGGGGAAAAATGAAGAGGAAGACGCTGGCCTGGCGGAAGAATTAATGAATTCCAATAAAGACCGCAGGGAACACGATTTTGTCATTGATGCCATCGAACAGGAACTTCGCCCCCTCTGCGTTTCCCTGGACGTGGACCGCCAGAAAAGCCTATTGACATTAAAAGAGGGTATCCACCTCATCTCTCATGTGAAAGGGGCATTAAAACCTGCGGTTACGGATGAAATGCTGATCGGCGCCCTGCACCCGACGCCGGCAGTGGGCGGCTGCCCCCTGGAAAAAGCCCTGGCCGTGATTCGTGAATCCGAACCTTTTAAAAGGGGCTGGTATGCCGGGGTAATCGGCGCGGTGGGCCACGAATCCGCCGACTTTGCCGTGGGCCTCCGGTCCGCACTGGTTTATAAAAACCGACTTTCCCTCTTTTCCGGCGTGGGTATTGTCGAAGGCTCTATCCCGGAAGAGGAATGGAAAGAAGTGGATGATAAAACGATTAATTTTATGAGAATATTAAATAATGAAAATAATTGAAGCACCCAATTTAAATTACGCCTGGGCGGAACTGATTGTCGAAGAACTGACCCGGAACGGCGTGGACTTATTCTGCATTGCCCCGGGTTCGCGGTCGGCCCCATTGGTTGCCGCGGCGGCCCGTCACCCCAAAGCCCGGACCGTGATTCATTACGATGAAAGGGGCCTGGCCTTTTACGCCCTGGGCCATGTTTCGGTTACCCGGCGGCCAGCCGCGCTGATTTGCACTTCAGGTACGGCGGCGGCTAATTTTTTCCCGGCCATCATCGAAACTTCTAAAAAGAAACTGCCGCTGATCCTTTTAACCGCGGACCGTCCGCCGGAACTGCGGGAAACCGGCGCCCACCAGACCATCGACCAGGTTAAACTTTACGGCAATTATGTCCGCTGGTTCGTGGATTTGCCGGCCCCGGACCTGCAAATTAGTCCGGGAATGTTATTAACCACCATCGATCAGGCGGTATTCCGCGCCAAAGACCCCATGTCCGGCCCGCCCGGTCCTGTCCATCTCAATTGCATGTTCCGCGAGCCCCTGGCGCCGGATAAAATGGATTTCAATGCCCCGGCTTACCTTGAATCCATCGATCGCTGGTTGAAGGGCGACCATGTTTACACTACTTACACCACGGGAAACCCCCGGGCGGATTTTTCCCAGGATCAACGCCTGCTTTCTATTCTCAATAACGCGGCCCGCGGCGTCATTGCCGTGGGCAAATTGGGTTCCCCGGAAGAGCAGCAGGCGGTACTCAAACTTTCAGAGAAACTGGATTGGCCCATTTTCCCGGATATCGTTTCCGGGTTGCGGACGCTTAGTCACCCGAACATCATTCACTATTATGACCAGGTGCTTTTATCGGACGCTTTCTTAAAGAAATTCCCCGTGGATACGGTTCTTCACCTGGGTGGGCGTATTACCTCGAAACGTTGGTACGGTTATATTGAAAAACTGCGGCCGGTCAATTACATCTCCGTACTTTCTCATTCCCTGCGCAATGATCCGCTGCACATCGTATCGCTGCGGGTGAAGTCGCGGGTGTTGGATTTCATCGAAACGCTATTGCCTCAACTAACAAAAGTTTTTGGACCCACCTTTTTTCAAAAAGGTGGGCCGCCGGAGGCAAAAGTAATAGACGGCGAATATCTCCACTGGCTGCGCCGGGCGTCCGAAGCGGCGGGGCGGGTTATCGAAGAGGTCGCGGCCAAACGGGAATTTATCGATGAGATCGGCGCGGCCCGTGCTATTTCGAAACTGATGCCGCCGGAGCACGGCCTATTTTTATCCAACAGCATGGCGGTGCGGGAAATGGATATGTATGCCGTCCCTGGCGGCGCAAACCCCATTATCGGCGGAAACCGCGGCGCCAGCGGCATCGACGGCGTCATTGCCTCGGCCTGCGGCTTTGCCCGCGCCCTGGGCGCCAGCGCCACCCTGCTCATCGGCGACCTGGCTTTCCTGCACGATTTGAACTCCCTGGCCCTGTTAAAAACCCTGGAAAAACCGCTCATCATCACGGCGATCAATAACGACGGCGGCGGCATATTTTCCTTTCTTCCCATTGCCGCGTCCCCGGCGGCGGCGGATATTTTCGACCGCTGTTTTGGGACGCCCCACGGCTTCGAGTTTTCCCACGCCGCGCAGATGTTCGGCCTGGATTATTTCTCCCCCAAAACCATGGCCCAGTTCAATGACGCTTACCAACAGGCAATGAAAGCGGAAAAATCCGTTATCATCGAAATAAGGACGGATAGAGAACAAAATTATAAATTGCACCGGGATTTGCAAAATAAAATTAAATCGCAAATCGATGGATTGAATTAAAAACATGCCCACGAATTACACGAATTACACGAATTATATGAATTTAAGAAATCATAAGAACTGTTTTTATAGACAATTCGTGTTAATTCGTGTAATTCGTGGGCAAAAAAATTCAGGAGTTAGTTAGCAATGACAAAAGAAGTAAAATGGGAAAAAGCGGGTGATTTTGAAGATATCAAGTACCATAAGTTCGAAGGTATAGCCAAAATCACCATAAACCGGCCGGAAGTCAGGAACGCTTTCCGGCCATTGACAGTCGAAGAGATGTCATGTGCGCTGGATGACGCCCGCGATGATGAACAGATCGGGGTAGTTATCCTGACCGGCGAAGGCGAGAAAGCCTTTTGTTCCGGCGGCGACCAGCGGATTCGCGGGGAAGCCGGCTACAAAGACGGGCAGGGCCTTCACCGTTTAAATGTACTGGATTTCCAGCGTCAGATGCGCACCTGCCCGAAGCCCATCATTGCTATGGTGGCCGGGTATGCCATCGGCGGCGGTCATGTGCTGCACCTGGTGTGCGACCTGACCATTTGCGCGGATAATGCCATCTTCGGCCAGACCGGTCCTAAAGTGGGTTCATTCGACGGCGGTTACGGCGCCGGGTACCTGGCCCGCATCGTGGGTCAGAAAAAGGCCAGGGAAATCTGGTTCCTGTGCCGGCAATACAATGCGCAAGAAGCCCTGCAAATGGGAATGGTCAATAAAGTGGTTCTTTATGAGCAACTGGAAACGGAAACGATTCAATGGTGCCGTGAAATCCTGGCCAATTCGCCGATGGCCATTCGTTGTTTGAAAGCGGCGTTAAACGCCGACTGTGACGGTCAGGCGGGGCTGCAGGAGTTGGCCGGGAATGCCACGATGTTGTTTTACATGTCGGAAGAAGGACAGGAGGGCAGGAATGCTTACCTGGAAAAGCGGAAACCGGATTTTGCTAAGTTTCCAAGAAGACCTTAGGATTGTCAGAACCCTTTTGAAAAAGGGTTCCGACACCTCCCAAAACTTCTGATAGTTATAATTATCAAAAGTTTTGTGGGGTCCAGGGGTGGTTTTTCAAAAGAGCCCCTGGTTGCCGGAGGCAAAATTAAATGAAGATTAAGACATGGATATTGGCCAGTCGCCCCAAAACCCTACCGGCGGCGGCTGCGCCGGTGATTATGGGAACGGCCATGGCCTACGGCGATAAGGTTCATCATTTCCCCTCGGCCCTGCTGGCCCTGCTGGGTGCACTGCTGATCCAGATCGTCGCGAACCTGGTAAACGACTATGCGGACTTCAAAAAAGGAACCGACAACGGGGACCGCATCGGACCCGTACGGGTCACGCAAGCCGGCCTGGCCACCCCGCCCCAAATGAGAATCGCCATTAGCGTTGTTTTTTTTCTGACGGTGTTGGTTTCGCTTTACCTGGTTTACCGGGGTGGGTGGCCCGTGGTCATTATCGGGACCTTTTCCATCCTTTCCGGCGTCCTCTATACCGCCGGCCCTTTTCCCCTGGGATACCTGGGCCTGGGCGACATCTTTGTGCTGATCTTTTTCGGTCCCGTGGCCCTGGCCGGGACATACTATGTCCAGGCGCTCTCAGTCAATTGGATCGTCATCCTGGCCGGTTTTGCCCCGGGGTTCCTATCAGTGGCTATCCTGACCGTCAACAACCTGCGGGACACGGAGGGCGATAAAAAGGCAGGCAAAAAAACGCTGGCGGTTCGGTTCGGGAGAAATTTCGCCATGAATGAATATTTTTATTCATTGTTGTTGGCCTGCCTTATCCCGGCGGCTATTTTTCTGACTACGGGTCGTTATCACCTGGCCCCGCTGGCGGCTTTAACTTTGTTCTTTGCACCGAAACCGCTTAAAGCGGTATTCTCAAAAACCGACGGGCCTTCGCTCAACAGCGCGCTGGCGGATACCGGGAAACTCCTGCTCATTTACGGAATCCTGTTTTCCATCGGCTGGATTCTATCCTCTGATGGCGCGTTTTTATTGTCCGTGTCCCGTCCGTGAAAGTCCGTGGCTAGAATAAAGAATTAAGATGACGGCGATTGGCATTGGAGATGTTGGGATATATAAATATAGTATCCCCTTTCTTGTCCCGCTTCGTATTGGAACGCAGACGCTGACCGCCAGGGAAGGATTGGTAATCGAATTAACCGGCGTTGACGGAACCCGCGGTTATGGGGAGATCGCCCCGCTGGAAGGGTTTAGCGCTGAGACCCTGGAACAGGCGGGGCAACAAATCCTTGAACTGGCGGAAAAGTTGCCGGGGGTGGTCTTTGATGTGGAGTTTAACAAACCGGGGCGCCGGTTCCCTGTCATTCATGAACTGCCGGGAAATCTTTATGCTTCTGTTTGTTTCGGCCTGGAAACGGCGGTCATTCACCTGTTGGAAAATAGTTTAAACAAATCCTTCCCGGAAATTATTTCTCAAAATCCAAAAAAACAAATCCCGGTGAATGCTTTGCTGCACACGGACATTTCCCAACCTGGCGTTGGCGTTGGCGAGGAAGTGGTGAAACTGTTGGCCAATGGATTTAAGACCATTAAAATAAAAGTAGGGCGGGGATCGTTGGCGGGGGATATGGAAATAGTGAACCGGGCGTCGGAGGCGCTTCCTTTGGGCGTCAGGTTACGGTTGGATGCGAACCGGTTATGGAATTTTGAAACCGCGATGGAATTCGGGAAAAAGGTGGATAAGCGGTTTATCGAATACATAGAGGAGCCGTTTATTATAGACGGGATTGGCCAAATCCCCGTATTTTATTCTCAGACTGGGATAGGGGTGGCGTTGGACGAATCGCTTAATAGTATTATTTCCAGTGGGTTGGATATGCCGGTGGGGGTTGTTGCATTTATATTAAAGCCTACCTTATTGGGGGGATTTGGGAAGACCGGGGAGTTGGTGGACCTGGCGATGGGTTATGGAATTAAGCCGGTAATCAGTTCATGTTTCGAGGTAGGGCCGGGGTTTATGGCGCTTTTAAAAATGGCGGCAGCTATAGAAGGCGACAGTGCGTCGGGATTGGATACATTAAAGCACCTGGAGGGGAGTTTGTTTTCACAGCCGGTGGAGATAGAGAACGGGTTCATTGACATTAAAAAAATAGCCACGGACGAACACGGACAAACACGGACTAAGGCAAAAAAACTTAAATCCACGGATTATTAAACCATAACGGGAAGGCACTCGCCGGGAAATCCCAAATTACCAACAGTCAAGAAAAATTTCTTCGCGGCTATTTTCGAGGGAGTGAAATCAGTGGACAAAAAAAATTTTATTTTGTAAACTTATACATGGGACAATTTATGCATACACTGAGACGTTTTTTTCAGCAACCATTTTTGAAAATAGTTTCTTTCCTTATAAAAAGGACCGATCGTGTATTCGGGCTTGACAGCGCCTGTGGGCACACGTTCTATGGGACGGCAATCAACCCAACCGCCATAGTAATGGATCTCGGCGCCTGCCGTGGCGACTTTTGTAAATATATCACGACCCGATATGGCTGCCTTGCCTATGCGATTGAGGCTTCCCCGGAGTTATTCTCCAGCCTGATTGAATCTTCCTTGGTACGTAAGTACAACTATGCGATTGCCGGAAGTGACGGCTTCACTACTTTCTACCAGGCCAGCCTGGAAACGGCAGGAAACATTATGGGCCCAAAATCTAACTCCTCCGGTTATACTGTTGATATTGAGACACGGAAACTTTCAAGTCTTGTACAAGAGGTGGGGCTTAAAGAACTCGACCTGCTGAAAATCGATATCGAAGGGGCAGAGCTGCTATTGTTTGATACCGCGGTTGATAAGGATATCACCAATGCGAAACAAATCTCCATCGAATTTCATGACTCGGTACAAATTCCAAATATCTCAACAGAACAGGCCAGGAGTATTATCGAGAAAATTCATGCCGCCGGGTTTTGGGGCATTGCCCTGGGAGCAAAAAACAGCGACTGGTTATTTGTAAACCAGGCGCGATTGGTGATTCCTCCCCGGACGAAAATTTATTTGTTCATCAGGCATATATTTCGACTTGCAACGGGGGAATAAAATTTTCCGGGCTGACCAGTTTATGGACAGGCCAGAATGTCACCCAATCACCTAATCGCTCCCTGGAAAAAGTTCTCCCGCACAATGAAAATGTCCTCCCCCGCAACGATAAGGACTGCCCGCACAACGAAAATGTTCTCCCGCGCACGGAAGTAGTTTCCCCGCGCACGGAAGTAGTTTTCTCACGCAACGTATTTATCTTAATTTGCCATGAGAATGACTTCCCAAGGCACTTTTTTATTTACTTTGCAGGATTAGCGATATCCCTTGCCGGGTTTTCGTTTTCCCGCGGCAAATAATTGTTTTCCTTTTTAATGATAACATCATACCCTTCGATGATTTATTCCTAATAATTAACAATTATCCCTTGATTAAGGGGCAGGGGTCATGCCTGCAAATCGATATGCTGCGCGCCCTCTTCTTTTGGTTTTTGTTCTTCGTCTTCTTTATGTTTTTTTTGCCGGTACTTGAATTGTTTGCGGCGGTTTTCATCCCGGATAACGGCTTGTTCGGTGTGTTCACTCTCCCGCACGGAGGTCGACTCCTGGGCGTCGAATTCAAGAAGGTCTTGAGAGAAATCGATTTCCCCCATTTCCGGTACGAAAGGGGTTGCGCTTTTCCTGAAAGTAGGAAATACCGCGCCCCCGGGGCGTCTTAATTTTCCTACATCACTCATGGGCGATACCTCCTTCGCTTACTATGCCATCCAGGCATCTTCCATCAGGCGCTCCGCTAATTCTTCATAGGAAATCTTATAGGTATTGTTATCGACCCGGTTTTTAATGTCCGCCACCTTTCCCGTTCTCACATCCGGTGCCTGCATGGCCGCTGCCTGCAAGGTATTCAAATCGAATGCCTTAGAGGAGATTTCCACCCGGTCTTCAGACGCATCATTCTCAGCCCTGTTTTCTTGACCGGATTGCTTGACCTTCTTTAAATCTTTGCGGATATACTCAGCGCTTATCTTATCGACGCCGTCGGTATTTGTACTCACTTTCATGAAAAACCTCCTTCAAGGCAGTACAATCCCTACATCGGCATTTTTATCGAAAACCTTAAAATTAAACTAAAATCAAACACTATTTTTTGCCAACAACCCAGGATTCAGCGGATTCAACCGGTCTATCATTTTCACCGGGTTGAGCGAAAACTCCCCTTTCCTGAGTTCAAAATGAAGATGCGGCCCGGTGGAACGTCCCGATGACCCGGAGAGCGCGATAACCGCGCCGGAATCCACATGGTCTCCCTCTTTTACCTTTAACTCTCCATTATGCCCATACCTGGAAACCATCCCATTGGGATGCGTGATCTCCACCAGGTAACCATACCCTTTTTCCCAGCCGCTGAAGGTTACTTTTCCCTCCATGAAACTTTTTACCGGGGTATTGGTCGGGATTTCGAAATCGACGCCGGTATGAAACCGCGTCAGACCGTCGATAGGGTCTTTTCGCCAGCCGTAATCGGAACTGATGGGGCCAGGGACCGGGTTGGAAATGTTCTCCATTAGGGTAGGGGAGGGGGAGGGAAAATAGTGGTCTTTAATCTGCTGTTGGATAATTTCGCGGTAGCCCAGGCCGCCGTTATCGGCAATATACTGGGAAAGAAACATCTGCCTCAAATCGTTTAACGACCCTGTATGGAGCGGCAACCCTTCTTCTTCGCCTTCCCTTTCCTCTTCCTCTTTGAAGGTCTCTTTTAGCAGGGTATTAATCAGGACTTCCTCGAATTGGATGGCGACGCGCTTGATTTTTTCTTCTTTGGAAACAGAACCGCCTTCGATATCCCGCAAATCCAGTCCCATGTTCTCGATATCGCTTTTTCGTAGCGCATTTTCCAGCAGCAGCGGCAGGTTATTGGTGGTCTTGATCCCGATCATGGTTAAATCATCTCCAATTCCGCTTGCAGTGCGCCGGCGCTTTTCATGGCCTGGAGGATGGCGATAATATCCCGCGGCGTGGCGCCCAACGAATTCAGGGTCTTCACGACTTCCGAAATGGTGGGCGCCTGTTCCACGACGGTAAACCGCGCCGGTTCTTCGGTCAACGAAGTTTCCCGCCGTTCCGTCACCACGGTGTCGCCGCCGGAGAAGGGGGCGGGCTGGGAAACATCGAAACCGGATTTGATGGCAACGGTGATATTCCCGTGGGCCAGGGCCACTTTCGAGATCCTGACATTTTCCCCGAATACGATGGTGCCGGTGCGTTCGTTGACCACCACTTTTGCCTGGGTATCCGGCTCCACCACCAGGTTTTCCAGCATGGAGGCCATTAATACTTTTTGCTGGCTGTAGGTTTCCGGGATCATGATTTTGACGGTGCGCGAGTCCACTGCGGCCGCGACATCGCCGAAACTTTTATTAATACTGTTCATCACCCTCGTGGTGGTAGTGAAATCGCTTTGATACATTACCAGGGTAAAGTAGGGCTGCGAGGAGAAGTTAAAATTGACTTCTTTTTCCACCAGTGCGCCGTTGGGGACGCGTCCGACATTGGCATGGTTTTTTTGAATGTTGGTTCCGCCGATTCCTTGCGAGATATTGAAACCGCCAATGGAGATGGCGCCTTGCGCCACGGCATATACTTCGCCGTCGGCGGCTTTCAGGGGCGTGATTAATAAAATACCGCCCTGGATGCTTTTGGCGCTGCCGATGGAAGATACGGTGACATCGATTTTCGAACCTACCCGCGAGAAAGGCGGCAGCGTGGCGGTCACTGCCACGGCGGCGGTGTTTCTCATCTGGAACGCCGAGGGATCCAGTTTCAAACCCATTTTATCCAGCAGGTTGGCCATGGATTGAAAGGTAAACTTGTTCTGGATGGTATCGCCGGTGCCTTCCAACCCGACGATCACGCCGTAACCGATCAATTGGTTGTCCCGTACGCCCTCGAAAGCGGCGATATCTTTAATCCGGACATCCACTGCATTTAAACTTACACCCATCAGCAGGATGACCAGGCCTATTATCGTTAACTTCTTCATCGTAACTCCTGTTTTTTTTCAGTCCACAGATTACACAGATTAACACGGATTAAAACAGAAAGTCCGTGTTTGTCCGTGTTCGTCCGTGGCTCATTTTTATTTAAAAGGGCCAGACGACGCCCAATATCCAGCTCAGCCAGCCGCGCTTCGCCTGCTCGGACACCGGGCCCTTGCCGTTGAACGTGATTTGCATATCCGCGATTTTATTGGATTCGATCACATTATCGTAGGAAATATCCCTGGGCCGGATTATACCGCTTAATACCGCGATTTGTTTTTCCTTGTTCACCATGACTTCTTTTTTCGCTTCGATCACCAGGTTGCCGTTGGACATGACATCGATCACACGGGCGGAAATATAACTGGTTAATTTCGTTTCTCGCTTGCTTTCGCCGCCCCCCTGGTTGGAGTTGTTGGTGTTGGCGCCGATCATGGACCCGGGATCGAAACTGCCGTTTACTTTAGGTCCCAGTTCCTTTTCAAAGCCCAGGAAATTGTCGATACCCATATTCATGGTTGTTTTCTTGGAGGTGGTGAGGCTGGCTTTATTGGAGGCGGTGCTGTTATCGACGATTTTTATGGTAACGATATCGTTGACGCCGCAGGCCTTTGGGTCGGAAACCATTTTGGTAAAAGAGGAATTCTCCCGCCAGAGGGACGCTTTTTTCCCGGCGTTTTCATCCGCTGCCAGGGGTATGGAAATACACAGTATCATAATCACTGTAAAAATAAATTTTATTTTCATTGGACCGTAACCTCCACTTGATTTTTGCCTGTCACCACCGCCGACAGGATTTTCTGGGATGAGACATTCATTACCTGCACCGAATCCCCGTAGCCGCCGTCGGCAAGGACTTTAACCGTCGAAGTGGCTTTAATGGAGTTCGACTGGGCCACCAGTAGGGCAGTCGCGCCGCGGTAGACCAGGTATTTTTTCTCCAGCAGGCCGGCGGTGATGACGGAATTGGGCCGGATCATGCGCCCGGCCTTCTCCCCCAATAGTTCGTTCTTATCTAAAATCGCGTCTTTGGTGAAGGCGTCGATCTCCCTTACCTCCCAGCGGACATCGCTTTCATCGATCGGTTGGTTTTTGCGGATTTCCCGGTTGGAAATTGGTACGGATTTCATGATTTTTAATTTTGCCACCAGCCAGTTGGAGTAGATTTCTTCATTGGACGTTTTAGAGAAAGCCTGCAGTTTAAAAAGGATATTGCCCAGGAAATCCTGGCCGTTGGCCGGCATCAATTGCCAGCGAATATTGTTTTCATCGGCTTGCGGGATGACGATGTCTTTGGAGGAGGCGATTTCCACCTGGACGCCGTCTTTCCACCTGGAATTTTTTACGATGTAGGCAAGGATCATTTCCTTAAAAAAGGAGGGATTCACCGCCGTACCGTTCCGGGTAATTTTGACGGAATCCGCGCCATTGATTTGTGGGGATTCGACGCCGTTGCCCACCAGTTTTTCATAAATTTCCCGTTTCAGGATGGTATCTGTTTTACCCAATTCCGGGGCCGCGGCAATGACCAGGTTGCCGATGCGGTCGCGGGTGGGGGCGTCCATCAGGGCGATATCTTTTATCCTGACGATGTTATCGCTGACCGAGGCCGAGTCTTTCAACAGCAGCGTATTGGCGTCCGGGGCGGCCGTTAACCACCCGCAGAAGACGGACAACAAACAAAATAAAACAATGCTTTTCATTAACCCCTTCCTATGGTGAGCGCGTTCCTCAGGATGCCGTCCGCGGCCTGGATGGCTTTGGAGCAAGTTTCATAGGCCCGCTGGGCGATGATCATGCCCACCAGTTCTTCGACGATATCCACGTTGGACATTTCCTGGTAGCCCTGGGCAATGGTGCCCAGTCCTTCCAGGCCCGGGGTACCCTGGATCGGGTCGCCGGAACTGGCCGTATTCATGAAAAGATTTTTGCCCAAACTCTTTAAACCGGCGGGATTGACAAATTTAACCAGTTGGATAGTTCCCAGTTCCGTGGCCTCATTTTCACCCGGTCTTAGTATCGATATCGTTCCGTCGTTTCCGATCGTGATGCTGATGGCGTCGGCCGGGATGGTGAGGGCCGGTTCCAGCGGGTAGCCGTCGTTGGTAACCACCCTGCCGGTGGAATCTTTGGAAAACGTACCGTCGCGGGTAAAAGCGATCGCACCGTCCGGCATGGAGACCTGGAAAAAGCCGTCGCCTTCGATGACCATATCCAGTGCGCCGCCGGTATGTTTGAAATTGCCCTGTGAAAAAACCCGGTTCACGGCCACCGGTTTGACGCCCAGTCCCACCTGGATGCCGGTGGGGATTTCGGTTGTAATGCTGGACCTGGCGCCCGGTTCACGCAGGGTTTGATAGATCAAATCCTGGAATTCGGTCCGGGATTTTTTGAATCCCACGGTATTAATATTGGCAAGGTTATTGGAAATCACATCCATATTTAAAGTCTGGGCATTCATTCCCGAAGCAGCGGAAAACAATGATCTCATCATGTCGAACCTCCTTTTTCCTTTTTATATAGGTCTTGGAATCTCGGTAATCACTTTTCTCAATGAATTTAATATGACGTCCGCCGTGGCTTTTTGGGCGTCGAAGGTGCGTTGGGCTCCCGTTAAATTTGCGGCTTCCATCAGCAAGTCGGCGTTGGATTTTTCCAGTGCGCCCACTGCTATTTGTGGGGTTTCAATGGGCTGGGGTTGTGGGGCGTAATCTTTTAGTTTGAAAAACGTACCGCCGATTTTTTCCAGGTGGTCGCGATTGGGGATATCGACTATTTTCAGGGTAGTGAAATAAGCGCCGTCGATGAATAATTCGCCGCTGGGGGCGAATTGGAATTTTTCGCCGAGGACGGTAATCTTTTTATCGAATTTATCAAGGATATAATAACCTTCGGCGTTAACCAGTTCTTTTTTCGAGTTCAGGTCAAACTCCCCGTTCCTGGTGTACAATTCTTGACCGCCCGGTCCCTGGACAGTAAAGAAGCCCGGGCCTTCAAAGGCCATGTCCAGGTCGCGGCCCGTGGTCTGGATAATGCCGTTTTTCATATCGATCACATTGCCGCCCAGGACCGGTTGATCTTTTCCCGGGAAAGGGCCGCCGGACAGGTTGCGGAGGGTTTGTTCGAAAGAGATATCGCTTTTATAACCGGTGGTACTGATATTGACCAGGTTATTGGTGGAAATATCCAGCCTGGCCAGCGACGTCAGCATACCGGCGGCGGTACTGTAAATACTATTTTTCATTTTTACCTCATGGTTTGTATAGCAATTTTTATTCCATTTGAAAAGTCTATTTATATTGCTGCTGTCCAGGGAAAGTTTATTGAAAATGTTGGAATTTTATTGCCGGAAGAGGAAAAAAGTGCCGGAAAAATGACGCCGGGGGTGAGAGGGAAAAAGGAAAAAGGAAGAGCGGCAGAAACAGAAGGTAAGAGGGTAAGAGGGTAAGAAGGTTAGAAAAAAAAATTGGAAGCAAAGAAAAAACAATCTGTGTAAATCAGTGAAATCTGTGGACAAAAATAATTCGTGAAAATTCGAGTAATTCGTGGGCAGTTTCTTTTTGTCCGTGAGTGTCCGTGTTCGTCAGTGGCTAACCTTTATATAGAATGATGAACTATGAATGATGAATGATGAAGATAAAAACAGGAAGAGCGGAAGCGAGGGAGAGCAGAAGAGTGGCAGAAACAGAAGGTAAGAGGGTAAGAGGGTGAGAAGGTTAGAAAAAAAAATTGGAAGCAAAGAAAAAACAATCTATGATATCTGCGTAATCGCTATTCCGTGGACCGCTGTTAAGAGTGATAGAATGATGAATGATGAATGATGAATGGAAAATCCAAAATCCCAAAGGGCAAATTACAAATGACAAATCACAAATCACAAACAAATTTCAAAAAATTGCTTTCAAATAATTAGCTGAAATCCTTTTATCTTTCGAAACCAGGTATGCATCCCTATACTTTGAATGAGCAACAATAATACGATCAAAAGGGTCTCTTGTCCATCTTTCTGCTAAAGCCATATTTATGACTTCATGGAAGTTGCCCTCATCCACTCTTAAGCCTATACTGGATTGAAGATATTGAACTATTGTATTGGCATCAACTTTTAATCTTCCAATTTCATAAAGATACTCCAGTTCTAAAATAACAATGGGAGATATAAAGACATCATTTTCCTGAATCACTCTCATTGCTTCTGGGGATAGCAGTTCGATGGATTTCTGGAATAACCAGACAATGACATGGGTGTCCAAAAAATACATTACAGGACAACCTCCCCATTCCACTCCTTAGACCAGTCGATATAGACAATACTTTCCGGGTCTCCAACAATTACATCATGTGGTTCCAGGTTATCCAGTTTATTCCCCGTCGGCCCTGCGACTATTTTCAGTATATGGCCCTTTCTTTCAATTTCAACGGGAATACCTGTTTCCAGAACTTCGTCCAACACCTGACCTAAATCTTCCTTCAATTTTTCAGTCGATAGTCTCATTTTGCCTCCGAAATTATTACTATCCAATTATAATATCAATCGTAAGATTTAGCAACCGTTTTCCAGTATGCAGTGATTTTTATTTCTAATGATGAATGATGAATGATGAAGATAAAACAGGAAGAGCGGAAGCGAGGAAGAGCAGAAGAGCGGCAGAAACAGAAGGTAAGAGGGTAAGAGGGTGAGAAGGTTAGAAAAAAAATTGGAAGCAAAGAAAAAACAATCTGTGTAAATCTGTGTAATCTGTGGACAAAAATAATTCGTGAAAATTCGAGTAATTCGTGGGCAGGTTTTGTTTAAATATCGGTTGATTCGATTTCCCAATAGCCGGTTTTACGTGAACCGATTCTTTTTAAATGCCCTTCTTCTTTTAAACGGGCAATATTTTTCTCAATATTTCTTACTGATATTCCCACTTTTTCCGCCAATCTTTCAATGGTGATATCCCTTTCTCTGTGAATTTCACTGAGTATATCCTGTTGAATTTTGTTTAACTTTATACCGTCTCTTATACCGTCTCTTATACCGTCGCTTAAACCGTCGCTTAAACCGTCCTTTAAACCGTCTTTTATATTGTCACCTGGAAGCAAACCTTTTAAACTCTCCATCTCCAAAAAGAAATGAGTCGAAAGCGGTTTTATTACAATGGCATTATTGTTTTTTTTACAGAGGGTCTCCATCCTCTTGATGCCGGTTCCCACTTTTTCCATAAAAAAAGTTTTTGAAAGCAAATCCGCAAGCAATCTATTCCTTGGCCAACTGAATTTTCCAAATTCATGGATAGGAAAGGAAGCGATTAATCCCCCTGGGTTATTAACTGCAATCATATTCTCAAATTTTTCTACCGCCACCTCGCCGCTTTCAAAATAGTCCCGGTGAACAACAGCATTAACAATTGCCTCCCTGTATGCATCCTCAGGAAATTGGGGGTGTTCTATTCTTTTACCGCCTTTGATTTCAAATCTTACGGGAACCCGTTCTTTTAAATAATTGAATGCAAAATCAATATTGCCTATGATTCCCTTGTCTACTTCCTTCTTGTCCAATATATCGACGCGTTCATTTCCTTTAAATTGAACACAGCGTATTTTGGAAGAGAAGATGTATTTATAGGGCTCGCTGGAGAAGAAGAGGACCCCGGCATTTGTCATGCCATTAGCATTTAGGACTTTCAAATTTCTTAAGATGCTTTCATTATCCAATATCTTTGTAATACCGGCTAAAGCCAGGTAATATTCAAATTTATAAACATCGAAATTTTTAAAATCAAAATCCGGGCATATTTGCTCATCAAAGCGTATTTTATTTTCTCGTATACTGAACTCCAGGATTTTATCCCTTTTCAATTTTTGCGAATTGGCCCCCAATCGCAAATAAAAGCCTTTGCTGCATTGATAAGGTTTATTATCTCCCTCTGGAACATTTATAATTAAAATGTTGTCAACTTTTTCTATATTCAAAATGATTTCAGGGTCGCAATTTCTCCCTAAGTCCATTATTCTATAGCGCTCAGATAAATTGACCCGCTTTTGCTCAGATAAATAGAGCCATTTGTTCACAGAACTCCCCACAAAGTTTTTTTCTTTTCCAGGTAGTAAAATTTAAAACGAATGCGTGTTAATTAAAGAATGAGGCTTGC
>JAPKZK010000211.1 GCA_026393835.1 Candidatus Aminicenantota bacterium | reverse complement strand
TTTGTTATTCGGCTGCATTTCCGACATAGTTTCCTCCTTTTGTGAAATGAAATTTTATCTGAAATCATTAATTATTTCAATAGCAGCCAATAACACTTGAATAAAAATTTACTGTGTTGTATAATGATGCCATAATAGGAGGAATAAAATGAATGGTAAAGGGAAAGAAAACAAAGGAAAGAAAAAATGGCGCGAAGTCGCCTTTGAAGATATCGTAGTGACCGCGGCCGTAGTCGTCGGAGTACTGGGCGGTGGGATAATGAGTCTTTTTACACAATTTTGTAAACCAATTATCATCGGCACTTTCCTGGGCATGGGCATTTCGTCTTTAGTATACCGCTTTCTTGGCGGCATCAACCCGGATAATTCTTTTGCCGTCAAAGGGATCAAATTAACCGGGACAGTGGCCGTATGGATCATTTCCGCGTTGATTATCAACAATGAACTGGCCAAACAAATCCATATAAATCCAAATCAAGAAGACATATCGCAAAAAGAGCTCATTTTGACGGTGCGGGATAATAATGGCCTGTTGATGCGGGGTATCCAATTGACGGTCGCTGATGAGATCATTCCACCTCAACAGGAAGACCAAAGCAAATTTGCCATACCTTTAAAAAAGTTTATTGAAGAGGATGATAAAATTTTCATCCGTCAAGAATCAGAGATGGGTGAGGAACAGAAATCCATGAATATGGAATATGATCCCAAAACTCCCAAGATCACTATTTTTATTAAGAATCACTAGAGGAGGGAACCATGTTAAAATCGCGATTTATACGTTTGGGCGCCTGGATATTAAGTTTGATTTTTTTCTTTTCGGTAGGGGCTTTTAGCCAGGAAGAAATCTTAAAAAATATGGAATCCGGCAATATTATGCTGCGTCAAGATGCTCGAAAAGCATTAACCGATTACCTGGAAAAACTGGATGAGTCCAACCGCTCTGCCGCGGCGACGAAGTTGATCGATACATTAGTCAACCCGGCGACAGGTTATCAACTCAAACTGGGTATTTGCTACGGCCTGGGGGACCTGAGAAAAGTTTCCTGGAAAGTAGCTAACCAGCAAGACGCAGAAACGAGAATATATGATCTGTTTAGAAGTGAAAAAACCCATACCCTAAAAGTCCAGTTGGATGAAGCCTTAATGACGGCCGCGGGTTTGTATTGGGATGCCATTAATGATTACAATAACGACCTGGTGGATCAAGTAGAGGCGACGGCCGGGAAGTTTCGCCGTGTTTTCGAGAATTATCATGAAAGTTCGTATGCGGCCAAAGCCCATTTCTATTTAGCCAGCTATTACACGCGGGTTTATTTTATCTTAAAAAATAGAGACAAGAACACGTCTGTCGATTTGTGGATTAAAGAGAGGGCCAATCCTGTATTACAGGATTTCATTTCGAAAATGGAGAAGGGCGCTTATAAACCCGGGAGGCTGCAGGAGGCAAGGTATTTCCTGGCATTGAATAATGTCTTATTGAATAAATTCAAGGATGCCAGGGATTGTTTGGATGAAATTATGAAGGATCGCAGGTCGGAGACTCAAATTATTTATGTTCATCAATACTATTATTCGCCCCGGAAAGAGGATATCATAGATAAATCTTTTGCACCTATGGGATTAGCGAAAGATACATATGAATATCTTTATAGCCATCCTAACTACGATGATTCATACCTTGATAAGTTCGTGAAATATCTTAAAGAAATAAATTAAAGCAGCCGGTAAGAATGAATTAGAATGTCTTAGCCCGAGTTTCCTAGTTATAAACTGCAACAACCTCTAAAATCATTCAATTAAATGCTTTCGGGACTTTCTATACTATGCCCTAAAAAAAAATGTTCAAAATACATTTATATCGCTATTGACTTACACTCCACTATCCCC
>JAPKZK010000004.1 GCA_026393835.1 Candidatus Aminicenantota bacterium | reverse complement strand
AAATAATAGGGTTTCACAAAAAATATTTAACGGCCATGGAATTTACGGCATTTTGTATCCTGTATAGGGATATGCAGGAACGGCAATTGAATGCTAAAGAGGTAGAATTGATGATGTATTTCATATTGAAAGTGACCCATTTTGCGACGCCGGAAGAAATGAAGATTTTTGAAGAAGGCCAGGAACTCAGTAAAAAAATAGAAAAACATATCGCCCCGAACGATCCGCCTACAGATGATAAAAAGTGAGTCGAAGGTAAATCCAGCATCAAAAAGGAATTCGGGCAATTACCACCTTTTACTTCGCGGTCCTTCGCGTTCTTCGCGGCTATTTTCCTGGATAGTCGAAAATGTTGCCTTTTACAGATGAACGTTTTGCTATCTTATTCCTCACCCTGGCGGTAACTGCGGGGTCCTTCCACTGACAGTGCAAATATCAATACCCCCGGATTCACACCAGCAACAGCATCCGCTTGAATTATAATCACAACTACAATTGTCTCCGATGCACATACAAATACAAGTATCTTGCCCACACATGATGGATCCGTAGAGCGGAGTCGCCCCAAAATCGATAACCAGGTAGGCTATGGTTATCACTAGCATGAAGAAGATAATGATACTTAAATTTCCTTTAATTTTTCTTCTCATCGCTTGACCTCCTATTTTATTTTAAAATCATAGATGTTGATACTGCTTCCCAGGGCGCCTATTTCCAGGATTTTTCCATCATATATCCGGAAGTTACCCAAATTACGCTGCGGTTCAAATTGTATCAAATGGATCATATTCCCATTTTTATCGTAAATCACACCGCCGTATACATGGCCAATAATAATGTTACCGGTTTCATCGAGGCCTAGACTGATAATGCTTCTATGATAATAAATTGCTCCGGTACTCCTAATATCGAACCCTGGTTCGGTGTTATATTTGTCCAGTATCTTATTTTTAATTTCCTTTTCCCACAATAGGGATCCCATTTTATTGTATTTTCTAACCAACTTTTTCAACATAAAAACAACCACCATATTCTCATCGTTATCCATCCTGAATATTAACTCCGAGTTGAGGATATAAGAGGCGCTCCCGGATTCTTTGTACGGAAACTTTAAAAACTCGCGGATTTTTTTCCCTTCCATGTTATAGATGGAGATATTGGGATACCCCTCCGATGACACACCGCTTACAAATATCTCATTCCGCTGATTGACATCGATCCATTTGGGTGGGCTGTTTGTTTTAAACTCTTTGACTATTTTCCCGTCAATAGTGAATATCTTAATCCCGTTGAACCCGGTATCCGCGACAAATACCATTTTATTTATTACCCGAAAAGCGTCTCCATACTGCAGTTCCGCGGGGCCCTGGCCCTTTGAGCCGATGGTATTGACCAGTTTAGCGGTGTTTTTATCCACCCGGAAAACTGTTCCCAGGGCTTGATCGAGAAAGTAGATGCAGGTCTCATCGACATCGACGCCCAGTATGGCTTTCATGAAGAAATCGTTGGCCTCCATTTTCTCCAGTAGATCGATGCTTTCCGATTTCTTGAGGAGAATCGTATCCTCCGGGAATAATCCAATGGCCATCAATAATACAAGCACTGGAAACACTATTTTTTTCATTGTCCACTCCTTAACTCTTCCTGCCTGATAATAATAGGGTTTTCTTTATCATTCGTCATCTTCGAATGCAAAAGGAATTCATCTTTCGAATCGATGTAAACCGGCAGACCTATCCCCTCTTGTTCCAATAAACTCTTCAGGTCAAACCGGTTGGCAAAAATCGAGAAAATGATTAATACTTTCTCCTCATCAAGGATTTTCCTTAATTTCAGGGTATTAAGCATTGTTTTTAATTGACAACCCGA
>JAPKZK010000048.1 GCA_026393835.1 Candidatus Aminicenantota bacterium | reverse complement strand
TTCTTCCCACTCCCACCTATAAAAGTAGTTCACTCAATATATCGCGCAGCAAAGCCATAATATGAGGAACCGGATGCGTTAATTGCGCACGTCCGGATCTGTGGGGGAGCCGGAGGGTAACCGAAGGCTCTACCCGGCAAGCGAGGAAGAGAAGAAGAGAAGAGAAAAGCATTGGTAAAAAATTCTTGGTGTCTTGGTGCCTTGGTGGCCAATTTCAAGGCAGACGGGGGCCGGGGTATGAGACTTTCTTTAAAAAAAAGAAAGAAAACCGAAAAACCTTCTTTCAATTAAGGAAAGATTGCGGTATAATTCTCCTTACATTGAAGAAAGACATATTGAAACAAATGATTGTTGATTTTCACAGGGGAACCCTGCCCCAGTTTCATCCCCGCCACCTCAAAGCCCCGGTAGGGTCCACCAAAATTATTTCCATCATCGGCGCCAGGAGAAGTGGAAAAACTCAAATCCCAGGGGATTAAAACAGGAAAGAATTTGCTTTATGAATTTATGGATTCCGTGGAAGCCATTTACTTGATGGTTATCCTGTTAAAGTATAACGAGTCCGTCATAAAACAGGAATTTGCTGAAAAAAAAATTTATTGCATCGATAACGGGCTGCTGAATGCGGTAACTTTTCATTTTTCCGGGGATAAAGGGAAATTATTGGAGAATTCCATAGGGATTGAATTGTTGAAGCAAGGGCAGGAAGTCTTTTTTTACCGGGATAATGTTGAGTGCGATTTTTTGTTGGCCGGTCAAGAAGCCATCCAGTCGGCGGTCCAGGTGTGCTTATCCCTTAAAGAACCCGAAACCCGACGCAGGGAAATTAAAGGATTGACGGCCGCCTGTAAACGGTTTAAATTGTCAAAAGGTATGATCATTACGGATGATGAAGAAGAAACAATCCTGGATGACGGTATCGAAATAAAAGTAATCCCGGCGTTTAAGTTTTTATTAGACTTCAAAGATTTCGAAGGGCTTATGGAAAAGGCTTAAGGCCGGATGGAGACATGCGAGTTTTCACACTCAAATAATCACGAGATGGCTTTTGAGGAAATCGGTACAGAAAATCCAACTTTATCTTCTACTACGATACCTTTCTTCTCTCCATATCCAGTGAAGTAAACAATCTGTGGCTCATAATCCAACAGTGTTCTTCGGAAGTTCCTGAGACGTACCACGAATCGCAACTGTATATCGAATTTATCCCGTAGCTTGGAAATTAATAACCCTTCTTCAATTTCACGAATTTCTTAGTTGAAACGCAATTGGGACTTAGTTAGGCTTCCGACCGTCTATTTCTCCGTCAATCAGGAATGCTCAATGTAATATTTTTTTGTATCTCGAAAGATCCGGTTATTTTTTTTCGATTCGCCTCATAGATTTTCCTCCAGTGCTTGGAATCACCGTAAACTTTTTCTGCTATTTTCCAGAGGTTATCTCCTGGTTGGACATTATAAAATGATGTCACTTTGATTTCTTCAATATTTATTTTATAAATTTCTTTAAACTTCCCGATAAGTTGCACGATCAAAGTCTTTAAATATATTGTAGGAACCTCTCCTTTTAAGAGGGTTTCCCCCTTATTCCCCTGTTGAATCGCAATATCCAGCCAGTTTAGGCGAATATCATCCCGCAATAATTCCATGATAACAAGATAACGAACCTCTTGTACCAATTTATCAATACTACCGAAATCCAACAATTGCGCGTTATGTATTTTGGGGATATCAGATGAATTTAATTTTTCTTGAAGGTATCTCAGCTCGTGTTTTGTTGAGCTGTTAATCCATATTAAAACTGTGATTGCAATGATGAACAAAGATATTATCCATCCCACAATCAGTCTATTATCCTGGCGTTTATTGTTTTTTTGATTTGGATCATTTTTCCCCGGCTCAAATTGAAGGGTAGGATTTTCTTCTGATTGATAATTGTCTTTAACTCGGACAGTTTTTGATGGAGATTTTTCTATACATACTTTTGCAAGTCGTTGACACCAATCATAATGCCCGTGCTCTATCAACCAATTTTTTGCTTCTGTTATGGTTAAAGGATATAGAAAAATGTCCTTATTATTGGCAAGTGCACTGCCTAAGAATTTTTCAGTGTATTCTCCATCGGCAATTTCCCTTTTAAACAATTGATTGACAATATAGGATGCGCTTTTTAAATTCCACTGATAATATGCATGCTTTAGGGTTTCCATAGTCCGGTTGATTGCATTTTTTAAATCTATATCAGTACATGGCAATGCCCAATGCATGACATTGAGATGCATTAATTCAATGTCCAGCATTGCGGGTTGGAAATAGAGTTGCGCTGCATTCTGATAAATAAGGGCACGACAGCGTATCTCATGGGCGGAGAAGTCCGGGAATTGCCAGGCACCACTGCTGACACTATTTTTAGGGATCCGGTTAATCAACACCAGGAGGTCCCAACATGTACCAAACATAATTCCCGCAAGTAAATCCAATTCATCGTTTATCTCAGTTTCCTTTACCAAACTCCTCAATGGGTCTGGATTCCCTTCCCCCAGTGAATTTGTGACATAATAGATAGCCTTTAAACGTTCTTCACGTTCAACATGATTGATAGACAAGGAATTCCAGATCGTAGCCCAATGCAAGACAGATGCACGCCAAAATGATGGATCTTTGGCAGTTAAGCAGGCTTTAACCTGCATATTGGTACGTATACCGTCTTTCTTGTAAGGGAAAACCACCCATTGTACCGGCAAAAGGTATTCCTGTTTGGGACCTATGAGATTGATCATTGCAGCCGATGGGTGATTAAGAATAGGTATACCAGGAACCACACAGCCGATAAGCCAATCAGGGGCGGAAATGAATAATCGCATCATCAATTGAAGTACTGAGCAGGCTGTTTCTCTATTGGAATTTTTTAGAGCGATTTCGAAAAATTCGTGATCCGGCCATTGGAGCGATGTAAAAGGAACCAAATCTGCCGGTGTAATGGGATTCATGGTAGTGAGATTGTTGGCCAGACGGTCGAAGGGGGCCAGGAATGACGCAATTGGTTTTCCATTGATCAGAGTGTTCTGTGCCATTATTCTCCACCTTTTCCTTTCAACTGCAGGTTGATATTCTCTGTTATAATCATGTTACCGGACGGATCAGTGAGTTTCAATTGCCAGACATCATTGCGCTCAATTTCAAGTGATAAATAAAGTAGTGTTTCTTCGGGTATGTTAGTCGGTATTGCTACGACCGCAACGGTTCCCCCAGCAGCATTAATTCCTGGTTCAATAATAGATAGATCTTCATTCCGGTCCGCAGCACGGGTCAAGCTCAACTTCCCACCTTTTGACATCTTATAAAGCGCCTGGGGGAATGTGATTTTACATGGTAAAGGTTCACCACGGCGCTTCAATATGTGGTGTAAAGGCAGAACCAGGGGGCCAGTTGGGTGTTGCCTTGCGCCTAATACTTCTAAATTCGATTCATTGGGGTGAAATGCAGATGAAAAAACTCCGGCTTTATCAAGTATATCAAGCGCTTCCTCTATTTCACTATAGGAGAGCAGCCCAATGGTATCGGCAAGGCTATCGTTTCTATCGAATCGGCGGGCTGCTGCAATGGCTGCCCCTGATGCTGTGGCCAGGAGTAATCCCATATTGGAGCCTATATTCTGATAGTCATAAGAAATATTCAGCGGTATTGCTATACCATGCGACTTCAAAAGATCTTCTATCGTTGTGCGCATATCCTCAACCAGTGATAAACCACCCCCCAAAACTACCTGGAGTTCATCGGGATTTTCTATTTCAAGGATGACAGATAAAGCAGCAGCGCCGATGGCCTGGCACAAGGGTTTAATCACATCACGATAATTCTCACGCAGTATAAATTCCTGCATACCGGGATTATGTTCCGGGTAATAATCTGTGAAGGATTTCGATTCTTCCATGGCGGTCGACAAATCATGACAATAATAAATGTCACGGATTTTCCCGGTCCATGCGCCAAACTGTTCTAAGCCATATAAATTTGCGAGTGGCAGATTAGCATTCACATTGAGATCAAACAGTCCTAAAGGCATTGCCCGAATAACACGATCTTCTGCCCACCAAAGCAGTTGATTGACAAGGAAGTGACCACCTTCCGGTCCATATTCATCGAAGGGCGAATTAGAGAGATTGGATACTCCGGCGGCAAATTGAGCTTTCAGCCAGGCACTCCGCGCCAGGGCATGGGTGAATTCGGCTGCTCCCAGTCTCAACCCCAGGTAATTTGTGGATTGAACAGTGGGTTTTCCCTCTTCAAACGTTACCATCACAAAATCGGTGGTATAATGCCCTGCATCGATGACAAGTAACCGGCCTGTTAGTGTTGGATTTTTTTGTGTTGAAAAAAGGCCCAGGGCAACCGGTTCTTCTATAGTGTCAAGAAGGTTTCGAGATAATCCTGCATCGACTGCTATTTGCATTAAAGCATCCACTGCCGCTGGTCCGGCACTTACGGGGTGGGTTAGTACCGCACGCTTGAGGCAACTCAAATCATGGTCCCCGGAGTTTTCTTTGTAGCATTCTAAAATCTCTCGCAGTACGGCAGTTTCCAGTTCTTCAGTTCCCTTTCCCTCCCCCCGCAGCGGTTTTACATTTTCTATTAAATTCTTACCTGATTCTAAAGTACGCCTTCGCTCTTCATCCATTGTGACTGGCTGAATTCGGCCCTCTGAATCCCGAAGCCCACTTACGCGGAACATGCAATTCATATCTTTATTGGTGACAGGTTTTAAATTCCCCATGTCATCCAGGTAAACGGCTTTTGCATATGATGCTCCCAAATCGATTCCCAGGTAATTACTCATTTTCATTTCCTCCTGTCATCCAATTATGTTTTTTCAAAAGTTGCCCGATTTCTTTCAAACGCTTCAAACAGTTGGCTAAGCCCAAGCGTTCACTCCTGCTGTTTATTTCCAGGCAGAGTTCCCGGATATTAAGGCTGACCAGCCTGCGTAATTGCCCGGCTTCGGTCTGTTCCGGGTTTACCTGTAACAATTCTTCCCATTGATCGATATTTTGAAATACCATGATACCTCCTTTTATACGATTCTTGGTGGAACTTCATCCATCCAGAGAAAATGCCCGAACATTTCCAGACGGGCT
The DNA here is from genome assembly GCA_026393835.1 of Candidatus Aminicenantota bacterium. Lineage (GTDB taxonomy): Bacteria > Acidobacteriota > Aminicenantia > UBA2199 > UBA2199 > JAKAGC01. The sequence continues at coordinate 36,424 of JAPKZK010000048.1, read as the reverse complement.
AATGTTTCATTCACTTTTGACGGATCAAAACGAGAATAACTGAAATCCTGTTTCTTTTCTGAAATTAAACTCCACAGAGCTTCCAGTTTGCTGCGGCATTCTCTCCTGCCCTGCATGGAAAGTTCTGTGGTGCGAACGGCTGCATAGAGTTCCTTATGTTCCGAAATTACAGAAGTTAAGTCAGGAGATGTTTTAACATTCTTTATTTTACCGGTAAGTCCGTCGATTTGGCGTTGAATATGAAGATAATTATTATACATATCATTGGATGCCTGATCAAGAATCTCGGTAATGGCATCGGATACATTTCGTAAAGACTCCTCAAGCTCTGTCCGGTGGGATGCCAGAAGTCGCCTTTCATTTCGAAGTTTTATGCGCAGGGGTTTCAGTGCTTCAGTGGCGTCAAATGCATCTTCTCGTGTGGGGCGGGGGATGGTTTGTTCGAGCGGGGCCAGGATGTTCTGGATAATATCTGCATACTCACCGTATACCACGCAAGCCTGGCGGGCGAATCTGGCTCTTTCTTCACGGATCATTGAAAATGCCTTATCTAACTGGCTGAAAAGCTTTTGACGCTGTTCCCCGGATAAGAGTTTTTCTTCACGAACTTGCCTGCCTGCATTCACAAGATTTTCCCAACTCGTATGGTGTCCCGGACGCTCTTGCGCCATCTGGGCGCATTGTTCGATTTCATTGCTCAATTCATCGAATACCGCCGCTTGATCTGCGGCCCGTCTTTCAAGGTATTCTTCGTGTTTTTTCCGGAGTTCCCGGAGGCGACCGTAGGTTTTTCGTATTTGCACTTCGAAGTATTCCTTATCGTTATGCGGAAATCGCCCCATTTTCACCCGGAATTCAATACCCTTGATTTCGTTGCTGAGTTTTGTCAAATCAACCGCATAATGCAAATTCATTGCAGCTTTGTTTACTTTTTTATTTAATGTATCAAATGCGGTATTTATTTCCTCAACATTGTTGAATCGTTCAAAAAACCTTCTTTTGACTTCGGACAGTGATTTTAAAAGGTATTGACGATCTCGCTCCTTTAATGGGGTATCCTGGCCATTCATCACCTGGCTCAAACTTTGAATCTCTTTAAATCCATCGCCCATATCATCCATTTGGGGAATGGCATTTTCAAAGGCATGAATACTATTGATCTGGGAGTCAACGTAGTTTTGGTATCGTTCATCGATATTATCCCCTATGGTACTGCATTTTAGTTTTAAATCTCGGAGTGTTTCCAGGAGGTTTTTGTTGATCTTTTCTGCCCAATGTTCGGCCATTTTAATCTGTTTTTGTATATGAGATAACGTACCCCGAAAAAGAACCTGTTTCCCCTCCAACTCGTTTACTTCACCGATGAGACGGCGCACTTCTCGAGTCAGTGCTTCCGGATCATTACAACGCCGATTTAACATGTCATTGAGTTTCTTTGCGGCTTCTTCTATAATATCCTTATGGTATTTTGCCAGCTTGTCCGCGCCTTCTTTCTTTCCCTGCTGACTCTGTTTCCTTAAGTTATCGATAGCTTTTAAAATGTTGTCGAAATCCAGGGTTTGTTGGATCGCATTCCGAATTTCACTGATCTTCGGTTCATAATTTCTAAGGTAAAGGGTAGTGGAACTCAGATAACGAACCGGATCGAAACGCGCTTCCAGTTTATCCAATTGGCGGATAAGCAATTCTTTCTGTTCATCATCGATTTCCGATTCTTCGATTGCCTGCCGGTTCCTAAAAAAGCTGACTTGCAGGACGTAACTGGTATGACGGTCAAAATGTTCTTTTTCCAGGCTATTGAGAGTTTGTTCATAAGAGTTTAGACAGGCTGCCGTGCGATTACCGATAGGCATTTCTTCTTTTTTATGTGTCTCAGTGCGTACCCCTGCAATTTGGTACATTAATCCTTTATAATTAGACTCATCTAATTCCATTGCCCTTATCCTGGCTTCAAGCCCATGAGCATATTGTAATGTTTCCCTGGTATTGACGGCATATTTTGAAATATCTGCAAATCTTTTTATGCTAAGTTCCAGGTCTTTGTAAAGGGCTTGTTTAACACAGAATTTAGACTTATCGCGGAGCGCACGCATAAAACTTATAATCTCCGGGTCTACAGTCTCAAGAGTGGCATATACAACACCGTGAAACCATTCCTCCAGGGCATTGTAATTTTCTTCCGACAACTCAGTTGCGCTGAGGTAGCTTTTTAATGCAGCTTTGAATAAGCGGGGGTCTGTTTTACGCCGCTGTATCAGATCAATGTATTGCTGGACCGCTTTTATCAGTTGATTTCTCTGTAGTGCCGGAATGGGGGGACCTTGCCCGTCCTTTATAGCAAGAATCCCACTTTCAAGCTTTCCGGTTATTTCATCAAAGAATAGGCTTTCCTGGGCTTCCTTAAATAACTGTTGGAATTGATTTAATTCAAAGTTCATGATTTTCCTTCCTTTTATTTGGCATTTTTAAATGGAAAAAGAGTTGTTATTGGATCTATCAGGTCTCCCATTCCAAATATACCACCTGAGGGAGAACATACAGCACAACATTTAGCGGAATTTTCTACACTTAATATCTGGCGCTTTTCCATATCGTATTGGATCTCAACTCGTCTATCCATAAAACCGCACGCAAGATTATGAATCTCAATTAGTGCAAGATTCCCCAGTAAACCATTTAAATGGTACACTGATGGATCCGGGATGTTGAAATCTTTGATATATCCTCTTGTTAAGGCTTCCTGTCGGTTTTCATTTGGCCCCAGTTCATAATAAGCTTCTCTTTTATTTATCGTATCGGAACATAATAAACAGGGTTCCGCCTGTCCAGGGAGAATAGAATACACATGGCCATAGGCTCCCTTGAATTTTCCATTTTCTGTATCGATAAGGGTTCCTACTGAAATAACTGGTACAAGATATTGGTGTGCAATGGTATTTAGAAGCATACGGGAAGAGTGATTGTCGGTTGAAGCTATGATCAAATCAACTCCCCTTAATTTTTGCCAGGCAGCGGGCTCGAACACATCGGATGTAAAGCAATCAATATCGATTTCTCCATCGATCTCCATCAATCTGCGGGCAACCATCTCAACTTTGTATGGTTTGAGTTTTGCATCTATCCGTGTCATGCCGGCAAGACGGTTTAAGTTTGTTTCCTCTACTTGATCGTGATCGATCAATGCCAATTTGCGAACTCCAAGGCGTACCAGACCGATGGCCAGTGTTGCGCCCATTCCCCCGACACCCACTATACCGATCCTCATAGAGGAGAGGTTTGCCTGGCCTTCTTTCCCAAAAGCCCGGATCTGCCGATCGAATCGTTTTTCAGCAGAAACACCTTCATTTTTTGGTATAGGTTTTACAATAGGTACTTCCCTGGAAATAATTTTTAATGGTAATACTCTCGGTTTATCGGAGTTTTCCTGGGATAAGAATATTCGTCCATCAAACGAAGATTTTCCCATCACAATGCTTGCATAGTGTGATTCTGGGAGATGCCTTTTAAAATAATGAAACTTACCGACTTCATCAGCGTTGTCCGTTCCAGAAAATCCTACATGATTTCCCGAAAAGGGATGGCTATGAAAATCCACTACTGATAGACCAAGCTGTTTACATTCACCGTAAATTATCCAATCATATTTATTGTCCAGTTCCAGACTTGCAATACTTTGGTGCAAATAATCTGAAACCTGGGGAAAGCTTAGATAACGGGCATACAACCTGAGGCAATTTCCAATAATTGCCTTTCCACACCATACCTGGCATGCATACTCCCTTGATGTGTCCGAAAAGAGATAATTATGAATCTGATGATAATAATCGTATGGCAAGACCAACTCTGCGCTTTCTATATGCTGAAAGGATAGCCCTGAATTCAAATCACCAAGTGGTAAGGGTAAGCCCTCATTACTGTCTTCTTTTTTTCCCCCAGGAATTTCCTCGGTCAGTTTATTTTGCTTTTCTTCCCCTTCGGACATCTCAGCCAGATTTATTTCTGCAGGGTCTACCGTATCATTTTCTTCGACTGTATTATCAGCCTTCTCTTCAATCAGATTCATATTATCTTTTTTATCATTACTCTGTGTTTTTCTTTTAATCATTAGAATTCTCCTATAGTTAGAGATACACGAATTGCATTGATAAATGTCCACAAATTATGTGGATCAAGCGGCGATGGCCCTGGGTTCCATCCATTATCACAGTAAATGCAAAACCAGTTCCACCCATAATGGGAGAAGTCTTTACTATCTCTCCCCACTTCCCGGCTGTAAACGTGAGGCCCATGGCACAGCTTTGAAAGGAAAAAGCCATGAGGTGGAACCTGGGGGTATTCACGGGGAATGTGAATAAGCAAGGGGGTTTCTCGCTCACCCCATTGTTGGGGTAAAGGAAAACGAGGCAGATAAAGGTATTCTAATTGTCTATCAAGCTGGACCGGGAGGCCGTAACGCTCTCCGAAAACTTCAGCAATCGAGGCTACTTGTGCTTTAATATATGTTTCTCGCTGCGAATAACTCATTTGAAGACTCCTTTTACCGTTCCCCTGGGAATTTCTTCGATGATGGGCCTTTCATCCAGGTTAATCTTCTCAGTTAGCGGAACAGCCGTTGAACCACGTACTATAACCAACCGTGAATTAGGGGTTCGGGCTGTACCCACAATGTTATCCAACTCTTTTTCAGTTAGAACCGGTGCATTTGCATAATACTCTTTACCACGAAATTTAAACTTATGTTGCTCCATTTTTTTATCCTCCATTAGTAGATTTTATTAGTATACATCTGTAGTTTCGTTTTTTTCCAGATCCAAACAAAGTCGCAATAAATGGAATATTGCCTTATTTTTCCCCGCCTTTTCCGTAGGGTCCGGGCCGAACAAATCTATATTACCCTGGCTGTTTTCGAGGTCGCTTCGCTTAAGGTCTACTTCATTGCGTTTTAATGCCCATTTGGAATCGGTTTTCAAGTAATCGCTCAATGCTTTGGCTCCCTGGATAGGGTCATGGATGATCTGCTCACGAATTCCGGTAATGGGTGTGACGTTTTTGTAAGAGATGTTTCCTTTATCTTCACTGGACAGTGCGATAGGAAAATTTAAATCCATATCTTTCACTTTTAGAATGGGAGTTTGGTTTGGTTTATCGGCCTGTACGGCTTCATTGATGTGGTGAAAAACATCCAATACATGAACCAGCCCATCACCGCGCACAGCGGCTTTTCCACTAAGAGCATCGAGGAGGTGCCAGGTAAATACACTTAGATCCCCCTGGGGCCTGACATAAGAAACCTGGTCTTCTTTTGATGATGCGAATATCACGCGGCCACTTCCCCGGCCCAGAACTTCGTAGTAATCATCGGGAAGACCGAATTTCAACACGGTTTCACCCTCGGTTGTTTTCAAGTTTGCCGAACCCCCGGCATGACAGGAATCGATAATCACCAGCATTTTTTGGCTGGGAACGGCAGCCAATAATTCGCTGAACTCACTACCGGGTATGGCAGTATTAGCGATATTCTCCTGCTGGATTTCGCGCGGACATATATACGTGTACCATGTCTTGTTTTCAAGGGTACGTACACCATGTCCGGAAAAATAGACAATTACGGTTGATTCCGAATCGGTCGATTGAGCAAGTTGTTTTAAGGCATTTCGAATTTCGACTCCCGTAGCTTTCTCGTTGGTAAGGAGTTGAATATTACCCGGGGAATAACCGCAAAGAGCCGGGTCAACAAGTATTTTTGAAATGGCTGTGGCATCTTTTGCCGAAGCCGGGAGAGCGGCAGCATGGATATAGTTGCCGACTCCGATAAGCACAGCATAGGCGTTCTTAAATTTAGGTTTTTGATATTTTGGGTCATTCATTGTTTTTTCTCCTGGTTTATTTGGTGGAAGTATCACTTCCAGAGATTGGTGCTTAATCCACTCTAAAAAAATTTCATTAGCGATATGTACACCGGTACAGTCCGATGTCAGCAACCCATATCGTAACAAATCATTTAAGGCATTTTTGCTTATATCTTGGAAGTTTTTCAAACTTGGATCATTTATAGCATTACTAGCAATAATACGCAACCATTCTTTTTCTTCTCGATTAAAGCACTTCCAATAAGTAACAAAAGTGCTAACTAATTCAGAGCACAACCTTCGTTTGATATCATCTTTTATTGTTTGAATTTCTATACCTCTATAATCATAAGAAAACCATTTCTCTGCAACAGATTGTAGAAAGAATGGGAAACGGCCTGATAAAGAAATAATTGCCTCTATGGCATCAATAGATAAGGTTTTTTTGTATTCTTTTATTGGTTCCATTATTGAAGATATCGCTTCAGAATAAGTAATTTGGCCTAAGATAATAGGCGTCGGATGAAAAACCTGAAAAAAAGGTAAAGCCTTTTCATTATCACCCACTTTACAACTTAAGCGATAATAATCACGGAAAGATGTAGAAAACCAAATCAATTTGTCTCCAAGCAAGCGCAATTCATTAAAAAAATCCAAATCAAAGGTATCTTTTAATAGTAAATATTCGAAATCATCAAGTAAAATAGCTATTCGGAAATCTGACAATAACGATGAGTTAAGCCATCGGTCAAACGAGTCTTTAGTTGGATAGCGAGGTGGTGCTATTGGGCATTTTTTTGATTGGATATGTTTGTTTACTGCTTCAGAGAGTCTTTTATAAAAATCAGAAGGGGTTTTAATTTTATCTCGCAAACTTACATAAACAACTAAAATGTGCTCAATATTTTTTACATTCTTTCGAAGAATTTCTGAGTGTGAAATGTATTTAAGAAATGAAGTTTTTCCTGACTTGTGAAGCCCGATTATCTGTAAGGAATGTATATGAGGATTATTTAAATTTGAAAAAAAATGATCGATTTCTATTTGATGCCCATAGAATTCCGATGGCTTTTCAATGGGCGGACCAATTCTATAATAGTATATAAATTCGGAAGATCGGATATCTTCATATGGAATAGAAGAAGAAAAGTCCATGCCTCCTGTTTTATTTATAAGATCGTTTAGTTCATGGTCAGGATTACACATTTCATCAAAAGTTGTTCCTGTGGACTTTATTGCTAACTTGTTAAGTTCATCTAACACCCTTATTCGTTCTGAACGTTGATTTACCTTTTCGTTTGGAGAATCATTGAAGAGTTCTATCAATCGGTCTTCTAACTTAACCATTTCATAAAAATATGGATTCTGAATATCAATTTTTTGTTTTAATTGTTCAAAACCATTTTCATAAACTCTAAAAATATCAGTCTCTCCTTGCCAAATTGGATATAACATACCTTCTCCCAATTCTTCAAAGAATTTAGCCAGGGAGTTGGCATCAGGACTTTTTATAAACAAGCCTTCTGCTCGAACTGCAATTTTTTGTAATAAATTGTTATTAGGGATGGCCCATCCCTGGTCCCAATATTTGCGATCTTCATATTGCCGTAATGCATTTACGTCACTGATAGAGACTGTATGTATACGTACCTGGCTGTCGTAACGTAGACTATCGGCTAATATTGCCGGATCATGGAGAGTACTGACTACCTCGCCATCACTTACACCTTCGTTGTCCTCTACCCAATCCGCACCATCCGATAGAAGTAAAATCATTTTTTCGTTACCTTCCTGGGCGTGATAATCCAACAATTCAGCGGCATATCGAATAGCGTTTGATATATTGGTTTGAGTCCTTTCGACTTTTAAACGCTCCAGGCCGAGATGACTCAAGTCGCGAATACTATCACGCATTTCAGTAATCTGTATCTCGGTTTTTAGTTCTTCCATTGCTCCATCCTGCCGTGGGTAAAGCATCCTGGTATTTTGGCCAAAAACAATGGCGGCAATACTTGAAAGGCGGCTGCCTGATTTCAACCTGCGCTGCAGCAATATCTCCAATGCAGTTTTTATACCCTCAAGCCTAGAATGGGCTCTGCCATCGACTCCCACATAATCGCATAGATCCATTGAACCACTGGCATCTATTACAATGACCATGTCTACCCCACTTTTTCGGTGAGGGACAAAAAGATTTATCATTGTGTTTTCATCAAAGACCAGGACACTTTTAGCGGTGATAAGTCCCGGTGGCGGCTGAAGGGAACGGAGATTAAAATATGCCCGGTTTTTCACAGGTAAATTTAAGTCGTTTTCCTCTTGACCGGGCTTTATTAAAATACAACGTTGTAAAAATAAATCTTTACGCTGCTGACGGAAATTTTCAATTTCAAGATTTACATTACTTTGTTCCACAACTAACTCGATCACAACTTCTTGTACCGGTACAATAGAAGTCGCTCGCTTTATCGACCAAAAACGCCTTTCATTTGCTATGTAACCGATGTGATCAAGAAATTCCCGATTTACATGCATTGCCCCAGGTTCCATATTTTTGTCACCCTCTAGTTTGACGGAATATTCTTCATCAGGAAAGCTGGGACATAGGGATAGGATAGAAAACAAACAAAATTCTCCTAATTCATTTAAACCAGCCTGTTGAGCATCGAATATAGAAACAAAGATTTCTTCACACAAATGAACTGACTCCCGAGGTTCAACTCGAAATCGATCTGATGTAAAATATTCTTCCAAATTACTCATTCTTCTTCTATAAAATAATTCTAAGAACCATTTTAAAATCTATATTGGATACATCGCCCCTTCACCCAACTCGTCAAACAATTTAGCCAGGGAGTTGGCATCGGGGCTTTTAATAAACAAACCCTCTGTGCGGTCGGCAATTTTTCGTAATAGATTGGTATTAGGGATAGCCCAACCCTGGTCCCAATATTTGGGGATTTCGTATTGCCTCAATGCCTTTTCGTCGCTGATAGAGATTGTATGTATGCGTACCTGGCTGTCGTAACGCAGGCTATCGGCTAATACTGCCGGGTCATGGAGAGTACTGACTACTTCGCCATCACTCACACCTTCGCTGTCCTCTACCCAATCCGCACCATCCGATAAAAGTATAATCATTTTTTCATTCCCTTCCTGGGCATGATAATCCAACAATTCAGAGGCATATCTAATAGCTCCTGATATATTGGTCTGTTTTCTCTCGACTTTTAAACGTTCAAGGCCAGGACGACTCAGATCACGAATACTGTCACGCATTCCAGTAATCTGTATCTCGTTTTTAAGTTCCTCCATTGCCCCTTCTTGCCGTGGGTAAAGCATCCTGGTATTTTGGCCAAAAACAATAGCGGCTATACTTGAAACGCGGCTGCCTGATTTTAACCTGCGCTGCAGCAATGTCTCCATTGCAGTTTTTACACCCTCAAGTCTGGAATGGGCTCTACTATCGCTTCCTAAATAGTCGCACAGGTCCATCGACCCGCTGCCATCTACTACAATGACCATATCTACCCCACTTTTTCGGTGGGGCACAAAAAGATTTATTGTCGTGTTTTCATCCAAAACCAGGACACTTTTAGTTTTGATAACTTCTGGAGGCGGCTGAAGGGAACGTAGGTTAAAATATGCCCGGTCTTTCACAGGTAAATTTAAGTCGCTTTCCCGTTGACCAGGCTTAATTAAAATACAACGCTGTGAAAATAAATCTTTACGCTGCTGACGAAGATTTTCAATCTCACGATTTACATTACTCTGCTCCATAACTAACTCAATCACAACTTCTTGTACCGCTACAACAGAAGGCGCTCTCTTTATTGACCAAAAACGTCCTTCATCCGGTCTGTAACCGATATGTTCGAGAAATTCACGGTTTGCAAGTACTTCCCCCGGTTCCATATGCCTGTCAACGGCTACATGGACGGCATATTCCTCATCGGGCGGACCGGGAAACAACGGTTGAATTGCAAACAGACAGAATTGCCCGGAATCGTTTAAGCCAGCTTGTTGGGCTTCCAGTGTAGAAATATAGATTTCTTCACGATACCAAGGTACTTCTTTCGGTATAAGCCGATATTTTTCCGAAGTAAAAAATTCACTCATGGGTTAATCCTCAAATCAATCTCAATATTCAATGATTGACTTACCTGTTTAATAGCGGAACCGCCGCGGCCAATAAGTAATCCTTTATTGGCATTGCTAACTAGATAAAGGTTTACTCGATAACGGGGCTGCTGACCCGGTTTGAAAAAACGATCCGTGATTTCCAGGCCAGTAATTTGTTGGGCGGCGTCCCAACCTGAAGCGTTTTGATAAATCGCTTTTACCTGGGCAAGCAAAGTTTCTTCGGTGTTTGAGAGGCCCCGGGTTGTTTCATTGAAGGTTTTGCTTAAAAAACGATAATTGCCCTCGGCTCTTCGTCCCCAATTGGAAACCTGGTTTCCCATGGAATTAATCGCATAGGAAATTTGATCGAAGCTGAGACCCGACATCCTATTCCGGTTGATAATTCGGCGCAGTCGAAATGGATTGGGAAGTGAATGGAGTTTCCCTCGGTGAACAAACGGTGCCTTGGCAATCAGCATCATAAACAGTAGATCAGCCGGATCGGTACAGCGCAAGGAATTTTTGTGATGCTCACACAGCGTTACCCCTCGATTATGCGCCCCCCAGATTTTCCATTGATAGCTGTGTTCCGCGCACAAGGGTTTTCCGCAGGGGTCTTTCATTTCACGTGTTTGGAATGCACATTTTGATCTGCCGAGGTTCCTACAGTCAGGGTGACTACACCGCTCAAATAAGATACGGTAACAAAGTTGGCAGTAATCCACATTATTATCATGGGGATGATAACGATGCACATGATCCCCATATAATTTGTGGCACCGCCGGCAGCGAAATGTGGCCTTTTCATTACAAGAAGAACGGCATTCACACCTGGGAATATGTTCGACACAGTATGCCTTGAGTTCGTTTTTAATCGTATGGGCATGGGCAGAGCACAGTCGAGTTTCCCGGCCTGCTTTTTCACATTCGGTGCATCGTAATGGGCCGTATTCATCGCACACCCGGCAGCGGTATAGGAGTTTTGGACTTCGCAGTAAATCGATAATCCGAAAAGGAGTATCGGGCTCGACTTGCTTTAAACCGTGAGCATCTACAACCCACAACAAAAGATTACCTTTTTGTAAATGCATTGTTAATGGCTGACCTGGTAGCAATTGGTGGCCAGGAATTTGATCTCCTAATTGCTGCCAGATTTCTTGCATGGTACCGATGTTATCCACATCGGTCTGGAATTGTCGTAGATCACAAATTATATCCACTGTAGAAATCGGTTGTTCTCCTGACATTTCGATTACTCCTTATCCAAAAGCCCCACATAGATAGCTTTTAGCCCTTTATCACCTTTCTTTAATACAAAACTGACTTCCTGGTCTTTTTCAATTTTATCTATTCCAATCAAATCCTCCTGGTGAACAAAGGCATCTTCATTGGAGTCTGTCGTTATATACCCGTATCGTTTGTTCATATCGAACCACTTTACCCGTCCCTTTTGACGCGGTTGGTCCTGCCGATCCCTTTTGGGTGGGTGTTCCTTTTTAGATGGTCTTTCCTTTAGTTTAACCCGAAGGGCTCTTGATCTTTTTTCATTCTCAACGAATTCAAAGGAGACGATATCACCTTCGATCAGTTTTTGACCATCAATGATATCTGAAGTGTGAACAAAGACCTCCTCCCTCCCCTGCATACGAATAAAACCGAAACCTTTCTCATCGATGAAACGCGCAACACTCCCTTCATACCGTTCTTGTATTGCAGCTCTGACACGAATTGCCGACAACTGTCCCCGACGTTCCAGCATTTCAAAAGTAACAGGTTGGTTATCATATAACCGGTCTACTCCCTCAATGTCGCTTTTGCGAAAATGTATTTTTTGCCCATTTTCAGCCTGGATAAAGCCTGCTTCTTTTTGCGCATCGAAATGCTTAACCTCTCCTTTATATCGGGATTTGGGATTCAATTTTTTTTGCCAATCTTCTTCGATTTCGGTGGATATTTTACTTTGAGTCTTCCGGTTGAAATCGGTGATAAAATCTAATTGAGTGGAAGACAACAAAATCTTCACATGCTCCTGGAATATTGATTTGAATCGCCCCGGGTTTGTGTAATGAAGATATTTTTGGTATTCGGCATAGTTGGCAAAGCACTGACGTCCCCGCCGTCGCAGTTCCGCACCGAGAACGATAGGAGCAATTTCTCGATATTGACACTCCAATTCACGCAGGTATGGCAGCAATAATCCATCCATAATCATCAAGAGGGATGTTGTGACACGTTCCGGTAAGCCGGTATCGTGAAAAAAGAAACCCCCGCCGCCATCATCTTTTTTGAATTTAGGATCGGGTTTAAGTACTGCGCCAGCCCCACTTTGGATAGTCAACGCCTTATTTTCATCAATAACTTCATCACGCATATAAGGGAGTCGTTTACCCAGGCGTGCCAATGAGCGCCCATACATGGCGATTGCCTGGAATATAATCAATTGAGCCCTGATAAAGGGATATGAGCATTGGGCATCGATAAAACGGAGTTCCGCCGCCGGCGGCATATTCGAGAGAAGGGAAGGATTCTCTTGAGTTAATTTTCCCGGGTCGCCCGCCAGCGGATTAATATCCATTTGCTTTAAGTCTGACAGACCGTAATCCCTGCGCATCATACTTCTTAATTTATCCAGTTGCTTAGCGCTGAACTGGGAAATATAGCGAGGTAGAAAACTGGCCGGATTGATTCGCATTCGAACGGAAAAATCTTTTTGCAGTTCTCCACCATAGACGGCGGAATGGGTAGAAATTGCCAATAACTCAGGCAAGAATTGACGATACAGGTTGTAGACACGCTCAATTTCCCCATCATCGAATATTTCAACCTGGTGAAGATCGGCACACAATGCCGAAGAAAGTTTATCGCTATCGGCAACTAAAGGATTCATTCCTGCTGCCGTCAAATGATATCCGTATTGCTCGACCACCCGTGCTAAAATACCCACGGCCTTCGCCAAACCGACGAAAAAAAAATCACGGTGCGATACGTCGTATATTGGCAGGAAAGGGGTTGTTAACCCGATGAGTGAGATGTGAGTAGGACGAGTTTCTACCACAAATCCCGGCAGATCGATTTGATTGGACAGCATTTTATTTGCAGCCTGCACGATTCTATCTCGCATCACTGTGTCAACCGGCTGGTCCCCCACCAGGATAAACCCTTTTTTCAGGCAGTGGCGCGATGCGCCATTGAGAATTACTTTTTGAAGTGTCGGAATCATAAATTACTCCTTATTTGTTCAAGGGAAAACAACAACGAAAACCGATATATTCGCTGCCATGCCCCGATCGCCATTTTGTTTTCCAACCAGGAGAACAGTATTCTTGGGGAGAAAGACATGCGCCCCCTATAACGGTTTTATCCAATGATGATTCTCCAGTAAAGTTGTCTGAACACCATTCCCACACATTTCCGAGCATTTGAACACATCCGATTGCACTGCGCCCATCATTGATATTGGCTACCGGTAAAGGGCGGGTATTTTGATATATATTTTCCCTGGTTGCCCAGTTTTCTACCCAATTTTCTTCCCGTACCTCACGGTCTGCCCAATACCCGGCATGATTGACCCATTCACACCGCCATGTATCCCCCCAGGGATACCGCCTCCGCCGTCCCGATATTTCTAATTGCGCTGCTTCCTGCCATTGAATAACCGTGGGTAAATAAGTTGTATGTTCCCTGGTTTTCGCTTCTAAACGATCATGGCACCATAAACTATAGAGCCTTGCGCCCCACCAGGTAATATTCGTAACCGGTAAAAGTTCACTGCCGGGAGCAGGTTGCCACCTTCCACTTTGATAGCTGATTCCCCATGGCTTTGCCGCATGTAACCAGGGTTGCCGGGTCGTATTGCCTCGCCGCCATTGTTCCAGGGCATCAAATACTATTGGTCTCTCCTGTTTATCAATACAACTGAAGGTAGGATATTTTTCAATTTTTATGATATCCTTGTCCAGAAGTTCGTTCAAACAATTACAGAATTGTGTTGCAGTAATGGCATATTTATCTATTAAGAATGGTTTTGTATTTCCTGGTATTTGGGGAAAATAAAGGACGATATGTCCATCTTTCTCACGGTAAAAATGATCCACATCCAATCCATCCAACCTGCCAAGATAGAGATATCCCGGTGGGAGAATTATATGTCCAGGTGGTTCTATAATTGGCAAATCAACTCCGATAGGTATTACAGTGCGGTATTCTTGTTGGTTTTGTTCATTAGGGTTCGCTTCTGGAGTTTCTTTATCCGGTTTTCGTGGTTTTTTTAATGGGTACTCTTCGGAGATTGCTTGCCTACATAACTCATTGAAACTAAATTGTGTAAATTTTAGGGATAACAGATTCAATTGATTCAGGATACGATTTCTGTCCGATTTGTTGTTTTGGTTATCTCCATTAATTCTTGCGCTACGAATATTTTCGTTTAATCGTGATTCAAGACTTTTAAAATTGAGTATCTCTGGATGTTCTTTATCAAAGTATTGGTTCAGTAATTTCAATCCTTTCTCGTACTCTGTAAATTCGTCCATAATTTGCATGGGAACCTTACCTACTCAATTTAAGTAAAAATGAACGCTTTGACACCAAAACGCCAGGGGTTACCTTTGAGCGTTGTCCTATTCCTGTTTTATTTGCATACATGGATAAACTCCGATACCCTGGTACATTGAGGACTTTTTGAACATATATCATGTTTGGGGTATATAACCGAAATCCAACATTTTCCCGTGCACCTTAGATCTTTTTGATAACCTCTAACCACGATACCGATGGCCTCATGTGTATTACCGTCAAAAATAGGTGATCCGCTGTTGCCGCTGTACATATCCAATTGAGCCGAAAAACAGGCATCATTGACATCATCTAAACATATTCCTGGTGCAAATTTCAACGGCAATCCCATGGGGTGGCCGAGTACATAAGCCGGATAATGATTGGAAATGGCTTTCTCAGAAAGTTTTGCTACTGTCTGCCCAAAGACACGACGGTCCAGCTTTACAAGCGCCCAATCAGCCCCATTCACCTTATCATTATATTTTCTGTCGACAATCTCTATACCCTTATAAATATTCTCATTGGGCAACTGTATTACCGGCGTGGAGATATCAACCATTTTAAAACCAAATACAAAACATAGATCCTTTAAATTGTTTTCATGAACAAAATGTGCTGCGGTGGCGATGGTATCTTCTTTTACCAGGAAACCGGAACACATAGGACCCGCTGCGGTGGGATGATGATGGAAAGGCTCGCGTTGGCACAGGTTAAAGGTTCTTCCAAAATTCTTTACTTCAATTTCTGAGAATCCATTTTTCATATCCACCAGGTTGTTTTTCATGCAAACTGCCGCCACACAATCGGCATTTTTTTTAATTTGCTCATCTTCGATTTCATAATAATCTAATCGATCGTCTTTGAGCCATATACCCTTGACATGCTTCTCTTTTATGGTTTGCTCAATCAGCATTTCAATTATGTCCTGTATACTCAGGTGGCACATTGTTTCATCCAGAATAGGAGCTGTACTATATAATTCTTCAATACTTGCCATCACGTCGTTTCGTATCGGAGTTCCCTCCATGTCAAGGAATTTTAATCGTTCTTCGCGGGGAATTTGAGCTCCCCTGGCAATCAGTTCCCTGTCTAATTGCTCCACAGAGAATACAAAGGGTGATTTTATTTGACATAACATTTAAATCCTCCTATTTCATAATCTTTTCGTTAATATACCTATACTCTTGTTTTCCCGCAGGGCTCATGTATATTTTTAGATCATAGTTTCAATTTCATATTTTTTACCTCCTTGATAGTGGCATTATAGTGGAACCGCGAGGGGTGTGCATTAAAAATAGTCCCAAAAACCTTAAAAATAGTCTCACCCCTGTAGAATATTTTAGGAAGCGTATTTTGGGAACCAAAAAAATGAAAAAAAACATTAGTCCACTGATTTCACGGATTTTCACAGATTAAAAGAAGGGCCACGGACGAACACGGACGAACACGGACAGAAAAGCAGAAGTTAAGACGTTAAGAGGTTAAGAGGGTGAGAGGGTTAAACAGATTTTTCTTCATCATTCATCATTCATCATTCATCATTCTATATAAAGTGTGCCCACAGCTTTCACACCGCGGCAAACCGCAACCAATTGATGAATGTATTAAAGATTTACACAATTTTTCGCCTGGCCATCGCAGTTTCAAGCTCTGAAAAGTACACTCCCACGAATAAAATCAAGACTTCCACGCATAAAAAATGTATTCCCACGAATAAAATTTGGATTCCTACGCATGAAATTTGCTTTTCTACGGATAAAAAATGAATGCCCACGAATAAAATCATCGTTCCTATGCACAAAAAATGCATCTCTACGTATAAAATATGAATCCCTACGATTAAAATATAGATTCCTACTTACAAAAAGTATATTCCTACGGATAAAAAGTGTATTCCTACTTGCGAAAAGGATACTTCTACGCTTGAAATATAGATTTCCACCTCGCCAAAATGCTCTTGCGCCGGTAAAGAATACGAGGAAGAGTGAATGGAATGATGAATGATGAATGATGAATGATGAAAACAACAATCAGGATAACCAATGCTTCTGTTTGTCAGTGAGTCGTCCGTGTTTGTCCGTGGCTAAGTTTTCATTCGTGGTAATTCGTGTAATTCGTGGGCCTGGTTTTATTTAGGTTTTTAAATATTTGAATGCTCGGCTTGATATGACGAGGGGGCCTGGCCAAATTTTTCTTTAAAACAGGTGGCAAAATAGGTGGAACTGGAAAACCCAACGGCAAATGCTACCTCGGTCACATTCCCGAAATTCTCCCTTAATAACTGAGCCCCACGCTCCAACCGGTACGACATGATAAATTGGTTGGGCGTCTCCCCGGTCAAGGCCTTTACCTTCCTGAATAATGTGGACCTACCCATATACAACTTCCCACACAACTTATCTACATCGAACTCCTCATCGGACATGTTTTTCTCTACTATCCCCTGCAACTCCTTGAGAAACTTCTCATCCATGGATGATACGGTGATTTCCGACGGCAGCAGCATCTTCTGCCGCTGTATCTTTAACTGCATCTGCCGGCGCAGCTCGATCAAATTCTTGATCCGGCTGAACAATATCCTGGAATTGAAGGGCTTGGTGACATAATCATCGGCCCCGGTTTCCAATCCCTGGATAATGCTTTCCTCCGATGCCTTTGCGGTCAATAGGATGATGGGTATATGACTGGTGGCGATGTCTTTTTTTAGTTCCCGGCATAACTCATAACCATCCGCCTCGGGCATCATGATGTCGCTGACAATCAAATCCGGGATGATTTCTTTGGCCTTTGCAATGCCCTCTTTGCCGTCGCCGGCTTCTACAACTTTATAGAAAGGCTCAAGGGGCTCACGGATATATTTCCTGACATCGGGATTGTCTTCAACCACCAGGATCACTACTTTTTCCTGGTCGGGTTCTTCCCCAGGGCCTGTTTCCTTTTCCTTCCCAATTTCGCCGCACGTCTTACTTTCTTCCCCTTCCTCCGGTTCAGGGATTTCTTCGGCCGGGAAAAACGCTTCGATTTCTTTGGTTCTCCTGGGACCGGGAACAATTTCGGAAGGGGCCGCGATTTCATCCGGGTTAAGATGGTTATCCCCCAGGGGAAGCACAATATCAAATTCGCTGCCTTTTCCTTCCTGGCTGTGAACATCGATTTTCCCATGATGCATTTGAATGATTTCCCTGGTTAAGGCGAGGCCGATGCCGGTGCCCCTGGGTCCCTTTCCCCCGGGTACTTCCGACTGGTAAAAACGATCGAAAATATTGGGAAGTTGCTCTTTGGGAATGCCAGTCCCTGTATCTGCCACGGATATTTTAACGACTTCCTGCTCTTTAATAACGGATACTTTAATGACGCCTCCGGCGGGAGTAAATTTAAAAGCGTTTATCAGGAGGTTGTACATGACTTCTTCCATTCTTTGGGCGTCATAGTAAAGGGGGATTTCCCCCGAAGCGGAATAAAATTCCAGGGTCAACCGGTTTTGCTGGGCCAGTACCTGGAAAGATCCCATTATGCCTTTTAAAAAAGAAACGATATCCCGGCAGGCGGCTTGCAATTTCATTTTGCCGCTGTCGAACCGGGAGAGGTCCAGTAACTGGTTGATCAACGTAAGCAATTGCTGCGAACCGCGGAGCATTACTTTGTATTTCTCTTTTTGTTTTTTGTCCCCGGCGTCGGAAAGCATTTGTTCCAGCGGACTCATTATCAGGGTAAGGGGCGTGCGGAACTCATGGGAGATGTTGGCAAAAAAGCGGGACTTGATTTTATCCATCTCCTTGAGTTTCTCGGATTGGTCTTTTAATTGGAGGGTCTGGTCTTCCAGTAGTCGATTTTTGTTATTAACTTCTTTTGTGCGTTCGATAACGATTTGTTCCAGTTTTTGTTTTTCGTGTTCCAGCTTTATAGAACGCCACCACCTGTTAATAAGGTATGTCAGCAGGAAAAAGACAACGGCATAAGACAAAAACGCCCACCAGGTCCTGTACCAGGGAAGCTTAATCTTAAAACGAAAACTATCTTTCTCCCCTTCATGTTCGTAAACATTCCTGGCCTGCACGCGGAAGGTATACCGGCCGGAGTCGAGATTGGTGTAATCCTTTTTGGCTTCTTTATTTAAGGTATACCAATCCTTATCATATCCCTCCAGGAAACAGCGATACTGAGTCTCTGCTTCGGCCTCGAAGAAAAGAGCGGCGAATTCAAAATGGAGAAGGTTCCGATCTTTGTATTCGATAATAGTAAAGTAGTCTTTGTCAGCTTTATCTATTTTTACTTTAAAACCGTCAAAAATCAATTTGTCATTTGTAAGTACTTTTCTTACCAGGGTTTGGAAGTCCTGTCGATAATTCTTTTTTACCGTTGTATCGTAACGGATAAGTCCGTCGATGCTTGCGAACCAGATGACCTTGCCGTTGGGTTCCGGGTAGATAGCGTTCACCTGGGCTGTCGGTATCCTGAGTAGCGGCGCGGCGTCGATGGTAAAAGTTCCTTCGTGCCCGGGAATGGCCCGGTAATTGCGGGAGGCGGAATGGAACCAGATATTGTTATTATTGTCTTCCACAAGACGGAAAACAGGTCTTGAATTCGGACCCGCTGCAAATTCATCTCCTAATGTTCGGTCGGGAATAAACCTCTTAGCATTCTCATCGAAACGAAATATGCCTTTTTCCGTGGCAAATATGACGTGCCCGGCTGCCCAGGCCATATATATCTCAGTACCGGGCAGCCCGTGGGATTTTTCATACCCTGTGACAATAGGAGATAGACCGGCGCCCGGGAAATCTACCTTTAAGACACTTCCGGCTGAAGTTCCCAGCCAAAGACTTCCGTCATTTTCCTCTACGATGTTCCTGATGTCATGCGGGATATTTTCAAAGCGAAGGTCCTGGGTCCAGCGGCCGTTTTTAGGGGATAACGTCACTAAGCCCTTCGACGTCCCACACCAGGTACGACCGGGAGAATGCCGGGAGGGCAACAATATATAAGAGGGACTGTCGATAATTTTTTGCGGGATATTTTTATCGATGCTGAAAACGCCCCCGGATGTGGCTGCCAGGATAGTGTTTTCGCTTGAGAGCAAACTCCAGCAATTGGAGGTTATGCCGGGTACAAGACGGAATTTTAAAGGGGATTCCAAATAATATAATCCATTGGTGGCGCCCACATATAAATCATTATGATGCTTGAGCACCACGGCCGCCAACCCGGATAGATTTGATCGTTCATCATGAATGGAAATCGGGGATGGATATTCGATTTTCGTGATGCCTTTTTCCAGGCACAGCCACAGGTTGCCCTGCTTATCCTCGAAAACATATTTGATATTCTCATCCTGCAAACCGTAAGTTTTATTGAAGATATTTTTCAAGCGTCCGCGGGGGTCCATGACGACGAGGCCCCCAAAGCGGGTAGCCACGGCAAAGTCGCCGGAGGATAAACAGATACCATGACTGGCCTCGCTTTTGATTAAATAATCGTCCGCTTCGGTGGGAAAAGGCCTGGCGGTTTCCAAAAGGGAATCATACAGGTAAAATCCCTTTAAGAGGGTCCCAATGAGCAGCCTTGGGGGGTCAATATCTATATTATATGGACTATACGGAAAATAGGGAACGACCATGATAATTCTTTCTTTTTCATCGGCAAATATTTCGGTTCCCGGCAGCATTTCCAATGAATCTCCGTTCAATTGCATAAGCCCGGTTTTTGCCTGGTGAATATATAACTTGCCCCTGGCAATAAAAGAGTATAAAAAACGCTGGCCGGATTGCCATACCTTCATTCGTTTGCTTTCGGGATGCCAGCGGAACAAGTATTCAGAAGAGACGAAATATATTCCTTCTATTGTAACATGGGTTCGCCAGACATTGGAAAAGTTCTTTTGTTCCCCTTCCAGTCGGTCTAATAGTGAAGCATATTGTAAAGAGCCTTTGGCGTCCGGGGCCAGGTACCCGATATCGCCCTTTCCGCCGATGTAAACGGTCCCGGTTGGATCGATGGCCAAAGAGCGTACGATTTTGTAGTCGGGGACGCCGATAATACGCCAGGAAACGCCGTCATATTCCAGCACCCCGGCGTTGTTGGCGACGTAGATAAGTCCATTGGGGGCCTGGGCGAGGCCCCAATTTTGGGGCTGATGATCGTACTCCCGGTAGCTGTAATTCCTTAAATATTTGAACCCGGCATCCTGCGTATCCTGGCTGTGCAGGTATGGGTAAATAAGCAAAAGAAGACCGAAAACCAGAACCACTGGAACCAACTTTCTTTGCACTATAACCGCACGTTTATGCTTCATTAATTGCATATCCATCCTTTTTAAACCTATTGGAAAAGTATACACTAAAAGGAATGAATTTTTCAAGAGCCGAATAACAAAAAAGCTATTTAAATTTTAGCCGCGAAGAACGCGAAGGACCGCTAAGAAAAAAACTTAGCCACGGACGAACACGGACACCCTCGGACTGCTTCCATGTCCACGTATGAAGGATTAGGCGGCATTCAAATATTTTTTTCCCCTGCCCCGTAAATCTTAAAAATCAGTCAATCCTTGAATTTAAAACAAAATGATATTATAATAGCTCCATGAACAGGAGGTTCAAATGAAATTCGCCGACCCTAAGAACGATATCGCCTTCAAGAAAATCTTCGGCGATGAAAACAAAAAGGAAATCCTCATCAGCTTTCTCAATAACCTGCTCAACTTTGTCGGGACCACGAAAGAAATTATCGACATTACTATTACCGACCCCTACCAGGTACCCAGGCTCGAAGAACTGAAACAAACCATCCTGGACATTAAAGCCGTGGACAAACGAAATATCCATTACATCATCGAAATGCAGGTCATCCATACCACCGCCTTTGAAAAAAGAGTTATGTATTATGTCAGCAAAGCATATTCCCAGCAGCTCGGCAGGGCCGAAGATTACCCAAAATTAAACCAGGTTATCTTTTTAGGGTTCCTGGATTTTGTCCTATTCAAAGAAAATCCCGGCTATTCTACCCGGCATCTTATTTTAGAGGAGAGTACAAACGGGCATTATTTTAAGGATTTTGATTTGAACTTCGTTGAATTACCCAAATTTGAGAAAAGCCTCAAAGAGTTGTCCGACGTGAAAGAGAAATGGATTTATTTCGTAAAAAATGCCGGCGACCTAACCATAATCCCGAAAGAGATGGAAGAACCAAAAGAAATACGGGAAGCCTTCGATGTGGCCAACCAATTAAGCTGGACCAAAGAAGAACTCGACGCCTATGATAAAAAAGGAATATATATCCAGGATGAACGTGGAAGAATCGAGTACGCAAGGGAAGAAGGAAGGGAAAAAGGAAGAGCGGAAGGGAAAAAAGAAGAAAAATTTGAAACCGCCGGGAAAATGATAGCGGAGGGGATAAATTTAGAGGTCATTACAAAGGTTACCGGGCTTTCTCTTGAAGAGCTTGAAAAGTTGAGATAATCTTTCAAAATTTCATTTTCCATTTTGGCGGCGACTTCATTTGGTGTATAATAGGGTACGATATAAACAAGGAAAAATGTTATGCAGTTGAAAGTGAAAGACCTGAAAGACTTGCTGGATATTAACGAGAAAACCCTCTACGATTGGATCCACGAAAAAAACTTACCGGCATACAAAATCAACCACCAATACCATTTCAACGTCACCGAGATTAAAGAATGGGTGTTGAAAAACAATATCCCGGTTTCTTCCCGGTTCCTCGATATGGATTCGGGTCCCCCCCTGGACCTACCTCTTTTAATAAAAAAAGGGGGCGTCTTCTTCGATATCGCTGGAGATACGCCGGTGGAAGTGATTAAAAACGCGGTGAACATTATGCCTATCCCGCCGGAAGTGAGCAAAGACATGGTAACCCTCTCCCTCCTGGAAAGGGAAGAGATGATGCCCACGGCCATCGGGAAAGGCATTGCCATCCCCCATCCTCGCAACCCCATCATCGCCGATATCGGCAACGAAAGCGTCACGCTGTGCTTATTGAAGAAACCGGTGGATTTCAAAGCAGCCGATAACGAACCGGTTACGGCTATGTTTATTATTCTAAGCGCCAACTCCAAGCGGCACCTGAAAATCCTGGCCCGGGTTTCCAATTTGTGCAAGCAAAAGGATCTAATCGAACATATCCGGTCCAAACACCCGGCCGATGTGATTTTCGCCGGCATCGAAGCAAAGGAACATTTTTTCAACAACACGAAACAGTAGACATAATGGACTTATTTTTTTATTCTATATTTATATATCTTGCCGGCGGGATTATCCAGGTCATAGTCCCGGTTCGCCTTAAAACCGGGATATTCGCAGCTTTTTCAGCCCTGGCGACGGTCCTCCTGGTCCTCCTGTCACTCCGGGTACTTCTATCCGGGCAGGCGCTAACCGCAAACCTTCCCTTTCATTTTCCTATTGGCAATATTCCCGTTGTCATCGATGCGTTGGCGGCGTTTTTTATCCTGGTTATCGCCGTCGTCGGGCTTATCGCGGTTCTCTATTCCTGCGGATACTTAAAGCCTTATGGTGATAAGGGGAGTTCTTTAAGCGCCCATTTGTTTTTTTTCAGCCTGTTAATGGTTTTCATGCTGCTGGTGACTGTATTGCAAAATGCGTTGGCTTTTTTAATCGCCTGGGAAATGATGTCGCTGGCTTCTTTTTTCCTGGTGGCCTTTGAAAATGAGAAGCGAGAGGTTTTCGACGCCGCGATTCATTACCTGGTGGCCATGCATGTGGGCGTGGTTTTCTTAATATCCGCCTTTTTATTATTGTATATCAAGACGGGAAGCCTCGAATTCAGCGCATTCCCGGCATTTTTCAAAGGCGGCGGCCCCCTGGCGAGCTTGTTGTTTATTTTCTTCTTCACCGGGTTTGGAACGAAAGCAGGGTTTATTCCTTTTCATGTGTGGCTTCCCAAAGCACACCCGGCGGCCCCGGCGCATATTTCCGGGATCATGTCCGCGGTCATGATTAAAACCGGCATTTACGGTATTTTGCGGATTTTATCCCTGATGGGAACCCCCTCCAGGGGGCTTGCCTATTTTGTACTGGGGATATCGGCGATGTCGGCGCTGCTGGGCATTATCTACGCCGTCGCGCAGCGGGATATTAAACGGTTCCTGGCTTATTCCAGTATCGAAAACATCGGGATTATCGGCATGGGTATGGGGCTCGGCATGCTGGGGTTATGCTATCGAAACCCGGGCATGGCCGCCCTGGGATTCGGGGGCGCGTTGTTTCACCTGTTCAATCATTCGATCTTCAAGGCGCTGCTGTTCTTCGGGGCCGGGGCCGTGTACCAAAAGACTCACTGCCGGGATATGGAAAAAATGGGCGGCTTGATCCATACCATGCCCTACACTGCGTTTTTTACCCTGGCGGGATCGATTGCCATTTGCGCGCTGCCCCCTTTCAACGGTTTTATTAGCGAATTCCTGCTCTATCTCGCCATGTTAAAAGGCGTGCTGTCTCCCGATGCCCCGGTTAAAACCGCCGCTATCTTCTCCATCGCTTCGCTGGCCTTTGTGGGCGCTATTGCGCTGATGGCTTTCACCAAAATGTTCAGCATTGTTTTCCTCGGGACCCCCAGGGAGAATCACACCGCCCCCGTGAAAAAAGACGCCGCCCCCATTATGCTGGTTATCATGGGGTTCCTGGCGGCGGAAACGTTGGTTATCGGTTTATTCCCCCATTTTATCTTCCGGTTGGTGCAACAACCGCTCCACATCCTGGGCGCACAGGCAAGTTTTTTTAGTACCCCCCACATCGGGATACTGAGCAAAATATCCCTTGCGCTTTTCATATTCGTCCTGCTGTTACTACTGCTCTATGGCTTGCGCCGGTTATTATTAAAAAACAAACCGGTCACGTCGCATAGCACATGGGGCTGCGGCTATCAAGCGCCATCCCCCCGTATGCAATATACCGGCTCTTCCTATGTGCGGACATTCTTACTGCTGCTGAGACCGATCCTTAATATTCGCTTCTATATCAAATCCCCGGATTCATTATTCCCTTCCCAATGGAAATTGAAAACCCATTTTAACGATTTTTTCGACGCGTATATTATTGCCCCGGTCTCAAAAAGCATTCGCTCTTCGGTGAATTTGTTCTCCTGGATACAGCGGGGTTCGACTCAACAATATATCCTGTATGGATTACTTTTCCTGGCAATCGCTATTATATGGATTTTGGGGACGTCCCGATGATCGAAACTATTTTGAATATTCTTGTGTTAACGGTCCTGCCCTTCCTTTATATCGGGATCATCAACCGTGTCAAATCTTTTTGGGCGGGCCGCAAAGGACCGTCTATCATTCAACCGTTGTACGATTTTACCCGGCTGCTGAAAAAAGGCGAAGTCATCAGCGACGCCACTTCATTCATTTTCAAAATAGCGCCGTCCCTGGTCCTGGCTTCCACATTATTGGCCGGGATGGTTGTCCCTATCATCAACCACACCTCGATCCTGGGCTTTGACGGCGACTTCATCTTTTTCGCCTATATCCTGGCGCTGGGCAAATTTTTCAGCGTCATCGCCGCCATGGACACGGGGAGCAGCTTCGAAGGCATGGGCGCCGGCAGGGAAGTCACTTTCTCAAGCCTGGTGGAACCGGCTTTTTTGATTATTATTTCCTCCCTCTGCCTGATGACGGGATTTACCCGTTTCGAGAAACTTTCATCCTTGCTGCCGGCCGATTCGGAACTGGCCGCCCTTACGGTGGGGCTCAGCGTCCTGGTGATTTTCATTATTATCCTGGTGGAAGGCTGCCGCGTCCCGGTGGACGATCCCAATACCCACCTGGAATTAACCATGATCCACGAAGTCATGATCCTGGATAACTCGGGCCCGGACCTGGCGTTCAGCCAATACGGCGCCGCGGCCAAAATGGTGATTTTCTCTTCCTTAATCCCCAACCTGCTGCTGCCCCGGGGCATCCCTTTGCACTACTGGATCATTTTTTACCTGGCCATCGTCTTTATCATCGCCGCGGCCATCGGTGTTATCGAGTCCATCGTGGCCAGGCTGCGCTTGATCCACGTTCCCCAATTTCTACTCATGATTTCGTCCATCTCGTTGATCGTCCTGGCCGCGTTAATCATATATACCTATGGAACCGGGGGCGCCGTATGATTCATTTCCTGGTGGTCCTTTTTGCCGTTTCCCTGCTCTATATTTCGATCTCAGGCCGTATGGAAGCTTATGTGAAAGTACTGTTTATGCAGGGCCTGATTATTTTCCTGGTGGTTACCCTGGAAGCCGTCGTGCTGAATTCTATTAATTATATTTTCCTGATGGTGGAAACCCTGGGCTTTAAAACCATTATCATTCCGCTGATCCTGTTCAAAGCCATCCGGAAAATGGATGTCCGGCGGGAAGTGGAACCGTACATGATGACGTTCCATTCCCTGGTGATTACCACACTGATTATGATTTTTTCATTTGTCCTGGCGTTTTTATCCGTTAAATATTCCGGGGAAATAAAACCGCTTTATTTCGGCGTTTCCATTTCCACCATTTTGATCGGGTTGTATATTATTATGTCCAGGAAAAAGATCATTACGCATATCGTGGGCTTTATCGTCCTGGAGAACGGCATTTTCCTGTTATCGTTGTCGATTGCCGGGGAAATGCCTTTGGTTGTGAATATGGGGGTGCTCCTGGATATATTTATCGGGATATTCCTCCTGGTTATTGTGTTGAAACGGATTCATTCCACGTTTGAAGAGATCCACATCGATCAATTGACCGATCTAACGGATTAAGCCATGATTGCCGCTATACTTCTCTATCCATTGATTGCCGCGCCGCTGGTCTATTTCCTGGAATCGAAGACCATCAATCGCCTGGCGATTTTAATTTACGCCCTTCTTTTCGCGGTGGGGTCCGTTGCTCTTTATATGGGCCTAAACCCCATCGAGTTTACCACTTATTTCGGGTTGGACTCGCTGAGTATGTTGTTTTTATTGATAATGGCCCTGTTATTCCTGGCGGCGGCCATTTACAACATGACATACTTTAACCATTCCGTGGTTTCGTTGAAAGGACAAACCGAATACACGGTGTTTTTCTTGTTTTTTATCGGGTCCATGGCCGGGGTGCTATTCTCCCAGCACCTGGGCCTATTGTGGGTGTTCGTTGAAGCCACCACCTTGTTCAGCGCGCCGTTGATTTTCGTCGAACGTTCCCGGTCCTCCCTGGAAGCGGCCTGGAAATACATTTTTATATGTTCCATCGGTATTTCGCTGGCTTTTGTGGGAATTATCCTGCTGTCCATAGGAACCGCGAACCTGCATTCGCTTTTTTTCTGGGACCTGTACCGCAACGCCGGCCGCATCAACCCGTTCTGGCTCAAGTTCGCTTTCCCTTTTATCCTGGTGGGATTGGGAACCAAAATGGGCCTGGCGCCGGTTCATGCCTGGCTCCCGGACGCCCATTCCGAATCACCTTCGCCCGTCTCCGCGATGCTTTCCGGGGTTCTTTTGAACGCGGCGCTCCTGGGGATACTCCGGGTGTACAAACTGATGACATTGTGCGATTTGCATTATTACGCCGATCATTTATTGTTGGCCATGGGCCTATTATCTCTCCTGGTGAGCGCCATTTTTATTTTAAGGACCAATAATTATAAACGAATGCTGGCCTATTCCTCCATTGAAAACATGGGGATTATCTCCATCGGGGTTTCCATCGGCGGCGCCGGGTATTACGCGGCCATGCTCCATGTGGTGGCCCATTCCCTCACCAAAGGCGCTTTTTTCCTGACCGCCGGGAATATCTTACACCGCTTTAAATCCAGGGAAATCGATAAGATAAGGGGCCTCCTGCAAACCGATAAAATAAACGGCTGGCTGTGGGTGGCCTGCTTCGCCGCGATTTCCGGGATCCCGCCTTTCCCCTCCTTTATCAGTGAATTCTTATTGGTTAAAGGAATGTTCCAACAAAAATTTTTTCCCACCGCGATTCTATTTTTCTTTTTTCTCACCATAATACTCTACGGGATGGGAAAATCCGTCTTCCGGATGAGTTTCGGGAGCAAACTGCTGGGGATTCCCGCTGAAAAGCCAATGCTGTCAACGTATCTCCCCCAGGTTATTATTTTGTTTCTCCTGCTCTTTATCGGGCTTTATATGCCGGACTTCCTGGACACGCTGCTGCGAAAAGCCGCCGGGGAATTGGGCGCTATTAAATATGTGGGGTTGCCATGAACAGGCAAATCACCATTAACAACAGGGCAGTGGCGCGAAAAGACATCCCGTGCCTTTCGATTTCCGAATTCCGCGCCGAAATGGTGAAGGCGTATCAACAAGGCCTGCGGGTGGTTTCCTTTTTCGGAATGCCCACGGACGGACGAGGGCGAGGGCGCGCCGGTGAAAAAGACGCCGGCGCCCTGCTGCTTTATGCCGTATTGGCGGATGACGACAGTTCCACGCTAGCGATTACCTCCACGCTCTTTAAAGAAAAACAGGGATATCCTTCGATTACCGTCGATTGCCCCCCGTTTCATATTTTCGAGAGGGAATTTTACGAAGAGTTCGACGTCCGGCCTGAAAATCATCCCTGGCTCAAACCGGTGCGTTATGATTTCCGGCGCAGCGATTTATCGCAAACAATGGCCAATTACCCGTTCTTTACAATGGCCGGGGATGAAATACACGAAGTGGCGGTGGGACCGGTTCATGCGGGAATTATCGAGCCCGGGCATTTCCGCTTTATGTGCCACGGCGAGCGCGTCCATCATTTGGAAATCCAACTGGGATACCAGCACCGGGGCGTGGAATCGTTGTTTGAACAATGCGGGCCAGACGCGACAGCGAAACAAAACCCGTTTCCTATTCACCTGGCCGAGTCCATCGCCGGGGATACGGTAATCGCCCACGCTTCGGCCTGCGCGCAGGCGGCGGAATCGCTCTGTAATATTGAAATCTCCCGGCGCGCTGTGGCTATCCGTGCCATAGCGTTGGAACTGGAACGAATCGCCGTTCATATCGGGGACCTGGGGGCGATTGCCAATGATATCGCCTATTTAACCGGCAATGCCGTTTTCGGCGCCATTCGCACCCTGGTAATCAATACAACCCTGGCGATTTGCGGGAGCCGTTTCGGCCGGGGACTGATACGGGTTGGCGGCGTTCGTTTCGATATTCCCGGCCCCCTTCAAGCCAGGATGAAAGAAACCCTTGAAAAAGTGCGCCATGATGTTCTATTAATGGGAGAGACCATGTTTTCGTCGCCCAATGTCCTGGCGCGATTGGAGAAAACAGGGGTTATCGATAAAGACAAAGCCCGTGAAACCGGGATGGTGGGAATGGCGGCCAGGGCGTCGGGAATCCCGCTGGATATTCGCGCGGATCATCCGTTCGGCATCTATAAATCGGTTCCCATTCATAAATTCACCATGGAAAGCGGCGATGTGTTTGCCCGGACCTATATCCGCTATATTGAAATCCGGAAATCCATCGATTTCATTATGGAGCTGCTGGATAATCTCCCCGAAGGCGAACTCATGCAAACGGCGAAAGAGTCGAAAGAGTCGAAAGATGCGCCTGCGTCTTCGTCTTCACTTTCGCTTTCGCCTTCGCCATCCGGCGATAGTTTCGTGGTTTCCCTGACCGAAGGGTGGCGCGGCGAAATCGCGCATGTTATTATTACCGATGCTGAGGGCCATATCGAACGGTATAAAATCAAAGACCCCTCGTTTAACAATTGGTTTGGCCTGGCGCAGGCAGTGCGGGAAAACGGCGTCTCGGATTTCCCGCTGGTCAATAAGAGTTTCAACCTCTCGTATTGTGGGAATGATTTGTAATGGAGCAGGCATGTTTAGTTTAATTAAAGCAAGGATAAACCAGGGGTCCCAGTACATCAAGGATATTGGCGGGGCAGAGGTAAAAAAACCATTCCGGGGATTCCCGGGGATTTCTTCAACGCCATGCCGGGCCGGCTGCGAATCTTGCCGGGAAATATGTCCCACCCGGGCCATTTCCCTGGACCCGGTGCAAATCGATCTGGGGAAATGTATATTTTGTGGGGATTGTGAAACCGGGTGTCCCGGGAATATCATTACGTTTTCCAGTTTTCATAAAATCGCCTCGTCGTCGCTGGAGAATCTTGTGGTAGATAAAAACACCACCGTGGAAAGTTATTCTCAAAGGGCCATAACAAGCCGGGCAGAGATTAAGAAAATTTTTGGGCGTTCGTTAAAATTGCGGCAGGTTTCCGCGGCCGGGTGTAATGGGTGTGAGATGGAGTTAAATGCTTGTTCCAATGTGAATTTCGATATGCAGCGTTTTGGTATAGAGTTTGTGGCATCGCCGCGGCATGCGGATGGGGTCGTCATCACCGGGCCGATTTCGCAGAACATGGCATTTGCCGTCGAGGACACATACAAAGCAGTGCCGGGGCCGAAGATAATTATATTAGTAGGGGCATGCGCCATTAGTGGGGGACTATTCGCCTCATCGCAAGCATTGAACCGGGAATTCTTGCGGGAGCATCCCATCGATCTTTACGTCCCCGGGTGTCCCCCGCATCCGCTGACGTTTATTAATGGAGTTCTTAGCATTATAAAATAACGGGGGCTCCGCTTCCTCGGCAGCATTTCCATCATCGCTCTCACCCTGAACCAGCAAGTATCAGCAATTCTCATTTTGACCTAGAAACAAGAAATTTCATTTGGGGCAGACACGGGGGCCTGCCCCTACCGAATTGAAAACTCATGATTATTCCAAATTTCGATTAATTTTTGTAGAAGTGTCGCGGCGTCCCCCCGTGGACGCCCGTAATTTTATAAAATTAGAATTGCTGAGCAAGTATATTACAGCTTGCAAATAGTCTTAAAATATATTAGAATTATTTTACAAGGAGTATTAAAATGAGAATAAACAGAATTGCGGTGAAGAAACTTTTTGGAATATTCGATCATGAAATCCCTTTAAACACAAAAGATCATATCACCATTATTCATGGGCCTAATGGCTTTGGGAAAACCATTTTACTTACACTGATAAATGAAGTTTTTAATTCTCAGTATGAAAAGCTTTTTGAGATACCATTCAATGAATTGATTATCTGTTTTGATGATAACAGTACGCTTTGTTTGAAAAAAAATGGAAATACTTCTATGTCAGAGGGGAAAAAGATGGGGGGAGAAATTTCAATAATTCTTGAGTTTTCAAAACCAGGTTCAAAAACTAAAACCTCAAAAATAGAATCGATAAATCCTGAGAGGCGGCATTTCCCAGGAAATTTTTTAGAGAGGATTCTTCCCAATTTAGAAAAAATAAATGAAACCACATGGCTTTATTTGCCTACCGGGGAACAATTATCATTATATAAAGTTTTAGACCGTTTTAGAGATAGTCTCCCTTCCGACTTTTTAGAAGAATTCCGACTAATTGACGATGAATCCTGGTTTAAAAAAATTAAAGAGTCCATCGACATTCATTTCATAGAGACTCAACGGCTCCTTCGTGTCTCACAATATCGTATTACACGTGAACTTGAGGAGCGTAGATCGATGATCCCGGCTGTTTTGAATTATTCCAATGAGTTGGCTAAAGCAATACGAGAGAGATTGGAGAAGTATGGGACTACAGCTCAACTATTGGACAGGACCTTCCCCATACGTTTGGTAAAAGAAAAAAAAGAGCAGTTGACAAAACCGACCATAGAAGAATTGGAAAACGATTTACACCAATTGGAATCCAAACGTTCACGATTGATCGATGCAGGTTTTTTTGCCCAGGAACAAGGGGTAGAGGATAAAGATTTACAAAAAGTCGACGCCGGTAATATCGATGTAATATCTGTTTATATAAAGGATGTGAAACAAAAGTTGAGCATATTCGACGACTTAACCGAAAAAATCGAACTAATCGTAAAGATTATCAACAGCCGATTTTTGTATAAAAAACTCTCGATCAGTAATAAGGATGGATTTGTCTTTAAAACACCGGTTGGGAAAATTCTTCCGCTAACCAGTTTATCGTCCGGGGAACAGCACGAATTGGTTCTCCTGTATGAATTGTTGTTTAAAGTCAAGGCGAACTCGCTAATCCTAATCGATGAACCGGAACTGTCGCTGCATGTTGCCTGGCAAGCGCAGTTCCTCAACGACCTGGAACAAATTACCCGGCTTGCGGGATTCGACGTTCTCATTGCCACGCATTCCCCTGACATTATCCAGGAACGTTGGGATTTAACCGTCGAATTAAAAGGTACGCAGCAATGAAGCAGTACCTGACGCCGTCTCGAATCGCAAACGATATCCGCTTGAAACGGACCTTGCACAAAGGGGCTTTTCTACTTGTCGAAGGCGATACGGATGCGCGTGTATTCAGACGTTTTATTGACAGCGATAGCTGTAATATAGTCCATGCCGGCGGTAAAGAGAAGGCATTGGATGCTTTGATAATACTTGAGAAAGATAATTTTCAAGGTATTCTTGTTATTGTCGATTCGGATTTCTGGCGACTGGATGGAATTAAACCGGGAAGCATGAATTTACTATTAACAGATACTCACGACCTTGAAACCATGATTCTATCTACCCCGGAAGTGATCGAGAAAGCTTTATCCGAATTCGGTTCCACCAGGGATTTAAAAAAAATTCCCCAGCCTGTAATAAATATGGTTTTGGCAAATGCCTTACCTATCGGATATTTTCGTTGGCTCTCTTCACCATTAAAAGACAACCTGGGATTAACGTTCAAGAATTTGCCTTTCGAGGATATTGTCGACGAGGACAGGGCAAAGTTTAACGTTGCAATCGAAAAATTAATCCTTACCGTAAAGAAGAATTCGAATAACGTAGAACTCGATGAAAAAAAAGTTAAAGCGAGAATTGAGGAGTTATTGAAAAATAAAAATCATGATCCCTGGCAGGTATGTTCCGGGCACGATATGGTCCAGTTATTTACCATCGGGTTCTGTTTTGTATTTGGGAATAGGCATGCAAAAGGATTAAACGCAGAAATATTGGAGAGAACACTTCGTATGGCGTATGAATATACGTATTTCCGGTTAACCCGCCTTCATTCCGCTGTGGAAGACTGGGAGAAGAAAAACCCTGAATTTCCTGTTTTTAAACATTGAGATTTATCAAGCCCGGCACAGGGGGGTTCATTTTTCGGGTTTGATGAATCAAACCCCAACCAAAAAGTACAATGGGGTGCGGGCTTGCCAAACGTGGGGGAAACCTTCCCCCAGGTGGGGGAAACTCTTTCCCATGTAGGGGAACCCTTCCCCCAGGTAGGGGAAACCATCCCCCAGGTAGGGGAGCTCTTCCCCCATGTAGGGGAAATCCTCCCCCAGGTAGGGGAAACCTCCCCCCATGTAGGGGAACGTTTCCCCCAACTTTTTGAAAGCCTCTTTTAGTTCGTGGGGCATTTCCCTGGCCTGGAAAATTGTCTCCCCTAAGTGGATAAAGGAGTTTCCCATTTGATTTATCATAAGATACAACCGGGAAATATTCCGCCCCAATTGGGGCCGGGATAAGGGACAGGCCATTCTTTTCCCCCAACCGGGAACATTCGCAATCACGGTGATTCCTTAAATTATAAGATTCTTTCCCAATCTTCTTTTCAGTTCTTCGAATGCAGCGTTTTTTGTTATTGGATTACTCTGTATATAAAGACACTTAAGAGATGTCAATTCCAGCAGTGGCGTGAGGTCGGTGATTTGATTTTTGGATAAAGATAGTACCTGAACATTTTTCAATTCTTTCAGCGGCGTGAGGTCGGTGATTTGATTGTCCCTCAAATCTAGGGCCTGAATATTCTTCAATTCTTGCATTGGCGTGAGGTCGGTGATTCCATTATCAGGTAACACCAGTACTGCAATGTTTTCCAACTCCTTTAAATCCAATTTCTTTATGTCTATCCTTTTTGTGTCAACAGCTATTCTTCCTCTATCTTTGTCAAACAATTGGAAATGGCCGCTTAATGGCCGGGAGAAAAAAGGTATTACATTATGTTCATAATAAAACCGGCGAGTTTGTTCCATGTTGTCGTAATTAAACCCGGCGCGAAAGTCGGGGTCCCGGATAATTTCCAACGACAGCAGGTATTCCAGGATGGACTTGTGGGCAAATTTATATTTACCCTCGGCATTGCGGTTCAGCAGCGAACGGCTGCGCATCTCCAATTCATCCAACCGGATGCCGTACTTTTCCGCAAATCGGCCCACCTGGTCATGGAGGATAAAGAACCCTCCACGGGCCTGCTGGTTTTCATACATGTCCCGGGCGATCACCTCGGAAAACTTTCTCAACTCGGTTTTGTCCTTTACTCGCTCCCGTTTGATCCACCGCTCCACCATCTCCTCGTATATCTCGTAAGTATACCGGTAATTTTTCCGCCCCGCCAACAAATCCTCGATATTGGCCAACAGCATGGGCCGCACCATCAGGTCCGGCGATTTGGTTACGATGCTGTGGGCCTTGCATCTCTTAAACCACAGGTATAACGGGTACTTCCGCCGCAAATAGCGGTGGATTTCCCCCTGGCTGAAGGGTGAAACATAAAGCCGGTAAAACCGGTGTTCCCCTTTGTCGCCGCCAAACTTGAACAACCCTATTTCTTGAGGTATATCAGGGTCCGAAGGGAAAAATTGCGAGCGGCTGGTGATGATCACGGTCTGGAAATCCAGCGTCTTATCGATTATCTCTTGCATCCGGGTTTTGTAATCCCGGGCCGCCTTGATATCCTCGTCAAAGGCATCCAATAACAAAATGGTCCGGGGTTTATCTTCCACGGATTCGATTTTCTCATCGGCTTTGGGATGCCCCAGGGGAACCAGCACGATGCGGTAGGTTTTAAATCGTTTCCCGGAGTATTTTAAAAAAAGATTGATCATAAAG
Organism: Candidatus Aminicenantota bacterium; assembly: GCA_026393835.1. Taxonomy (GTDB): domain Bacteria; phylum Acidobacteriota; class Aminicenantia; order UBA2199; family UBA2199; genus JAKAGC01. Next base: position 2,041 of record JAPKZK010000048.1, on the reverse strand, counting down.
GTGGTCTTGCCCATGCCCGAATCCGCCAAAACCAGGTAGTATTTTTCTTCTTTTTTTTCCCGGAATACTTTTTTAATAAAGAAGGGGATCAATTTTTCCTGGGTGGCGAAGGCATGGACGCGGGCCGGTTCGGCCGCAGCTGCCGGGTCTACATTCTGGCACTGCGTGGGGACGTAATTGTCGATGGCCCGCAGGATTTCTTCCCGGCTGAAATAGGGCTTCAACCGGTGATGCAATCTTCTCCCGGTTCAAGAAACGAAATAGCGCCCTCACCCCCTGGCCGACGGCATGCAGGAACCCGTAAACCGCCGCTATCACGCCGAAAATACTGGCCAGGTTGGACCACAAGGGCTGCTGGTTCCACAATTGTTTGATGGATAGCCATAAATCCGCGAACATTTTTCCCTCCTGAACACTTCATTATACCAGGAACACGTTGTCAAAAGCAATAAAAAAATGTGCACAATATACAGTACACTGTGGATTATGACCCAGGAAATTTTTTCCCCTTCACAGGATAAAAATCAAGAAGCTTGTTTGTTCTCAAACGGGCTTTTGGTGGTTATTTCACCATTGGGAAGTTCGTAGTAGATGATGCCGTTCTTTGAAAAGACAATAGGGATTCCTCTCTTTTTATTCTCTTTTAGGACCTTTCTTACGGCTTCATTGCCGATCTTCTGAATTTCAAAGGCTTTCTGGTAAATTTCAATATTATCGAGTTTATCTACCTTCATTGTTTTTCTCCTTCAATATCTTTCATGAATTCCCGGAACAATTCTTCATCATTAATGACATAACCCCCTTCTCTAGCGAATGCAAATTCGATAAACTCTTGCTGGGAATTATATATTAAATACCATTCATCCGCCAGTTCCTTGTACACATTCCAGAAATTCAGTTTGCTCCTGTAAAAACGGCGAACCACATCATCGTCCGGCACAAAATGCCCGCCTTTTAGAACACGTTCCCTAATTCGAGCAATGCATAAATCGGGACTCTCAATAAAAATATACAGGAGCCTGATAGAATAACCTTTCAATTTAATTTTTTTAATCCACCCTAACAACGACCTTCCCGATAAGGTCGATTCGATTATAAAGTTTTCGTTTGAGTTCATCAACTCATGAATTTTCTTGAGAAAGATTTTCCCTGCCTTTACCTTTACTTGAGGGTTTTCAATATCCTTCGGGCTGATTTCTTTTGCAATTTCGTCCGCATTGATAAATGCGATAGGGTATTTCTCTTCATAAGTCCTGGCAAAAGTAGTTTTTCCCGACCCATTAGCGCCGGCAATAATAACAATTTCTTTCGTCAAACCTGTTCTCCTAATCTAAACATTCCTACGGATATATCGCTCCGCTTTTATATTATACCAGATTTTCGATTAGTATGAAAATAGCTACAAAGGTTTCCCGGAACAGCCAATAAAAATCCCCTTTTGCTTCGCTTCTTCTCTTCTTCGCTTCCGCTCTTCTTCCTTTTCCATGCCCACATGCCCATGGTTGACAATTGATTTTTTTTGGATTAAGATAGGTCCATGCTTGAAGAACAAGATTTAAAACAAATTCCGTATGGTATAGCCAATTTCAAAGACTTTCGTGATGCGAATTACTATTACGTGGACAAAACCCGGTACATCCGGGATATTGAAAAAAAAGGCCGTTACTTATTTTTCATCCGCCCGCAGCGTTTCGGGAAATCACTGTTCCTGGGCATACTGGAAGCTTATTATGACATCTCTTTAAAAGACCGTTTCGATTTCTTTTTCAATGGAACCGAAATCCACCAAAAGCCCACCAAAGAAAGAAATAATTACATGGTTTTAAAACTGAATTTTTCAGCCGTCAGCCCCAATATTTCGAGGATAGAGGAAACCTTCCTCGATTATATCAAAGAATCAGCCTATGGTTTCGTACAGAAATATGCAAAACTCCTGGAGATCGATGTTGAAAAAGCAAATACCGCATTCAGCAACAAAAAAAACGCATCCGAAGTGATGGTGACATTGTTAAGGTACTGTAAGATTCAAGAACGGAAATTA
>JAPKZK010000178.1 GCA_026393835.1 Candidatus Aminicenantota bacterium | reverse complement strand
GTATCGTGCCAGTAGACCGGCCGGGTCACCTGTTTTTTCAAACCTTCCCTGGCGTCGTTTCCTTTTGTAATTTCCGCAGTTTCAATGTTGTTAATGATGGGGAAATCCAGGTCCCTGAATTCCGTTTTATCCAGGTCTTTGGCCAGCCTATCTTCCGCCGGCTGCATCATTTTAGAATGAAATGGGGCGGAAACAGGGAGAAATTTGGTTACCCGGGCGGCAATTTTTCTTGCCGCTTCTTCGACAGCGGCTTTCTCGCCGGAAATAACCACCTGGCCTGAGCCGTTCCAGTTGGCCACGCCCAGTCTGCCGTTGCCTTTTGAAACTTCCTTGACTACCTGTTTAATCCTTTCCACATCCGCGCCCATAAGTGCAGCCATGGCGCCTTTTCCCACAGGCACGGCCGCTTGCATATACTTGCCCCGTTTATGAACCAGCAGCACCGCGTCTTCAAATTTCATGGCGCCGGAGCATAACAGGGCCGAATACTCGCCCAGGCTGTGACCGGCGGCAATGGCCGGCGCTTGACCGAGTAAATTAAATAATATGTAGGAGACCGTCAGCAGGGCAGGTTGACCGTTAGAGGTTAACTGCAGCTCTTCTTCCGATCCTTCGAAACAAATTTTTGAGAAATAATACCCCAAAATGTCGTCCGCCATTTTAAAGGTTTTTTTCCCAAATTCCGTCTTCTCATACAAATCTTTTCCCATCCCCACGACCTGTGAACCCTGGCCGGGGAATAAGAACGCATAATCATTCATCTTATCACCTTTATATTTTTATCGCCATTTAAGGTTTCATTATAACATAAATAAAATTTTTTTTTAACCCCACTGCGTGGGGGAGCGTTTTGTAGAACCGTACCGACGGGTTTCAGTTAGAAACTTTTCCGGCCCCTTTACTCTATATTGCGGGTGGAACGGGTGGTGCAGGAGGAACCGGGGGAGCCGGCAGCCGGGAAATATCGGAGGCAAATTTGTCGATGGTGTTATTTTAGTATGGGGAAACTGCCGTGGAAATAGGCATTGAAAATGAGACGGAATGTATTGACCGGGGAAATTGAGGGAGACAACCCTTTCGTGCCGGCGCCGGGCAGGTAATAGGCGCTGAAAATATCCTGCCATGACGTTTCCACCGGCATGCGAGAAGAACCCGTGGTTCCCCGCTGCCCATGGTCCGATTGAATCACAATCACGGGCGGAACCCCGGACCGCTTTAACAACTTGTCCACGGTCTCAAGTATCTTTTTACTCATATATATATATTGATCGAGGTAATATTTTTTATCCTTCAGATTAAAGAAGTTTCCCGGTTGAACGGCGCCCCCACCGGCGTCGAAAACAAAAGGCACATGCGGACAAAGGAGATGACAATACACGAATTTCGCCCCCTTCTCACCGGGCAACCGGCCCAATGTCTCGAAAATATACAATATCTTATCGCGGTAACGCTGCCCGTAATCGTTGTTCTCCATAACGGCTTCGGCTAAAAATCTCAGCATGGAGGTTTCTAAAAGGGTTAAATTGAAATCGTTAAACCATGGGTCGGTATATTCGAAAACCCGCTCGCTGTTTTTAAATACGGCGCGGGAATTGATGGGAAAGATAAAAATGGTATAGCCCTGTTCTTTAAAAAGCCGGGTCGCCTGGCTGTTTTGGATCAACCAGTATGGGTCTTCCCCGCGCTCGAGAAATCTCATGTTTAAAACAGAAGCCACACATTGTTCGCTAGAGGTATAACCGGTTTTGCTTTTTTCAGCGACATAAAATCCCCTTTTCTCCAATTCATGCACAAATTCCCTGTTGTCGTAATCATAAAGTTTTTTTATGGATTCCAGGCCGGCGTATTCATCCATGATGATGAAATAGACGTCCGGGAGATTTGCTGTCTTGTCGACGGAGAGAAGTCCGGGTTTTCCCACACTGTCCGTTGCGGAACTGCGGCTTACTTCGAAAACAACGATATTAAAAATATTAATCAGCACCAGGCAGAGGGCCATAAGATTAAGAAAACCCGTGGCCGCATGGAAATTTTTTCCCGATCGTAATACAAACCGAAAGACCATCAACCACAGGATTAAGAAAACCGGGATCATGACGAAATGGCTCATCTCTCCAAGGTTGAACCCGGAAGTTAAATAATTCAATTGTTCGTAAAGATGTCCGTAACTGAAAAATAGTAAGATGAAAACACCGGTAACAATCCCGGCCCGGGCGCTGTCTTTTAGAACCGCTAAGAAAATCCCCCATAATAGTAAGAAAAATACCAGTGAAATCGCCAGGGCAGGGAAGGCTTGAGATAAACGGGTCTCTTTGATGTTGTGGGTGTACAAGAAAAGAACCGGGAAAAGGGCGAATAAATAAGGATAAAAAATGAATTTTTTCATTTCTGTTTCATTTTTTCTGTTTCACTTTTTTGCCAACAAATACAGGGTGCGTTTGCAATCGTTAATGGGCGTTGAGTCGAGGATATTAAAATAGTGAGAAAATTCTTGTTCGAAGGATTCCCGGGTATAAGAGGGAAACACATCTTCCCTGGCGGCCAGGAGCCGCTGTACCTGGGAGTCGTCTTTGGGCGCGAATTCCAGCGCCGCAAAGCGGCATAAGCGGCTTAGAAACAGGGCAATCCTGTCGAAAGGGACATTATTGGCGATTGCTAGGTGATGAAGCAAGGCCAGGCAGAGGATTAAATCCACGGGTCCGCGCCCGGCGAAAGAAGTTCTTTCAAGGTTTTCCCAGCCGATGCCGGGGCTGGGGTTGGTTAAATCCAGCAGCAGAGGGAGCATCCGTTTTTCCCCTTTTTCCTTGCAAATGAGGTAATTCGATTCCACTGCCGAGGGGTCGATATCGAAGGCCAGGGTGGGAATGTCTTTATTGGCGGCGATGCGGCTGAACAAACCGTTATTGGCCCCCAGGTCCCACACCCCCTGGGGAGCGACCCGGCCGATATAACCCGCGACGATTTCTTTTTTATGTTCCAGCGCGGCCGGAGAATAATTGGTGGCGTTGTAATAGTTGTCCCATTCCGTGCCCCCCGGCGACCATTTCAGCTTCCCCACCGCTGTCTCCAGGCTCTCGATAATGCCCTGGAAACCCAGGCGGCTAACTTTGCGGCCTGTGGGTGGGCCTGTGGGTAAAGTGATTCTATTTTCATACCGTTTCCGGCTCCAGCCGTGGAGAAAGATATGCATATAGAGGGACAAATTCCAGCGGGTAGAAAAGGGCAGCAGGGAAATAGCCAGGTCCAGCGGGATACCGTCGATATAGATGTGCAGCAATTGTCCCAGCCGGACATCTTTATAACTCATGAGCGCCAGCGGGGCCAGGAAATGGCGGCAAAATTGGCCATACGCCACCCAGGGTCCCCCTTCTTTGTAGGTTTCAAAAGAGAGCGTGTCGATGAGGATGGGTTTGCCCATGTGGTACTGGATATTGTAAGCGCTGGCGTCTTTTAAAATCAGCCCTTTTTCAAATGCCAGTTTTTGAATTTTGAGGGTGGTCAAAGCCGCGTCTTTTAATTGGCTGAAACTCCATTCATAGGGGTAGGAAATAAAAGGAATTTTTTCTGGTCTGAGAACCTTATGGCCGTCCTTTTCCCGGTTCCGGCAGAAGGGAATATCCGCTTCCTCGTGCGGAACCAGGAGGCCCTCTTGCGCCAGCTTTTCGTAAAGGCCGGAGGACATTAATTGCAGGTAATTCTCTTTGTAAGACGTATTTACCTGGCGGTACAGGACGCCGTCGCGAAGGAAAAGAAAACCGCTGGGGTCCCGGAAGGAGGCCGGGGTGATTGTATCACTCATGGCCCTGGTTTTTGTTTTCCTTATTTTTCTCGGACCATTTTTTTAAGAGGGTCCTGATTTTTTTCCAGTAGACTTTGACGCCCAGGGACGCGCCCACGAAAGCAGCGATGAGAACCTGGACCAGGTAGCTCCCGGTACCGGGATCGATGTAGCCGTAGGCGCTGGAGGTGAAAACAAAAAATACCGATGTTAAAGCAATTATTTTCTTTGTCATAATACCTTTATCTTTTAATTTAATATTAAATCTTCCAGGCTTTGGATGCTGCGGATTTCAACCTCCATATTCACTTCTTTGGCGGTGCGTTTCGCCAGGCCGGAGAGGACTTTACCGGAACCGATTTCCGTGAATTTTTCAATCTTTTTATCCTGGAGGAATTTGAGCATAGTATCGTGCCAGTAGACCGGCCGGGTCACCTGTTTTTTCAAACCTTCCCTGGCGTCGTTTCCTTTTGTAATTTCCGCAGTTTCAATGTTGTTAATGATGGGGAAATCCAGGTCCCTGAATTCCGTTTTATCCAGGTCTTTG